>JBFLKP010000311.1:0-2961 GCA_040883225.1 Candidatus Limnocylindrales bacterium | reverse complement strand
CTCCCCAGCCGCGACCTCCCGCAGCGCCTGCTCGAGCTCGATGCGACGGGACTTCGAGGCCAGGGCCGCCTCGTAGACCAGGTCGTGGGCCGCCTCCCGACCCAGCTCGGGGGCCAGCTGGAACATGTAGGCCTCGGCCAGCGTCCGTCCCTGCTCGAGTTCGAGGTTGGAGGCCATACGCTCCGTATCGACCCGCATGTCGCGCACGATCCGTACGGCCACCAGCAGGCAGCCGGCTGCGAGCACCGCTGCTTGAGGGAGGCTGTGCCACTCGACCTGCCACTCCCCGGCCGAGCGTTCGTGGCCGGCTTCCATGGCCCGGTACATGGTGCCCGCGGCGGCGGTCGCATTGACGGCAAGGCCGACGATGGCCTCGGAGTCGATGGGGTTGGCCTTCTGCGGCATCGTGGAGGAAGCGCCGCGGTGATGTCCCGCTGACTCGCCGATCTCGCCGATCTCCGTGCGTGAGAGGTCGATGACCTCGCGCGCCAGGCGGGCGCACACGGCGGCGGCACGGGCGCAGGTCGCGGCGAAGTCGGCGAGGCCGTCGCGGGTGACGTGCCAGGGACCGTCCGGCGCCCGCAGCCCCAGCTGGTCGGCCACGGCCGAGCGCACCTCGGCAGCGCGCGGGCCGAGACCGGCCGAGGTGCCAGCTGCACCGTGGAGGCTGACGAGGCAGACGGCGTCGCGAAGGTCGGGCAGCCCTGCACGCAGCCGCGCCACCTGCCACAGGTACGTGGCCAGCTTGGCGCCCAGCGTCGTGGGCACTGCCTGCTGGCCATGGGTGCGCCCGGCCATCACGGTCGCGGCGTGGGCCTCGACCTGCTGCGCAAGCGCGTCGCCCAGCTCGTCGGTCAGGTTGACCAGGCGGTCGATGGCGGCTGCCAGCTGCAGGCTGAGGCCGGTGTCCATGATGTCCTGCGTGGTTGCTCCGTAGTGGAGCGAGCCGCGCGAGCCTTCGGGCAGCCGCTCGGTGAGCTGGCGCACAAGGGGCAGGATGGGGTAGCCCACGTTGGCGGTTTCGGCCCACAATGCCGGGAGGTCGATGTTGTCGAGGCGGCAGGCGTCGGCGATGACCGCCGCGCGCTCCGGCTCGAGCTCGCCGAGGTCGGCCTGGGCCCGGGCCAGCGCCGCTTCCGTGCGGAGCCAGCCCTCGACGGTGGCCCCTTCCGAGAACACCGCCTCCATGGAAGGATCGCCGAAGGCCCGGTGCAGCATCGAGAAGACCGCGCTGGGCGAGCCTCCCTGGCCGGTCACGGGACGACGCCGGTGATCTCGGTCAGGCGCACGCTGCGTCGCTCCTCGGCCGAGCGGTAGGCGGCCTCGCCGATGGCCAGCGTCGCGAGCATCCTGCGCCCGTCGGTCACCGGCTCGCGATCGCTCGCGATGGCGTCCATGAGGTCGCTCATGGGACCGAGGAAGGCGTCGGGCAGCCACATCGTGTCGAACTCGAAGGACTGCACGGCCTTGCCCTCGCGGTAGAGCGCGAGGGTGTCCGGCCGGCCGTTGGGATAGTCGTACATCAGGCCGATCGTGCCCTGCAGCGTGCCCTCGGTGCCGAGGACGCGGAACTCCGCGTAGGGCTCGCCGTGCTCGTTGTAGTGGTTCGTGGCCACGAGCGCCTGCACGCCGTCGGGATACTCGAGCACGGTCTTGGTCACGGTCTCGCCCACCACCGGGTCCTGCTCGGGGTAGCGCCCGTGGATGCTGGTGACCCACACCGGGTCACCCAGGATCGAGCGCAGGGCATCGAGGTAGTGGGTGCTGTGGACCTTGATGTCGAGGTGCGGCATCTCCGCGATCCAGGCCCACATGTGCAGGGGCGTGGAGACCGAGACCTGGATCTGGGCCTCGGTGACCCGGCCCAGCACCCCCTGGGCCACGAGGTCGCGGGAGGCAGCGATGCCGGCATCCCAGCGCATCTGGTGGTTCACCGCCAGCCGTACGCCGGCGCGCTCCGCGGTGTCCACGATGGCCACACCGGTGGCGTAGTCCATGGCCAACGGCTTCTGGCAGAGCATGTGCTTGCCGGCAGCGGCGACCACGCCCACGACCTGGGGCTGGACCCAGGGCAGGACGGCCACGTCCACGACGTCCACATCGTCGCGATGCGCCAGCTCCTCGGCGGAGGCGGCCACCACCGGGATCTCGAACTGCTCCGCGACCGTACCCGCCTTCTCCTGGTCGATGTCGTAGATGGCGCTCAAGCGCAGCCCGGCCGCCTGATAGGCCGGCAGGTGCGCACCCGAGACGATGCCGCCGGCGCCGATGATGCCGATGCGCAGATCTCGTCCGGCGCCGGCCTCGATGCGCCACTTGGGCTCGTAGTTCGTCATGCGTTCATCCCTTGACGGCGCCGAAGGTCAGGCCCTTGGTCAGGCTCCGCTGCATGGCCAGCACGAACAGGATGGCCGGGATCATCATCAGCACCGACATCGCGGCCATGCCGCGCCAGTCCACGGTGAACTGTGTGGTGAAGTCCGACAGGCCCACCGGGAAGGTCTTGGACACGGGCGTCTTGGTGATGACCGAGGCGATCTGGTACTCGTTCCACGACGCCAGGAAGGCGAAGACCGACGCGGCGCCGAGTCCCGGCAGCGCCAGCGGCAGGTCGATCTTCCAGAAGGTCTGCCAGTGGCTGGCTCCGTCGACGTAGGCGGCGTCGTCGAGCTCGCGCGGGATGCGCCGGAAGAAGCCGTCCATGAGCCATGCCGTGAAGGGGATGTTCAGCGCCATGTACACGAATGCCAGACCGTGCACGGTGTCGATGAGCCCGATGTTGCGCATGAGCAGGAACAGCGGCAGGCTCAGCGCCACGCCCGGTACGGCTCGCGTCAGGAGCAGCAGGAGCAGCAGCGCCCGGCTGCCCACGAAGTCGAAGCGCGAGAAGGCATAGCCGGCCGCCGTGCCGATGGGCACCGACAGCGCTGTCCCCAGCAGGGCCACGGTCAGGGAGTTCGT
>JBFLKP010000071.1:0-8762 GCA_040883225.1 Candidatus Limnocylindrales bacterium | reverse complement strand
GACCAGCATGCCGGCGAAGGTGCCGCTGAACATCCCCAGCACGAGCGCGAGGAAGAACGGGTCGCGCACCAGCCGCTGGAGCGTCGGGGCCGTCCGGACCACCATCGCCGGTGCTGTCGCGGGGTAGCGGAGCACCGTCGAGGCGATGACGATGGTCGCGCCATAGGCCAAGCCGATCGCGGCGAACAGCGTGAGCACATCAATGCCGCCGGAGAGCAGGGCTTCGCCCACGGTCGCCAGCAGCACGGCGCCGCCTCCGAACCCCGCCATGGCGATGCCGGTGACCAGGCCCTTGCGGTCGGGGAACCACTTCATGCAAGTCGTGAGCGCGCTGACGTAGCCGGCACCGGTCCCGATACCGGCCAGCAGCGAGATGCCCAGCAGCATCAGCGGGAACGACCCATCCGGCCGCGACGCGACCAGGTAGCCGATGCCGAAGATGAGTCCGCCGGAGCCGGCGACGAACCGCGGCCCCCGTCGTTCCACGAGCCTGCCGGTGAAGACCATCGATACGGTGAAGACGCCGAACACGAGACCGAAGACGATCTGTGTCTGCGTGACCGTCAGGTCGACGTCGTCCACCAGGTAGGGCACGAACGTGCTCCAGGCGTAGATGCCGCCGAGGCAGACCTGGATGATCACGGCCGCCAGCAGGATGACGTACCTCACGGAGCGACCCCGTCGACCACGTCAGCGCGCTCGTGCGCGGCACGACGCAGGCGATCGTTGATGGCCAGTCCCAGACCGGCATCGGGAACGCCGACGGCGACGATGCGATCGAGCTCGAGGGCATCGAGCCGGTGCAGCGCGGCGAACAGGTTGGCGGCCGCCTCTCGCATGTCGCCGCGCGCTGAGAGCACCTCCACCACCTCGAATGGCGTCGCGGCCGCGGGTGGTCGCAGCGTCAGCAGCCCCGTCCGGCCGGTGAGCGCCACCTCGCGCCAGTCATCGCACACGGTCAGCGGCGTGCGAGGCGCGTAGTGGCGTGCGTACTGGCCCGGCGATGTGGGCAGGGCCGGGTCGGCCGCTGGACGGCCAACTGGACCGATGAGGCGCTCGATCTCCTCGACCGGCGTGCCGCCGGCGCGTAGCAGCTCGGGACCGCTACCGGCCAGACCGAGGACCGTCGATTCGACACCCACCCGGCACGGCCCACCGTCGAGGACGAGGTCGACCGCATCGCCAAGCTGCCGCTGGACGTGCTCGCTGGTCGTCGGGCTGATGCCCCCGAAACGGTTGGCGCTGGGCGCCGCGACCGGGACCCCGGCCAGCTCGATGAGCTGCTGTGCGAGCGGGTGGGCGGGCATGCGCACGGCGACCGTGGGCAGGCCGGCCGTGACGATGTCGGGGATCGCGTCGGCCTTGGGCAGCACGAGCGTGAGCGGACCCGGCCAGAACCGCCGCGTAAGCGCATCGGCGGCGGCGGGCCAGCGGCGCACCAGCGGCCGAGCCTGCGCGATCGAGGCGACGTGGACGATGAGGGGGTCGAAGCGGGGACGGCCCTTGATCTCGAAGATGCGCGCCACGGCTTCGGGATCGAGCGCGTTCGCGCCCAGCCCATAGACCGTCTCGGTGGGGAAGGCCACGGTGCCGCCATCGCGAAGGATGCCTGCGGCGTCATGGAGCTGCATGGTCGAACGTCTCGTCTCCATCTGGGGACCCGGAGATCGTCAGTGCAGTCCAGCCGCCGGGCAACGCTCAGTTTGCCATCGACGGCCGCAGGGAGCGGACCAGCCGCTCTTCGGCGTGCTGACGCGCACTGGCCCCTCACCCGCGAGGGTGGCGCGGATGTCATCGCGCACCATGCGCCCGATGTTCTGCGGCGCTGCCGGCGAGACATCGCGGACGAGGCGGCCCGGCGATCGCCGTCGGTTCGGTATGGTGGGCGCCCCGTCCACCGATGCGGAGAAGGAGTCGATCATGCAATACCATCCACATTGGAGGAGCGTCGCGCTGATGGCCGCGCTGGCGGTCAGCCTGCCGCTCGCGGTGGCTGCGCAGGATGCGTCCACCGACCGGCCGGCCGACGAGCCACCGCTCATCGAGGGCCTGGGTTGGTACACGTCGATCGACGTGGCTGGCTCGGAGATCGAGTCGGCGTTCACCGACGAAGAGGTCGAGCAGTGGGTCGCCATGCTCGATGTGGCCGGTGCCTCCGTCGAGGACCTCGAGTACACCTACCAGAGGATCATCGACCCCGCGACGCTTCCGCAGCTCGGCGGACTGGCGACCGTCCGCATCGCCGACGCGACCGAGGATGAGGTGCTCGCTGCCGTGCTCGCCGATGTCTCGGCCCAGGCGGTCACCCTCGGGGCGGAGCCCACGGCCCCCGAACCGCTGACCCTGGGTGGCAAGGACGTCGTCAAGGTCGACCTTCCCGTGGAGCTGGGCCCTGACGATGCGTTCGTCTACGTGCGCGGCGATACGGCATGGCTCTTCATCATGCAGGAGTCGCTCGCCGAGCTCGGCCTCCAGGAGCTGCCGTAGCCACGCCGGCTCACACGTACCTCGTCGGCATCGTCGCTCTCGTCTGCGCGCTCACCGGTACCCCGATCGCGACGGCGACGGATCTCGAGTGGCAGCCATGCCCGGACCGACCGAGTGTGGAATGCGCCGTGCTCGACGTGCCGCTCGACCGCGACGACAGCCACAGCCGCTCGGTCTCGCTGCCGGTCCGTCGCCTTCCGGCATCCGACCCCGAGCAACGCCTGGGCGTGCTCATCGCCATCGCCGGTGGACCCGGCCAGCGTGGAACCGACTGGGTCACGCCGGAGGCACACCCGCCCTCGATCACGTCCCGCTTCGACATCGTGGGCTTCGACCCGCGCGGAACCTCGGGAGAGACGAGCATCACGTGCATCCCCCAGTGGGACCCCTATGGCGACCTCGACCGCACCCCGGACGACGCGGCGGAGCGTGACGCGCTCGATGAACGGATCCGCGAGTTGGCGGCCGGTTGCCGAGAGACGCACGGAGCGCTGCTTCCCCACGTCGGGACGGCCGATACCGTGCTCGACATCGAGGAGCTCCGTCAGGCGCTGGGCGAGACGCAGATCAGCCTGATCGGCTGGTCCTACGGCTCCGAGGTCGCGCTGCGCTACGCGAGCACGTTCCCTGACCACACCCGGGCGGTCGTGCTCGATGGCTACAGCGACCCCAACCTGTCGCCGCCCGCATGGGAGCTGGAGCAGGCCACCGCATTCGAGCGGGAGCTCGACGAGCTGCTGGTCGAGTGCGCGCTCCGCAACGGTTGCCCCCTGGAAGGAGCTGATCCTGGTGCGACCCTCGACGACCTGCTCGTCACGCTGGACGAGACACCGCTCGCAGCAGGGCACGGGCGCACCCTGCGACAGGCGGACGCCTATGAGGCCATCACCGGCGCCCTCTTGCGTGGGCCGAGCGAGCGCGACCGACTGCTCCACGCCATCGCCGCCGCGGCCCGCGGGGATGGCCGCCCACTGCTGAGCATGGCCGACCATGTCCGCGCCGAGTTCGAAGCCAGTGGGCTCGACCTTGGCACGTACATGGCCATCGTCTGTGCCGACGATGGCGCTGCCTGGGCCGAGCTCCCCACCGACGACCTGGAGGCCCTGGCCGAACGTATCGCCGACGCGGCCCCTCGCCTCGGCGCGTGGCTGTGGTCGCCGCCTGCGGCCGATGACCTGCCACCCATCGGGCTGTGCGCGATGGTGCCCGAAGCGTCCCTGTCCGCCGCGGGTCCCTTCGACGGGGCGGGGGCAGGACCGATCATCGTGTTGACCGCATCCGGTGATCCAGCCACACCCTTCTCCGCCGCGCTCCGTGCGGTCGAGGATCTCGAAGGTGCCTCGTTACTGACGATCCGGGCGGATCGGCATCTGGTCTACCCCTACGCCGTCGCTGCCCCTGGCTCGGCGGCCGGCCGCTGCGTGCTCGCGACGATCGAGGGCCATCTGTTCGAGGGCGCGAGCCCGGCGCGGATCGACTGCCCGCGAGCGTGAACGGTCAGATGACAAGGAGAACGGTATGGTTCCTCCGATGAAGCGACAGACCAGCAGCCTTCTCGCTGTCATCGCAGCGACGCTCATCTTCGGCAGCCCAGCGCTGTCGAGTGCCCCGGAGCCGGTCTTGCCGGTCGGGGATGCCGATCCGCCGGCGTACGACCCGACCGAGCCATATCGTGATGACCGAGGTGGACGCTGTCCAGCCGGCAACACGCGGATGGGGCCTGGTGGGGAGCTCGACCTCACGCGTCCGATGGAGTGGACCGGCCGACCCGGTCCGGTCGTGCCAGTCGCGCCCGCACCGGCGACCGAGTCCGCACCCTGCCTGGCCGACGTCCGTCTCGATCTGCTGGTCGAAGCGCCCGACGACAAGAAGCCCGATGGTGCGGATGGGAACCTCGACGGCATCGCCGTGCCCCGACCCGCGCTGGAGGGCGGGTTCGAGGTCACCCTGCCCGCCCAGGATCGCGTCATCACGCTGTCGGACCCGGGCGATAACTGGGAGCTCAAGTCGACGACCTGCTCGTGCTCGGGCTGGACCACGCTCACGGCCTCGGGAGGCCCTGCGATCGCCTCGGCACCCGGGGAGTCGACGGCGTATCCACAGCCAGTGGTGCCAGTGCCGGCTTCGCCCGGAGGTCCAGGGGGGTGCTCGGGGGCGTCGCCCACAGTGGTCCTGCCGGCGACCGAGCCTCCAGCGCTGCCGATGTCGGGTGCCCCGACAGAGCTCGCGGCCTATCCGGCTCCCGTGCTGCCAGTCGCGCGTCTTCAGGCTCCCAGGGTGGAGTGGGACGAAGGCGGCACCGTGACCATCTCCGATCCCGATCGGGTCGGTGGGACGTTCACGTGCGTCTGGACCGTGGAGCTCGTCTATGGCCAGCTGGACATCGAGACCATCACGAAGCCGTCGGGCGAGGAGAACCGCTTCCAGTACGCGGTCGTACCCACCGGCGGACAACCGAACGCGTCGGCCCTGACGGTCCGTGGCGCTGCCTCCGAGCGACTTCGCTGGGGTCCGTGGTCGGTCGACCTGGCCGAGCTGCCCGAGGGCTGGAAGGTCAAGAAGTCGAGCTGCACTGAGTCCGACGGCCCACTCGTGAGCCTCGCTGCCGGTCGATCGGCCACGGTCGGCCTGGATCAGGACGACTCCGTCAAGTGCACGTTCGAGCTCGAACTGCTGGCACCCAAGCCCGGCCGCTGGAAAGCCAACAACAAGGCTGGGAAGGTCGTGTGCTCTTCGGGTGGGCTCTCGGTGCCCTTCGACCTGAGTCAGTCGATCGACTTCGGACGGCTGCGGGTCCGCGACGGCGGGGACACGCTCATCGCGCGCGGTGGCGGCAACAGCTTCACCTGGCGGCGGGACCGGGACGAGCCGCTGCGCTATGTGGGCAAGAAGCGGTTCAGGCAAGCGGGCGTCACGCTGGACTGGGACATCCGCCTCAACCTCAGGAGCGAGACGCGGATGACCGGGACCGCGCGGGCCACGGCCAAGGGCAGAGGCGGGAAGTGCACCTTCCGGCGGTCGGTCACGCTCACGCACGCCTCAGCCAACTGAGGCCTTCGCTGCCCGTCACAACGACGACCGTCGACCAGGTACGAGGCTCAGCCGCGGGCTTCGAAGACAAGGCCGAACCCCACCGATCGGTGCCGAGCGCCAGCTGGTCGCCCTTTAGCGTCAGCTCGTGGACCGATCCGACCAGCCACAGGGAAAGCATCGCTCGAGCGTCATCGCCTTCCTCGCGGCGTCTATCGGCAGGGGCTACTCGGTCCCGGGCTCCACGATACGAATGACGCCACGGATGGCCTGCGGATCCGTCTCACTGAAGATGGCGTACTCGCCGGGCGGCAGCCGCCGGACCACGATCAGTCGCACCTCGCCGGGCGCGACGAGGTCGGTGCCGGAGGTGGTGGCCGTCTCGAAGGTCAGGCTCTGGTCGTCCGAGGTCTCGTTGCGGAAGGTCAGGACCAGCGTCACCAGCGAGCCCTCCACGACGGTCTCGATCGGATCGAACATCGCCGGCTCCCCGGCGGCCACGATGGTGATCCGCTCCGATGTCGGTTCGCCAGGTGCCGGCCCATCGCTTGGCGACGCGATCGGCGCACAGTCATCGAGTTCGAACTCGGCGTCGATGTCCAGGCGGCCCGGGGAGCTGGCGAGCTCGATGGTCGCGGTCCCGGTCTCCTGTTCGACCACGATCAGCACGGAGCCCTCCTCGGTGATGCCGGCGTAGCAGGGCTCCAGGGCCAGCGGCGCCGTCACGAGCAGGTCGTCCACGACGAAGCGGCGCAACTGGTCGGTTCGGGCCGGGGCCAGGGGCAGCCGTGACCCGATCTCCATGAGCGCGGTCAGCGCGGCGTCGACATCGGTCCCGAACAGGTCGGTCTGAAGCAGCTCGAAGCGCAAGCGTACGCCGGCATCCTCGCTCCCGGCCCCGCCGAGCGTGACAGCCGGCGCCTCGACGATCGAAGCGCGTGGCGCCCAGCCCAGCCATTCCCCTCGTTCGCGCTCGACCCGGAACGTGAAGCCGATGTCCTGCAGCTCGCGGCGGAGCTCGTCACCGCTGGGCCAGGCGACGCTGTCGTCCGGTGGCGTCTCCGGAGCGGGCGGCCCCGGACGCTGGCCCTGTGCAATGGCCGGGACGGCCAGCGTCACGGCCAGAACGGCGATGAGGATGGCGAAGCTGACCGGTCGGCTCATGACCACTGCAGGCTAGCAGCCGGGCGTCACGCCTCCGCGGTAGCGCGCGAGCGATGCTCTCGCACGCGATGCGCCCATGACCACGCGCGAGAGGACGGAGGCGCGCTCAGGCCTGCAGGCGGGACACGACACCGCCGAGCACCGCGATCACACCGGCGAGGCCCAGGACCCGACGCCACGGGTTCACCCCTCGAACCAGCTCGTCGATGGCCCACCAGCCGAGGGTGAACGAGCCAGCCCAGGCGAGGAGCGTGTGGGCCGTGGTGCCCTCGGCGGTGAGCTGGCGTGCGAGCACCGTGGCCAGCCACAGCAGGATGGCCATATTGGGCACGTGGATGATGAGGATCTTCCCGGTTCGCCGATCACGGAAGGACCAGTCGAGGAGAGAGCGCCACTTTGATCGCTCAGACACGGACGCCCGCCACAGGCTGACCCGCGGTCGTGACCTGAGAGACGAAGGGTGAGGTCATGGCTCGAACGAGGGCGCTGTAGCCGAGTCCGAACCGGATCTCCCCGCCGACGGGCGGAAGATCATTCCCGCAGTCAAGCACGAGGTGGTCGCTGCTGGCCCCGATGATCTCGAACCCCGCGGGTGCGAGGAGAGCGGCACAGTCCGTGTCCTGCTCTCCGACGGCCAGGAGGGCCTGCTGTGTGATTCCGTGCCGCACACGCCGCTCGGTCGAGCCGAACGCACGCTCGGCCACGTCGCCCCACGGCCGGGATGGCTTGGAGCCTGACTCGATGACCTCCGCGACCAGTGTGATGGCGTCGGTGTGAAGCCCTTCGAGGGGCCGGCGATGGAGCGGCTCCCGCCCCAGCAACAATGATTCGCCGAGACGCAGGTCGTTGACTCGTGCGGTATCGGCCCCGCTGAGGACCCAGTCGAGGTTGCCCGAGTTGCCGCCCGAGATGATCGCCAGCTCGAGACCGAACCTGGCCTCGACCGAGTCGGCCAACCCGGAGAGCTCGCCCATGTTCGTGGCATCGGGCGAGACGCCGCTGTGGCAGGCGAGGTTCGCACCGATGCCGTACAGGATGAGGTTGGGCAGGCGCAGGGTCTGGAGGACGATGGCTTCGAGATCGCGCGGCATGATGCCCTCACGCAGGTCACCCAGCTCCACCATCAGGATCACGCCGTGGAGCCGCTCCGCCCGAGCCGCTGCTGCGGACAGGTGGCGGATGATCTCGATCTCGGTGTTGAGGCTGACATCGGCCTCGCGAACGACCGCGTCGACCTGGGTGATCATCGGCGAGCGGATGAGCGTCAATCGGGCCGTGATCGAGGCGGCTCGCAAGGCGCGCAGGTTCTCGACTCGGGAATCGCCGAGACCGGTCACACCCGCCCGCAGCCACACCTTGGCGATCTCCGAGGAACCGAGCGTCGCCTTGGTCACGCCGGTGACCGCGATCCCGCGCGCAGCGAGTGCTCCGACGAGCGCGACGGCGTTGTGCTCGATCTTGGTGAGGTCGACCTCCAGCCTCGGCGTGGCTAGCGTATCGCGGCGCTCACCTTCTCGGCGAGCTCCGGGAAGGCCGTGAAGACCATGTCAACGAGCGACGCCGGCGATCGGGTCAGCGCGTCGGTGGTGGTGAGGCCGAGCTCGCGCTCGTACTGCCAGATCGCGGCGTCGATCTGTGACTCATCCATGTTCTCGTGGTTGATGGTGAGGCCGATGACCCGCGTGTCCGCGAATGCCTCGATGAGCGCGATCTCCGAGCGGGGCTCCGGCATGGCCATCGACGGGAAGTCGCACCGATGTGCCCGACCTGGTGCGTGCTGCAGGATGACGGCCTGGGGGCAGCTGCCGCGCAGGATGAAGGACGAGGTGGAGTAGGCCGGGTGGCTGAGCGCCCCCTGCCCCTCGATGATGATGACGTCGGGCTGCTCGGCCTCCCAGGCCTCGACGACGGTGGCCTCCAACTCCCCGGCGCAGAACTGGGTCGGCACGGCATCGAGCGCGACGCCATAGCGGGCTCCCTGCATCAGGCCGGTCTGACCGGTGCCGACCATGACGGCCCTGAGCCCTCGATCCCGCAGTGCCTGGACCAGGATGGTGGCGGTCGTGCGCTTGCCGATGGCG
>JBFLKP010000070.1:0-34337 GCA_040883225.1 Candidatus Limnocylindrales bacterium | reverse complement strand
GCCACGCGAGATCGGCCGATGCTGCCAAGGACGAGGACGCGGAGGAGGCCTCGAGGTAGGTCCGTCCGAGCCACCGACGGGCCCCTCGCCCGCGACGAACCGCCCGCCCATCGTTCGGACGCAGGGCGCATACTCTCGTTTCGACGCCGCCGAGGCGCATCCACCCCCATCAGGGCTGGGCACTTGCCGGCGGCGATGACGAAACCCTACGACCGTGGCCGCGGCTTCCCCCGGTTCGCGTGTGAGCAGAGTGCTGCGGTGCTCTGTCGGAGACCATGACGCTTGATGAAGATGGCGCCTCCTCGCCATCCGATCCGGAACGAACGAGGCAGGCGCCTACACCCGCTGGCCTGAAGGGCCTGAAGCCGGGCAACCGGCGCGTGCGCGTCGAGCGCACCCGCAGCGAGTACTTCCGCTACACGCCCTCGGGTGCGTACGAGGCTCGGCCCAAGGCCCACGCGGAGGTCGAGACCAAGGGGCGCGCCATGGCCGCGATGCGACGCACGCTCTTCGGGCGTCCGCTGGCCTCGGCCGAGGAGATCGGCGAACGACTGTCCAAGAAGAAGGCCCTGGCCATCTTCAGCTCGGATGCCATCTCCTCGAGCGCCTACGCGACCGAGGAGATCCTGCGCGCGCTGCTGCTCGCCGGCGTGGGCCTGGCGGCCCTGCACCTGGCCCTCCCGGTCGCCATCAGCATCGCCCTGCTGCTGGGCGTCGTGGCCATCAGCTACCGGCAGGTGGTCGTGGCCTACCCCTCGGGCGGCGGCTCGTACTCCGTGTCGAAGGCCAACCTCGGCCGGCTGGCCTCGCTGGTGGCGGCAGCGGCGCTGCTCATCGACTACGTGCTCACCGTGGCCGTCTCCATCTCCTCCGCTTCGGAGCAGATCGTGGCCGCCGTCCCCTCCCTCGGCGAGTGGCAGGTGGCCATCGCCGTGGTCGTGGTGGCCGTGATCACGATGGCCAACCTCCGCGGCGTGCGAGAGGCCGGCAACATCTTCGCGGTGCCCACCTATCTCTTCGTGGGTACGGCCCTGCTGATGATCGTGCTCGGGGCCTGGCGGATCCTCGTCGAGGGCGCCGGGGCCGCCTACCCAGCCATCGAAGAGTCCTCGCTCGACCTGGCCTCGGTGGCCCTGCTGTTGCTGGCCATGCGTGCGTTCGCCTCGGGCGCGGTGGCGCTGACCGGTACCGAGGCCATCGCCACGGGCGTGCCCGCCTTCGAGCCGCCGGAGTCGAGGAACGCGGCCACGACCCTGGCGGTCATGGCGGTGCTGCTGGGGGTGCTCTTCATCGGCATCACCTTCCTGGCCTCGGGCTACGCGGTCGTGCCCAACGAGGAGGCCACGGTCCTGTCGCAGGTCGCCGGCAACGTCTTCGGGCTCGAGTCGATCGGCTTCTACCTCTTCCTCACCTTCGCAGCCATCATCCTCATGCTCGCCGCCAACACGTCCTTCAGCGCCTTCCCGCGGCTTGCGGCCGTGCTGGCCTCGGACAACTTCATGCCCCGCCGCTTCGCCTACCGCGGCGATCGCCTCGCCTTCACCGCGGGCATCGTGGTCCTGGGCCTGCTGGCGGCCGTCCTCGTCGTCGTCTTCGAGGGCGACACCCACGCGCTCATCCCGCTCTATGCGGTGGGCGTGTTCATCGACTTCACCATCAGCCAGACCGGCATGATCCGCCACTGGCTGCGGGAGCGGCCAGCGGGCTACCGCCGGCGGCTCTCGGTCAACGCCGTGGGCGCGGTCATCACCGGCCTGGTGGCCATCGACGTGACCGTGGTGAAGGCCCCGGCCTCGCTGCTCGTGCTCGTGCTCATCCCGGCACTGGTAGCCATCATGTGGTTCATCCACCACGAGTACGACACCGCGGCCAAGGAGCTGAAGGTCGACAGGTCGCGCGTCTATGGCGCGCCGACCAAGCGGTCCCGAGTCATCATCCCGGTGCCGTCGATCTCACGCGCGGTCGTCCGTTCGATCCAGTTCGGACGCACCCTCTCCGACGATGTCAGAGCGGTGCACATCACCGTCGACGCGGAGGCCGCGGAGGCGCTGCGCGTGGACTGGGAGCACATGTTCCCGGAGGTGCCGCTGGTCATCATCGAGACGCCCTATCGCTCGCTGGTGCTGCCGTTCCTGCACTACCTCGACGTGATGGCGCCGACACCACCCAACACCATCACGGTGGTGGTGCTGCCCGAGTACGTGCCGCGACACTGGTGGGACCGGCTGCTCCACAACCAGAAGGCCAGCCGCATCCGCGAGGCGCTCGTCGGTCGATACAACACGGTCGTGGCTGACGTGCCCTACGGCGCGATGCGCAATGGCGATGGTGGGGACGACCGCGGTCTGGCCGATGCCGACCCCACGCGGGCGCCCGCTTCGCCGGACGAGGATGAGCCCCCCAGGCGGCGCTTCGGATGGCGACGATGAGGCCGCACGGCCTGACCCGGTGGGTCCTGGTCCCGGGGTCCCTGCCCGGCACCGCGAGGCGGTGGTAGGCTGCCTCTCGTGCCCAGTGGAACCAACCTCGGCGCGCCGGTCAAGCGCGCGGTCCTCAGCCTCGACGGCGGCCCCACCGACAGACTCGTCATCGAGTGTGGCTGCAAGCTCGCGCGTGCCGACCAAGCGGAGCTCGTGGCGGTCTACGTCGTCGAGGTGGACTGGAGCCATGGCCTCGACGACGACCTCGAGGATCAGCGCGAGGAAGCCTCGCGTGCGCTGGACCTGGCCGAGGGCATGGCCGAGAAGGAGAAGGTGCCGCTCGAGTCACAGCTGCTGCAAGCCCGCGACGTCGGCGCCGCGCTGGTGGACGAGGCGGTGGCCCTCGGCGCCGACGCCATCGTCATGGGCCTGCCCTACAAGGTGCGCTTCGGGGGGGACTTCGCCCTCGGCGGCACCATCCCCTACGTCTTCAAGAACGCCCCTTGCCGCGTGTTCGTCGTGCGCGAGCCGGTCGCGGACAGTGAGATGCGCGACGAGAACATGAAGAGGATCTGACCGATGCGCGTGATCATCGTGGGCAGCGGGCGCGTCGGCGCCGGTATCGCCAGTCAGCTTGCCGAGGAGGGCCACGAGGTGGTCATCCTCGACATCAAGACCGAATCGTTCCGACGGCTCGCGCCCGGCTTCTCCGGGCAGGCGCTGCGCGGCGACGGCACCGACACCAGCGTGCTCGAGCGTGCCGGCGCACAGGACTGCGAGTGGTTCTTCGCGCTCACCAACGGTGACAACCGCAACATCCTCGCGGCCCAGCTGGCACGGCAGACGTTCGACATCCCGCACGTGCTCTGCAAGATCAACGACCCCGTGCGATCGAAGGCCTACGCCACCCTGGGCATCGACACCATCAACCGCACCGGGATGATGATCGACAGCATCGGCCGCTACATGGGCAAGCCGGCCATCCCGGGCGCCGCCGACGTCACGGTCGCGCCCGTCCCGCAGAGCCCGTCACCAGCCGCGTCGGCGCAGGCTGCGGCGGAAGCGACCGGAGATGCGCCCGTGGCCGCACCCTCCACCATGACGGGGGACCGCTGACGTGTTCGTGATCGTCGTAGGTGGGGGCCGCATCGGCTTCTACCTGACCAAGGAGCTCCTCGCCGAAGGCCACGAGATCGTGCTCATGGAGAAGGACGCGCACGCGGCCGAGCGGATCCGCGACGAGCTGGGCGCGGTGGTCGTCAACCGCGACGGCTGCGAGGGCACGCACCTCGCCGAGGCCGGTGCCAACCGCGCAGCCATCGTGGCCGCGGTCACCGGTGACGACGCCGACAACCTGGTGGTCTGCCAGATGGCCAAGCACCACTTCGACGTGCCGCGCACCATCGCGCGCGTCAACAACCCGCGCAACGAGGTCCTCTTCCGCAACCTCGGCGTGGACGAGATCATCAGCCCCACGCGCATGGTGCTCGCTGCCATCGAGCAGGACATCCCCGTCCACGAGCTGTTGCACCTGGCCAACCTCGAGGGTGGCGAGCTGGAGCTGCTGGAGGCGCAGATCGCCGACGACTCCCCTGCCCTGGGCCGGCGCCCGGCCGATATCGACCTGCCCGACGGCTGTACCCTCTTCGTCGTCATCCGCGACGATCGCGCCCAGCCCGTCCTGCCGGAGACGATCTTCCAGAGCGGTGACAAGGTCATCGCCATCTCGCGCACAGAGTGCGAGAACGACCTGCGCATGCAGCTCATCGGCGACGTCCCCGAGTTCGTCTCGACCGAGGACTAGCCGCCCAGCACGCGCGGGCGCCCCGGGTGACCGCGCGGTCGCTGGGATCCGATCCGTCGGTCCAGGTCTCCGCAGGCGTGCCTGCGCACTATCGTCGAGGGACACGCGCGGCGTTGCCGGCGGTCCACGGCTTCGTCCGCATCCGTGTCAGGATAGTTAACGTATCTTATGCTATGAACCTTGACAATGGCATTGTCAGGGTTCTACTATCCTCCATGTACAGGGCGAAGTCGCGACGCGTCCCGTCTTACGACAGCAGACAACGTCCCGCCATCAAGACACGGAGGAACCATTCGATGACCGCCATTCGCAGGACACGACCTGCAACCGATCTCATGCGCGTCTCGCGCGCCTTCGACCGCCTCTTCGACGACGCCGCCTTCCGGCCCCTGGCCTGGGGTGGCCCTGTCGAGGCCAGGCTGCCGCTGGACGTGACCTCGTCCGAGGACGCCGTCCTCATCGAGGCTGCGCTGCCGGGCGTCGACCCGCAGGACGTCGAGATCACCGTCCACCAGGACAACCTCACCATCGCCGTGAAGGAGCAGGCCCAGGCCGAGACCACCGACGGCGAGCGCGTCTACCGCGAGCTTCGTCGAAGCAGCGGTACGCGTACGCTGACCCTGCCCAGCGGCATGGACACCGAGCACGCCAGCGCCGACTTCGACAATGGCATGCTCCGACTCCGCATCCCGCGTGCGGAGGCGGCCAAGCCGCGCCAGATCCGGGTGAACACGGCCTCGACGACCGCCAAGCAGGTCGCCGCTGAGGCCCAGGGCACCGAGGATGGGACGGACGCGGACGCCGGCCAGCAGGCCTGACGCGGTGCGAGATGGAGCAGGAGCGCGTCGGCGTCCCAGCGGCGCCGACGCCAGCCGGCCGGTCTACATCATCAGTGTGGCCGCCGAGCTGGTCAGCGTTCACCCCCGGACGCTGCGCATCTACGAGGGCGAAGGCCTGGTCTGCCCAGCGCGAACGCCAACGAACATCCGGCTCTACTCGGAGAACGACCTTCGCCGGGTCCTCTGGATCCGGCACCTCACCCAGAACCTGGGCGTGAACCTGGCCGGGGTCCGCGTCCTCTTCGAGCTCGAGGAGCGCCTCGGAGCGCGCATCCTTGAGACCTTGTATCGCGAACCCGACACCATCGGCAAGACCGATGGCGAGACCGCCGATGGAGCGGCCCGCAAGCAGCCGGCAGCGAAGTCGAGCACCAAGAACCCCGACCGGAAGGCCAAGGAGATCTGAATGTCCACCCAGGAGAAGAGCGACAACACCGGGACAGCCGAGACCGCCGCTGAGCCCGCCGAGAAGATGCTCGGCGGCACCATGGTGCTGCCGCTCGTGGCACTGCGCGAGACGGTCATCTTCCCGGAGATGATCGTGCCGCTGCAGGTCGGCCGTGACAAGTCGGTCAAGGCTCTCGACGTGGCCGTCGGCGCCGACTCGCTGGTGGCGCTCGTGACACAACGTCAGGCCGAGCGCGAGGACATCGAGACGCCGAGCGAGCTGTACGAGGTCGGGACCCTGGCCAAGATCGCCCAGGTCGTCCAGGCCCAGGACGGCACCGTGCGTGCCATCGTCCAGGGTCAGCAGCGCCTGCGCCTCACCGGCTTCGAGTCGACCGAGGGCTACATCTCGGCCAAGGTCGAGGTGCTCGAGGACGCGTCCTCGGAAGACCTCGAGGTCGAGGCGCTGGTGCAGACCGTGCAGGGCCAGATCGAGCAATACGTGCAGTCGGGTGCACCGGTGCCGCCGGAGGCCGCCGTCGCGGCCCGCAACGTTTCCGAGCCGGGTCTGCTTGCGGACATGGTGGCCTACAGCCCGGACATGACCACCGAGCAGCGCCAGGAGCTGCTGGAGACGCTCGACGTGGTGGAGCGGCTGAAGGTCGTCTCCACGTTCCTCGCCCGTCAGGTCGAGATCCTCGAGCTCAAGGGCCGCATCCAGTCCGAGGTCAAGTCGGAGCTGGACAAGACCCAGCGCGAGTACATCCTGCGGGAGCAGCTCAAGGCCATCCAGAAGGAGCTGGGCGAGGACGATCCCCAGCAGGCGGAGGTGAGCGAGCTTCGGGAGAAGGTCGAAGAGGCCAACATGCCCGAAGAGGTCAAGGAACGAGCGCTCAAGGAAGTCGATCGCATGAGCCGGATCCCCACGGCCTCGCCGGAGGTCGGCGTCATCCGCACCTACGTCGACTGGCTCGTGGCCCTGCCCTGGGACAAGTCGTCCGACGACAACCTCGACATCAAGCAAGCCGCGGTGGTCCTCGACGAGGATCACTACGGCCTGGAGAAGGTGAAGGAGCGCATCCTCGAGTACCTCTCGGTGCGCTCGCTGGCGGACACCATCCGCAGCCCCATCCTCGCGCTCGTCGGGCCTCCCGGCGTGGGCAAGACCTCGCTGGGCAAGTCGGTCGCGCGCGCCATGGGCCGCGAGTTCGTGCGCATGAGCCTCGGCGGCATCCACGACGAGGCCGAGATCCGTGGTCACCGCCGGACCTACATCGGGGCCCTCCCCGGCCGTGTCATCCAGAACATCAAGACCGCCGGCACCAACAACCCCGTGTTCATGCTCGACGAGATCGACAAGATCGGCATGGACTTCCGGGGCGACCCGTCGTCGGCCCTGCTGGAGGTCCTGGACCCGGAGCAGAACAACACCTTCGCCGACAACTACCTCGAGGTGCCGTTCGACCTCTCCAAGGTCCTCTTCATCGCCACCGGCAACCTCATCGACCCCATCCCCATGGCGCTCCGCGACCGCATGGAGATCATCGGGCTGCCGGGCTACACCCAGCGCGAGAAGGCCGAGATCGGCCGACGCTTCCTGGTGCCCAAGCAGATGGAGAACCATGGGCTCAAGAGCAAGAACGTGGCCATCACCGACGAGGCCATGACCACGCTCGTGCAGTCGTACACGCACGAGGCCGGCGTGCGCAACCTCGAGCGTGAGATCGCCAACGTCATGCGCAAGATCGCGCGCACCGTGGCCGAGGGCCGCAAGACCAAGACCAAGGTCAACGAGCGCAAGCTCAACGAGTTGCTGGGCCCGCCGCGCTTCGAGTACGGCGAGCTGGAAGCCGAGGATCAGATCGGCGCCGCTACCGGCCTCGTCGTGACCGAGGTGGGCGGCGATGTCGTCAGCGTCGAGGTCACGCGCATGGAAGGCAAGGAGGACTTCATCCTCACCGGCCAGCTCGGTGACGTGATGCGCGAGTCGGCGCGTGCCGGCCTCTCATGGACACGCGCCAATGCCGTTCGACTGGGCGTGGAGCGCGAGGAGTTCGAGAAGAACACCATGCACATCCACGTGCCTGCCGGTGCCATCCCCAAGGACGGCCCCAGCGCCGGCGTGACCATGGCCACGGCCATGGTCAGCAGCCTCACCGGCATCCCCGTGCGCAAGGACGTGGCCATGACCGGCGAGATCACGCTGCGTGGCCGGGTGCTGCCCATCGGCGGGCTCAAGTCCAAGATCCTGGCCGCCCACCTCAGCGGCGCCAAGATCGTGATCCTGCCCAAGAAGAACGAGAAGGACCTGCGTGACGTGCCCGATGAGGTGCGCAAGAAGATGAAGCTGGTCCTCGTCGAGAACATGGACCAGGTGCTCAGCGCCGCCCTGCGCCGCAAGCCTCGCCCGCTGAAGCCGAACCCGGCGGCGGCCAAGTCGCCGGCTGAGCCCAAGGCCCCCGGGGCCACGAGCAAGACGCCGGTGTTCCCGCCGGAGCAGCCCCCGGCGGTGGCCTAGCAGACAGGAACAGGATGGAGTATCGCGACTACTACGCCACCCTCGGCGTAGGCAAGGATGCCAGTCAGGCCGACATCAAGAAGGCCTTCCGCCGCCTTGCCCGCGAGAACCATCCGGACGTCAACAAGGGTGACGCCGCCGCCGAGAAGCGCTTCAAGGAGGTCAGCGAGGCCAACGAGGTCCTCTCCGACCCCGAGAAGCGAAAGGCCTATGACCAGCTGGGCGCCAACTGGCAGTCCTACCAGCAGGCCGGCGCAAACGGCGGCGGCCCCTTCGCCGGGTTCGCCCGTGGCCACGCAGGCGCACCCGGTGGGATGCGCTTCGAGTACCGCGGCAACCCCGAGGACCTGGCCGGCTTCAGCGACTTCTTCCGCACCTTCTTCGGCGGTGGCTCCGGTGGCAGCCGGGCCGGCGCCGACGTCGATCCGTTCTTCGGCGGCCTCGGTGGCGACAGCGGGGCGGGCTACGCCTCCTCGGGCTTCGGCACCGGCTCAGCTCGTGGCCGGCGGCCGGTGCCGCCGCGCCCGGCTGACGCGGCCGCCGACGCGACCATCAGCCTCGAGGAGGTCATGCGCGGCACCGAGCGGCACCTGCAGGTCGGCGGCAAGACGCTGCAGGTCAGGATCCCGCCCGGCGTGCGCGACGGTCAGCGCATCCGCCTGACGGGCAAGGCTGAGGGCGGCGGCAACGTCTACATCACCGCTCGCGTAGCCAAGCATCCGGTGTTCACGCGCGACGGTGCGGACCTCTCCATGGACCTCGCGCTCAACCTCGGCGAGGCGCTCCTGGGCGCAGAGGTGCACATCGACACGCTCTCGGGCAAACGCCTGGCGCTGACCATCCCGCCCGGCACCCAGAACGGCCGCGTCTTCCGCCTCACGGGCCAGGGCCTGCCGCGCTTCGGCGCCGAAGGCCGCGGCGACCTGCGTGTGCGCACCAAGGTGGTGCTGCCGACGTTCCTCGACGAGGAGGGGCGGGCCAAGGCGCAGGCCTTCATCGACCACATCGAACAGACCGACCCGCGGGCCGAGCCCGCATCCCGAACCCGCTGAACGCCAAGGACGATCCCCCCTCCATGAAGCTCGACAGATACACCCAGAAGGCCCAGGAGGCCATCCTCGGCGCACAGCAGCTGGCGGCAGCCGCGCAGTCCCCGGTGCTCGACGTGGAACACCTCCTCGCGGCCCTGCTCGAGGACCCGGAGGGCATCCCCGTGATGGTGCTGCGTCAGCTCGGCGCGGACCCCGCGGCCGTGGCCACCGACGTGGCCGCCGTGCTCAGCCGCCGGGCCAAGATCGAAGGCGGCCAGCTGGGCCTCGATCCACGCATGACCAAGCTCATCACCGCGGGCGAGGACGAGGCTCGTCGCCTGGGCGACGACTACGTCTCGACCGAGCACCTGCTGCTGGCCGCTTCGCGATCCGGGGGTGATGCCCAGCGGGTGCTGGAAGCGGCCGGCGCCGACCACGAGGCTCTGCTCAAGGCCCTCGAGGGCGTGCGTGGCAGCCAGCGCGTGACCAGCGCCAACCCCGAGGGCACCTACCAGAGCCTGGAGAAGTACAGCGTCGACCTCACTGCCGCCGCGCGCGAGGGCAAGCTCGACCCGGTCGTGGGCCGCGACGAGGAGATCCGGCGTGTCATCCAGGTGCTCTCCCGCCGGACCAAGAACAACCCCGTGCTCATCGGCGAGCCGGGTGTGGGCAAGACCGCCATCGTCGAGGGGCTGGCCCAGCGCATCGTGCGCGGCGATGTGCCCGACGGCCTGCGCGACAAGCTCGTGGTGGGCCTCGACCTCGGTGCTCTCATCGCGGGCGCCAAGTTCCGCGGCGAGTTCGAGGAGCGCCTCAAGGCCGTGCTCAAGGAGATCAAGGACTCCGACGGACGCATCGTCCTCTTCATCGACGAGCTGCACACGGTCGTGGGCGCCGGCGCGGCCGAGGGTGCGATGGACGCCTCCAACCTGCTCAAGCCCATGCTCGCGCGTGGTGAGCTCCACACCATCGGCGCCACCACGCTCGACGAATACCGCAAGCACATCGAGAAGGACGCCGCGCTCGAGCGTCGCTTCCAGCCGGTCTACGTGGACCAGCCCAACGTGGAGGAGACGATCTCCATCCTGCGGGGCCTGCGCGAGCGCTATGAGGTGCACCACGGCGTGCGCATCACCGACTCGGCCATGGTCGCCGCAGCCGTGCTCAGCGATCGCTACATCAGCGACCGCTTCCTGCCCGACAAGGCCATCGATCTGGTGGACGAGGCCGCCAGCCGCCTGCGCATGGAGATGGACTCCATGCCCATCGAGCTCGACGAGCTGGAGCGCCGCCGGATCCAGCTGGAGATCGAGCGTGAGGCCCTCAAGAAGGAGACCGACGACGCTTCCAAGGCGCGTCTCGAGAACCTCGAGCGCGAGCTGGCCGACCTGTCCGAGCGCGCGAGCGCGCTCAAGAGCCAGTGGGAGCAGGAGAAGGGCGCCATCAGCGCGCTCCGTGCCACGAAGACCGAGCTCGAGACGGCCGAGCACGAGGCCGAGGCGGCCGAGCGGGAGGCCGACTACGGTCGTGCCGCCGAGCTCAAGTACGGCCGCATCCCCGAGCTGCAGGGGCGGCTGGCCAACGAGGAGGCCGCGCTGGCTGCCGACGAAGGCGCCCGTCGCCTGCTCAAGGAGGAGGTGGACGCTGACGACATCGCGCGCATCGTGGCCTCCTGGACGGGGATCCCCGTGGCCCGGCTGATGGAAGGTGAGCAGGCCAAGCTGCTGCACATGGAGGAGCGGCTCCACGAGCGCGTGGTGGGCCAGGACCGAGCCATCACGGCCGTCTCCGACGCCGTCCGCCGCGCGCGGGCGGGCCTCAAGGACCCCCGACGCCCCATCGGCTCGTTCATCTTCCTGGGCCCCACCGGCGTGGGCAAGACGGAGACGGCGCGGGCCCTGGCCCAGTTCCTCTTCGACGACGAGCACGCCATGACCCGCATCGACATGAGCGAGTACATGGAGAAGTACGCGGTCAGCCGCCTCCTCGGAGCGCCACCCGGATACGTCGGCTACGAGGAGGGCGGTCAGCTCACCGAGGCCGTCCGGCGCCGGCCCTACCAGGTCGTCCTGCTCGATGAGATCGAGAAGGCGCACCCGGACGTCTTCAACGTGCTCCTGCAGGTCCTCGACGACGGCCGCCTCACCGACGGCCAGGGACACACGGTCTCGTTCAAGGACACGGTCCTGATCATGACCAGCAACGTGGGCAGCGCAGCCCTCGCGGCCGACCGTCCGGACGACATGTCCGAGGCCGAGGCCGAGAAGATCGTCACCGATGCCCTGCGGGCCACGTTCCGTCCGGAGTTCCTCAACCGCATCGACGAGGTCATCACCTTCCACAGCCTCGACGACTCGGCACTCGACGCCATCGTCGAGCTGCTGGTGGCCGATCTCGCCGAGCGGCTGGCCGACAACGACCTCCAGCTGCAGCTGACGCCCGCGGCCAAGGCGCTCATCCGGCGCGAAGGAGCCGATCCGCTCTACGGTGCCCGACCCCTGAAGCGCTCGGTGCAGCGCCTCCTCGAGAACCCGCTGGCGAAGGCGCTGCTGGAGGGCCACTTCAAGCCCGGTAGCACCATCAATGCCGATGCCGGAGCCGTCGGTGGCACGATCGTGCTCACGGGCTCGGAGGGCGAGACCGTCGTCTCCGAGGCCAGCGAGCGCCGGGACGTGCGCGGCGCGACACCCGGCGAGCCCGTCGGCGCCGGCCTGCGACCGAGCCTGCTGGACCTGCCGCCGACCGAGCCGGATGAGGAGGACAAGAAGCGGCGCCTGAACTAGGGCGCCGCCCCACCCAGGGGTGGTCCGGATGTCGGAACCGAAGGCAAAGGGTGTGATCCCGTACCCGCGAGACGTGTCCGTCTGCACGTTGGGCGACAAGCTGCGGGTGGGCCAGGGCACGCCGCGAGGGCCGCTCTCGGGCCGGCGACGTCCCCGGCGCTCCCCAGGTGGCTGACGACCCCCGCTGGGGCGGCAGCGAGCCGCGCCTGGTCGAGCTCATCCGCGACGAGATCCTCGCCGCGCCAAACGGCCGCATCACCTTCGCGCGCTTCATGCAGCGGGTGCTGACCGAGCCCGACCTGGGCTACTACGCCACGTCGCAGCTGCGGCCCACGCGCGAGGGCGACTTCCTCAGCGCCCCGGAGCTGCACCCCTTCTTCGGACGCTGCCTGGGGCGGGTCGTGGCGGCCGCCGCGGAGGCGTCGGCCGCGTCGCCCTTCCACGTGCTCGAGTACGGGGGCGGTCGTGGCACGCTGCGCGCCGATGCCACCGTCGGCCTGGGCCTCGACGTGGTCTGGTCCCGGGCCGACCTGCCCGACCGCAGCGACGACGACGGTGCCCCCGCCGACCTCGTCATCGCCAACGAGTACCTCGATGCCCTGCCGGTCCACCGCCTCGTCCAGGGCCGGCGGCTGGAGGAGGCGTTCGTGAGCTGGGAGGATGGCTGGTTCCGGGAAACGCTGGCGGAGCCGTCGACTGCGGAGCTGGCAGCGCACCTCGCGGCCGACCAGGTGGACCTCCGCCCGGGGCAGCGCGCGGAGGTCTGCCTCGAGGCGCCCCGCTGGCTGGGCCTGGTGGCCGATCGGCTGGCGCCCGGTGGCGTGGCCCTGGTCATCGACTACGGCCACGACGCGGCCGAGCTCTACGGTCCGCGTCGCATGGCCGGCACGCTGCTGACCTACCGCGGCCACGCGGTCGGCGACGATCCCTTCGACGCGATCGGGCACAGCGACCTCACCGCCCACGTCGACGTCACCGCCCTCGAGCGCGCGGCTGAGGGAGCCGGCCTCGTGCTCATCGGCTCGACCACACAGGGGTCGTTCCTGGCGCGCCTGGGCCTGGGCCACATGCTCTCGGAGCTCGGGCGACGGCCGGACACCGCGCCGCAGGCTTATCTCGAGGCTCGCGCCTCGGTGGCGCGGCTGCTCGACCCTCGACAGCTCGGTGGCTTCCGCGTGCTGGCCTGGGCGCGGCCGGCCGATGACGGCTCGGTGCCGGCGCTTCCCGGCTTCGCCGATACGCCGTAGGCTCTGCTGGTGCACATCGAGACCGTTCGGCGGCGGCTGGCCGAACTTCCCTTCCCGCTGCCTCCCCCGCGCCCTGAGATCGACGCCGAGATCCTGCGCGAGGGTCCCATGCCGCGCGGCGCCCGGCGCTCCGGCGATGGCCCGGTCCGTGATGCCGCAGCGTTGGTGCTGCTGTACCCCGACGCGACGGGCGAGGCCCACATCGTGCTGCAGGTGCGGCCGTCCGGCGACCACATCCACGCGGGACAGGTGGCCTTGCCGGGCGGCAAGCGCGAGCCGCACGACCGGTTCCCCGAGGGCACGGCCCTGCGCGAGGCCGCGGAGGAGGTCGGGCTCGACGCGGCGGCCGCGGGCGTGACCACGATGGGCGTGCTCGAGACCGTCGACGTGCGCGTGTCCGGCTACTGGATGGTACCGGTGCTGGCGGTCGCGGAGCGCACTCCCACCTTCACGGCCGACGATGTCGAGACGGCCGACATCCTGACGGTCGCCGTGCGCCACTTCCTGCCTGACGCCCCGGTCGAGATCGTGGAGGAGGACCGCGACGGCTGGCGCTTGCGCTACGGCTGCTACCCGGTGGCCGGCCACCGCGTGTGGGGCGCGACGGGGCGAGCCGTGGCCCAGCTGGGCGCCGTCCTGGGGCCGAACACGGACGACTGGAGCTAAGCCGCTACCAGGGTTCGCCTTCGGACGAGTCGTGCTGCTCGGGGCGAACCTCCCGTTCGGCGAGGCGGCCACGAGCGGGCGTGGGATCGGTCACCTCCGGTCGTTCGCCCATCCGTGCACCCGCACCCTCGACCACGGCGTCGGGTACCTCGACGAGGATGGCCCGCATGGTCGAGCCGTCGGTCCAGGCGCCGTGGGTCACGCCGGGCGGGAACTCCACCGCCTCGCCATGGTCGACCGAGGCTCGCTCCTCGCCGACCTGCACCCAACCGCCGCCCGCGACGACGATGAAGAGGCCCAGGTCGGGGCTGGTCTGCGGCGCGATCAGCGCGCGGCGCGAGAAGGCCAGCTCGGTGACGCGGGCGCGAGGGTCGGACCAGATGGTCTGGTCGCTCACGTTCCGAGTGCCCTCACGAGGCCGGGAGCGTCGATGCCCGGGACCGAACCGCAGGATCTCCACGCCGGCTCGTCAGGCGCTCAGCGCCGCTTCTTCTTGGCCTTCGACTTGGTCTTGGGCCGGCTCTTCGACCTGGAGCGGATCGTCGACTCGGCCGAGGTGTACCGCTTCTGGGCCAGGTACTGCTCCCGCCGGAGGATCGCGTTGTAGGCCATGATCAGCGGCGGGAAGCGGTACCAGCGGATCCAGACCATCGTGCCCAACCCCACCACGAGCGTGATCAGCACGAACACGAAGTAGAACTGGAAGATGGAGTACACGACCATCAGCCCGAACACCGAGAGGCCCGTCCAGAACAGCCATTCGTTGAGGTTGATCAGCGGCGGGTGATGCTTGAGCCGTCGCGTCTGGACGTTGTAGAGCACGACCGTGCCCACGAGGAAGACGAGCGAGGCGATGGTGACGGGGTAGAACAGGTCCGGGAAGTTGTCCGGGTTGAAGCCGCCGTCGAGGAAGAGCGAGTCAAGGAAGCTCTGGTTCATCGAGTCCGAGAGTAGCAAGGCGGCGCGGCCGCCGCACAGCAAGAGGGCAGACCGTGGATATACTCGGGCTCCCGCCGCGGGCGACCCCATGCCCGCGCGGCAACGAGGGAGGAGAAGGCCGAGTGCGAGCCCTGCTCTCGGTCGCGGATCGCGCCGGTGTCGCCGATCTCGCGCGCGAGCTGCTCGACGGAGGCGTCGAGGTCTATGCCACCGACGGCACGCGGGACGAGCTGTCCGCGGCGGGTGTGGAGGTGTCCGCGGTCTCCGAGCTGACCGACCTGCCGGGACTCATCGGCGACCAGGTCAAGACCTACCATCCCGAGATCTACGCCGGCATCCTCGCCCGGCGACACGTGCCCGCCGATCTCGAGAGCCTCGCCGAGCACGACATCGGCGCCATCGACATCGTGGTCGTGCGCATCCGCCCCTTCGCCCCGCAGGTCGGCCGGCGGGTGGTAGCCATCGACGAGGCCGTCGAGATGATCGACGTCGGCGGTCTGGCCCTGCTGGGCGCCGCGGCGCGCAACTTCGGTGGCGTGGCCGCGGTCTGCGACCCGGTCGACTATCCCCTGCTGCTCGCGGAGCTGCGCGAGCACGGCGCCGTCTCGGCGGAGGTACGCCAGCGTCTCGCTGCCAAGGCCTTCGGGGTCGTGGCGGCCTACCACGGTGAGGTGGCGGCCTACCTCGACCACATCGGCGGCACCCGCTTCCCTGACCGGCTGAGCGTGGTCCTGCGCAAGGAGCGCGACCTGCCGTACGGAGAGAACCCGCAGCAACGCGGCGCGTTCTACCGAGAGACGACCCACGGCACGCGCGCGCTCGCGGACGCCGACCGCATCCAGGGTCCGGAGCCCACCTTCAACGACCTCATCGATCTCGACGCGGCCCATCGCATGGTCTCGGACTTCGCGGCCCCCACCGTGGCCATCACCAAGCAACGCACGCCCGTGGGCCTGGCCTCGCACGACGAGGGCCTCGAAGCGTACCGGCGAGCCCTGGCCGGGGACCCGGTCACGGCCTACGGCGCGGTCGTGGCCTTCAACCGTGAGCTCGACGAGGCCATCGCGCGGGAGGTCGTGCTCAACCCCTACGAGGGCGTCGTCGCCCCGTCCTATACCGCGGGCGCGATGGCCATGCTGTCGGGCCGGCCCGAGCTGGCGGCGCTCCAGGTCCCCGGCCCGCTGCCGGGCGGTCTCTCGGACTTCGGCATCGCCGAGCTCGACTTCCACCGCATCGAGGGCGGCCTGCTGGTGGAGACGAAGGACGCGCTCGACATCGACCACGCCCAGCTCAACGTGGTCACACGCCGCCGGCCCACGCTCGAGGAGCTGACCGACCTGATGTTCGCCTGGCGCGCCGTGCGCCACGTCACCAGCCTGGCCGTGGTCGTGGCCAGGGGCGCGCAGCTGGTGGGCGTGGGCGCCGGCCAGCCGAGCCGGCTGACGGCGACGGAGATCGCGCTGCACCGGGCGGGCGGCCGCGCTTCGCGGGCGGTGCTCGCGGCAGACGCCTACTTCCCCTTCGGCGACGCCATCGCGCTCGCTGCCGAACGCGGCGTCACCGCCATCATCCAGCCGGGAGGCTCGGTTCGTGATGAGATGGCGGTCGAGATCGCCGACCGTCATCACCTGGCCATGGTCTTCACCGGACGGCGTCACTTCCGTCACTAGCCGTCGAGCACGTGTCCCATCGCTCAGCCCGGGGTCAGGCTGGCCGCCCGTAGCGGCGCCACACCGTCGCCGGCGTCCGGGGCCACGAGCGCGAGCACCTCTCCCAGGTCCTCCGGCTCCGTAGCTGCGCTGGCGTACCAGTCCTCGCCCGTGCCCACGAACGGTGCCAGGTGTGCGCGACCGTCGTCGGCCAAGGACCAGGCCAGCGAGTTGCCCCAGGCTGGGGCGAGCGCGTCCGCAGTGCTGAAGAGATAGCGGCGGTCGGGCTCGAGCACGACCGGGTCACAGCCACTCGAGCGCATCGTCAGCAGCTCCGGCAGCGGGCCACCGGCGAAGACCCGCTCCACGGTCCAGAAGGTGCGCACGTCACCGTGGCCCGGGCCGGGCAGCGCCTCGTCACCGTCATAGCGACCGATGAAGCTTGTCCCACGCGTCTGCTCTGGCGCGGCCATGAAGTCGATGTCGGTGCAGCCCGGGGTCTCGGTCGCGCCTGGGGCAGGAGCCGACCCCTCGCCAGCTTCGGGTGCCACCGACCACAGCGCGTCGGTGAAGCTCTCGATGACCTGCAGCTCCTCGGAGTGGTAGTCGCGGGACAGATAGGTGTCGAAGGGGGCCAGCCGCACGCCGCCGTCCGGGAGCAGCTCCCAGGCCAGCGAGTCGGTGACGCTCGGCGTCGCCGCTGCCAGCCCCTTGCCACCGAGGCCGGTGACGGCGGTGCTGAAGAGGTAGCGGGTGCCGGGCGTCAGGTTGACCCAGCCACAGGCAGGCGTCTCGAAAGCCAGGTGCTGTGGCAGCGTGCCGCCGGCGTAGACGCGCTCCACCGACCACAGTGTGGTCAGCGCGTGGGCATCGCCGACGCCGCCGAGCGCGTCGCCCTCGTAGGTGCCCACGAAGGTGGTCCCGCGAACGTGGTCGGGGATGACGTCGGCCACGAGCCCATCCCGGTCACAGGCGCTCGATGGAGCCGGCTCGATGCCCGACTGGGCCCAGGCCACTTGCACCCCGGCGACGACGAGGACGGCCACGGCGACCGTCAGGGCCAGGGAAGGAAGACGCATCGCAGGAGCCTCCGGTGAAGGTCTCGTGCAGCACCTCGCTGCGCGCTCGGACCACGTCGCCACTATGCACCTTCAGCGAGGAGCATGGACAGCTCGACCGGATCGGCCGTCGATGAAAGAGTCGCAACCATCGCGCGCGCTCAGCTCCTGCCTCGTCGGCCTAGTCATTCTTCGGCCGCGGGGCAACCGAGCATCGTACGGCGTTCGCGTTTGATGGCCGCGGCACCACGCTATCCCTCGAGATCGCGCCAGCGGCTCGTGCGGAAGTCCCACGCGCCCACCGGCTCGACGGCATCCGGTCCCTCGGCGCCGGCAGCCCGCGCCCGCGCCGCCGCCACCGTCTCGCCCCAGCCGGGCGGCACCAGCTCCGGTGCCAGGTCGGCCAACGGCGCGAGCACGAACGAGCGCTCGGCCGCTGACGCATGGGGCACGTCCAGCCACTGCACGCCGGGCCTCTGCGCATCGACGCTGCGCGCCATCGCCTCCCGCTCGACGTGCACCGAGGCGTCGCCGAAGAGGAGCAGGTCGAGGTCGATCTCGCGCGGACCCCAGCGTTGGCGCGGCACCCGGCCCATGGCCCGCTCGAGGCCCTTGAGCTCGACCAGCAGCGCCATGGAGCCGGCCTCGGGGGTGGCCCCGGCCGGCGCCCACAGCGCGACCACGGCGTTGAGGAAGTCGCCCTGCTCCGTGGGTCCCACGGGCCGGGTGCGATAGAGCCGCGACACGCCGGCGAGGGCACAGCCTGGCAGCGCCGAAAGGGCCGAGACCGCCCGTTCGAGTGCCTCTCGAGGTGCGCCCACGTTGGCCCCGAGGCCGATGAAGGCCAGCTCGTGCTGCTGCATGGAGGCAGTGTCACATGGCAGGCCGCGCTGCTGCGGTAACATCCACCAACGCTCGGCACGTCCCCGGAGCGACGCTTCGGGCGGCGAGCCATGACTGACAGTTCGGCTCGAGAGGAACCGTATTGACCGCACCGCTCTGGTACGTGCTCGGCTTCGTCATCGCGGGGTTCAGCTTCGTCTTCCTGACCATCGGGCTGGCCTGGTTCATCTCGCACCGGCACAAGGGCGATGAGCACAAGGGTCTGCCCTACGAGTCGGGCATCGACACCTACGGCGATACCCGCGGTCGCTTCGGTCTCTCGTTCTACCTCTACGCCCTGCTCTTCGTGGCCTTCGACGTGGAGGTGCTCTTCATCGCGCTGTGGGCGCTGGTCTTCGACGACATCCTGGTTGGTGGGTTCATGGGCATGCTCGCCTTCATCGCCATCATGGAGCTGTCGGTGCTGTACGCGGCCAGGAAGGGCTTGCTGACGTGGAAGTGAAGCGGACCGGCAAGGACGGCCTGACCAGGACCCCGGACAAGCGCGGTGCCATCGTCCTGCCCAACACCACCTGGACGCCGGCGGACCCCGAGGCCTACAGCGGTGGGCAGGCCGCAAGCATCGACCACCTCAAGCAGCTCGAGTCGGCCGAGAAGGGCGACAACGGCCGCTGGGGCGCGCTCGACGTGGTGCCCACCACCGCGGACCTGCTCTTCGACTACCTCCGCGCCAACAGCCTCTGGCCGCTCCTGTCGGGCCTCGCCTGCTGCGCCATGGAGATGATGTCGTCGGCCACCCCGGTCAACGACATGGACCGCTTCAACATGTTCCCCTTCCGCGCGTCGCCGCGGCAGGCGGACGTGCTCATCGTGGCCGGCACGCTCACGACCAAGATGGCCGGCCCGCTCATCCGCTTGTGGGAGCAGATGCCCGAGCCCAAGTGGTGCGTGGCCATGGGCGACTGCACCTGCTCAGGTGGCCGCTACAAGCGCTCCTACGCCACCGTCGAGGGCATCGATCGCATCATGCCCGTCGACGTCTACGTCCCTGGTTGCCCGCCGCGACCGGAGGGCCTCATCTACGGCATGCTCAAGCTGCAACAGCTCGTGCTCGAGCGTCGTGGGCAGTGGAAGGACCGCAAGGTCGGCCCCACCGTGCCGGACGGCGTCTAGGGGAGGCGAACCACGGATACACGCATGTTGGCCCGGCTCGACGACCGCCTCGGCGATCGGCTGGTCGTGCCCGCCGAGTCCATGGGCGACACCATCGAGCTGGTCGTCCGCCCCGCCGACCTGACCGCGGTGATGCGCACGCTGCGCGAGGACGGCGACCTGCGTTTCGAGCTCCTGGCCGACCTCTGCGGCGTGGACACGGGCGTGACCATGCAGGTCGTCTACCACCTCTGGAGCCCACTGTCGGCCGACTGGGTCCGGGTCATCGCCGACGGGCTCTCACGGGATGATCCCCGCGTACCCTCGGTCACCCAGCTGTGGCCCGGGGCTGAGTGGGCCGAGCGCGAGGCCTACGACATGCTCGGCATCGAGTTCGAGGGCAACCGCGATCTGCGCCGCATCTACATGCCGCCCGACTACCTGGCCTTCCCCCTGCGCAAGGACTTCGCCATGCCCGATGACGCCTCGCGCGGTCCCGGTGAGGGCATCCGCCACATGGAGACGCCCGTGGCCCCCGCCGAGGTGCGCGAGCAGCCGGTGCTGCGCACCAGCGCCGGTGCCGGTGCGCGGCTGGGCGCTGACGGAGCGTTGCTGGCGCTCGCCGGGGCGAGCGGCGAAGTGGACACGCTCGAGAGCGGCGAGGAGCCGGCATGACGGCCGACCGCGAGCGGGTTCGCAGCCTGGACGACCCCGACATCCTGGTCCAGACCCCGGCCACCATCTATGACGCCATCCCACCGCTGACCCCACGCACGGAGCGAGAGGCCGAGTTCTACCAGCTCGACGACGGCGAGATGTTCCTTAACCTCGGCCCGCAGCACCCCTCCACCCACGGCGTGCTGCGCGTGGTCATGAAGATCGACGGTGAGAACATCGTCGACATCGACCCGGTGCTGGGATACCTCCACCGCGGCGTGGAGAAGATCTGCGAGCACGGCGACTGGCACCACGCCATCAGCAACACGGACCCGCTCGAGTACATCGCCTCGATGTTCAGCGAGTCGCTGCCGGTGCTGACGGCCGAACGGCTGCTCGACCTCGAGGTGCCCCGGCGGGCCGAGTACATCCGCGTGCTGGCCTGGGAGCTGAACCGCATCAGCAGCCACGCGACCTTCATCGGCTGGCTGGCGCTGGACCTCGGCGGCCTCACGCCCATCCTCTACGGCTTTGCCGAGCGGGACGAGATCGTGGAGATGCTGGCGGCGCTGACGGGCCAGAAGCTGCTCTTCAACTACATGCGCATCGGTGGCGTCAACGGCGACCTCAACCACGAGTTCCTCAGCCGCCTCGGCGACTGGATGAGCCGTGCAGGCGATCGCATCAACGACCAGGCCACGCTGATGAACGAGAACGAGATCTTCGTGAACCGCACCAAGGGCCTGGGCGTGATCGATCGCGAGATGGCTCTGCAGCTGAGCATGTCCGGGCCCCCGCTGCGGGCCACGGGCGTGCCCTACGACGTCCGCCGGGCGCATCCCTACAGCGTCTACCCGGAGCTCGAGTTCGATATCCCCACGCGTACGGACGGTGACTCGTACGCGCGCTACCTGCTGCACATCGACGAGATCAAGCAGTCCATCCGCATCATCGACCAGGTCCTGCACGAGATGCCCGACGGGCCGGTCATGGCCAAGCTGCCGCGCCTGCTGCGCGTGCCCCCGGGCCGAGCCTTCGCGGCGCTCGAGTCACCGCGCGGCCAGTACGCTGCCTACGCCGTCAGCGACGGCTCGGACCAGCCCTTCCGCTTCCGCATCCACGACCCCTCGTTCTTCAACCTGCAGGCCGTGGGCCCGCTCTCGAAAGGCCACCTGCTGGCCGACATCATGGCCATCATGGCCAGCCTCGACCCGATCATGGGCGGCATCGACAAGTGAGCGCCGTCAGCAACCCCTGGGGCAACCTGACCACGCTGGGCAAGATCGTGCTGCCCCTGCTGGCGGTGATCGTCGCGGCCAGCCTCGGCTTCGCCCTGCTCTGGATCACCGGCATCGGCCCCAGCGTCACCGAGTGGGTCATCGACACCGGCGAGGCCAACATCGAGATCCTGCGCTTCGTGGCGGCGGCCACGGGTGTGCTCCTGTTCACCGTCCCGGCCGCGTTCGTGATCATCTACATGGAGCTCAAGATCATCGCGCAGATGAACCTGCGCGTCGGACCCGACCGCACCGGACCGTGGGGGGCGCTGGCCTCGCTGATGGCCGGCCTGAAGGTGCTCTCGAAGGAGGACTACACGCCGCGCGGTGTCGACGTGCCGGTGTTCACCCTGGCGCCGGCGGTCACCTTCCTGGCCTCGGTCCTGACGCTGCTCGTCATCCCCTTCGCGCCGGGCATGGCCGGGTACTACATGGAGCTGGGCCTGCTCTACTTCTTCGCCGCCTCGGGCATCGGCGTCGTGGGCCTGATGATGGCCGGCCTCTCCAGCTACAACAAGTACTCGCTGCTCGGCGGCATCCGCGCCGCGGCTGCGGTCGTCAGCTATGAGCTGCCACTCATCCTCGGGGCCTTTGGCGTGGTCCTCATCGCCGGCACCCTGAACCTGGGCCAGATCGTGGACAACCAGGGTGGCTGGTTCTGGAACTGGTACGCCTTCCAGCAGCCGCTGGCGCTGATCATCTTCTTCATCGCCGCCACCGCCGAGGCCGGCCGTACGCCGTTCGACTACACCGAGGCGGACTCCGAGCTGGTGGCCGGCTTCGCCACCGAGTACAGCGGCATGCGCTTCGGCTTCTTCTTCTTCGCCGAGTACGTCAACGTCTTCATCCTCAGCGCCCTCACGGTCACGCTCTTCCTCGGCGGCTACCACCACGGCATCGACCTCGACCCGATCCTCGAGTTCTTCGGCGTCGCCACGCCGGTCGTGGTCAGCGACATCGACCCGGGCCAGCTCGGCCCGTGGCTGCTGGCCATCCCCTTCATCGTGCCGGCGGTGCTGTGGCTGGCGCTGGGTGGTCTGCTCTGGATGGTCAAGTCCGAGTGGGGCGTCCTCAAGTCGCTGCTCATCGGCTTCGTCCTGGCCAACCTCATCATCGGCGCCGTGGTCAGCACCTGGGCCATCTTCAGCTTCGAGGCCCTGCTCGGCATCCTCGTCTTCTTCGGCAAGTCCTTCGCGCTGGTGGCGCTGTTCGTGCTCATGCGCGCGACCTACCCGCGCGTGCGCATCGACCAGATGATGAACTTCGCCTGGAAGTGGCTGATGCCGGCGGCGCTGCTGAACATCCTCGTCACCGCGGGCGCCATCATCGTGGTCAAGGAGTACCTGCAGTGAGGACCGATCGGATCCCCGGACTGGCCATCCTCAAGGGCATGGCCTTCGCCATCAGGCAGGTCTTCCGCCCCAACGTCACGGTGCGCTACCCCGAGGAGCAGAACCCCATCAGCCCCAAGCACCGTGGCCGGCTGATCCTGGTCTACGACGAAGCGGGCACCCTCAAGTGCGAGACCTGCTTCCAGTGCGCCCAGGCCTGCCCCATCGAGTGCATCGACATGGGCGGCGTGGACACGCGGGACCGCTATCACGTGCACTGGGGCGCAGCCGAGCAGTACGCGGAGCGCCGCGAGGAATCGGCGCTGCGCCGCTCCGGCCGCCCGGTGCCCGATCGCGTCTTCGACCCCTTCGAGCCCATCGACCTCGGAGCGGTCGACGAGATCCTCGCGGCCGGCGCCTACAAGCCGGCCAACGCGCTGCCCATGCTCGAGGGCGTGCAGGGCGCCTACGGCCACCTGCCGGTCGCGGCGCTGCAACACATCGCCCACCAGACCGGCGCCGACTACGCCTCGCTCTACGGCATGGCCACCTCCTACCCACACCTCCACTTCGAGCAGCCGGTGGGCCACGTCGTGCGTGTCTGCCGCTGCACCAACTGCACGCTCCTGGGCGGCGGGCAGGTGCTGGCCGCCTTCCGCGAGCACCTCGGCACCGACATCGGCGGCGTCAGCCCCGATGGCGCCGTGCGCCTCGGCACCACCGCCTGTGGCGGCTCGTCCGAGGGCTCGGCCTACGTCGAGGTCGATGGCGAGCCGCTGCCCAAGTCGAGCCCGCAGGATGCGGCCAAGATCGCAGCCGCGCTGCGTGCCAACGTGCCCCAGGGGAACGTGGCATGAGCCTGCCCATCCTGAGCGGAGCCAGGGACTGGCCGCAGGTGCTGCTGGCCCGCGCCGCCGACGGACCGGTCGAAGACCTGGCCATGGCCGAGGCGGGCGGGGCCTGGACGGCCTTCGGCCGTGCGACCGCCGAGCTCACGCCCGAGGCCGTCATCCACACCGTTGCCGAGTCTGGCCTGCGCGGGCTCGGAGGAGCCGGCTACCCCGCGGGCGCCAAGTGGCGCGACTGCGTCTCCCGGCCGGACCCCGTGCGCTACGTCGTGGCCAACGGCTTCGAGGCCGACCCCGGCGCCCAGCTCGACCGCGCACTCATGGAACGCGATCCGCACCTCGTGATCGAAGGTCTGGCCATCGCCGCCTGGGCCGTGGGCGCCGAGCAGGCCATCATCGCGGTCTCGTCATCCGCGCCCGCCGCCGCCGAGCGCCTGAACGTGGCCATCGACGAAGCCGCCGAGGCCGGCTACATCGGACGTTCCGTCGACGGGCCCTCGTTGGAGATCGAGGTCCGCAGGCTGACGGGCAGCTTCACCGTCGGCGAGGAGACGGTGCTGCTGCGCGCCCTCGAGGGGCAACGGGCGCAGCCCGACCAGCGACCGCCGTACCCCACGCGCCGCGGCCTGTGGGGCAAGCCGACGGTGGTGCACAACGTCAAGACCCTCGCGGCCGTGCCCTGGATCGTGGCCAACGGCGCAGGCGCCTTCGGCTCGCTGGGCGAGGCGGAGTGGCCCGGTACTACGCTCGTCCAGCTGGGCGGCTCGGTCAAGCGCCCAGGCATCGCCGAGGTGCCCTTCGGAACGAGGCTCCAGGAGATCGTCGACGGTCCCGGTGGTGGTGCCACGGGCACGCTCAAGGCCGTGCTCGTGGGCGGGCCCACGGGCGGGTTCCTGCCCCCCGACGCGCTCGACACCCCGCTGACCTACGACGCGCTGCGCAAGGCCGGCGCGCTCGGCGGCTCGAGCACGCTCATGGCCCTCGACGATACGGTCTGCCTCGTGGACCTGGCCACGCTCATGACCCGCTTCCTGAGCGACAGCGCCAGCGGCAAGACCATCCCCGACCGCATCGGCATCCGCCGCCTCGCGGAGCTGGGCACGGCCCTCACCACGGGCCACACGCGGCCCGGTGACCGCGAGCTCATGACCTCCCTGGCGGCCGACATGCGAGCCGCCGCCCTCTCCGGGCTCGAGGCCGACGCCGGGAACCCGCTCCTCTCGGTGATGCGATACTTCGCGCCTGAACTAGATGCCCACGCCGAGCGCGGCGAATGCCCCGCCGGTGTCTGCCAACCCATCCGCATCGTTGGTGCCGCGGCTTCATGACTGACACGCTCCCCCGAACCATCCACCAGCCTTCCGACCCGTCGCCCGACGAGGCCGCCGAGCGCCTGCTCACGACCCAGTCGCCGCAGCGACGACAGAGCTCGGCCGCCTTCGACATCGAGATCGACGGCCGGACCCTGGTCGCGCGCGAGGGCCAGACCATCCTCGAGGTCTGCCGCGACGCAGGCATCGAGGTGCCCACGCTGTGCTACGAGCCCAAGCTGCCCGGCTTCGGCGCCTGCCGCATGTGCGTGGTCGAGGTCGAGGGCGAGGCCACGCCGCCCATCTCCTGCTCGCGCGAAGCCGAGGCGGGCATGGTCGTGCAGACCCAGACCAAGCGCCTGCGCGAGATCCGCAAGACGAACCTCGAGCTCATCTTCAGCGACCACAACGCCTACTGCCTGCCGCCCTGCCAGAACAAGTGCCCCAGCCACATCGACATCCCCGGCTTCCTCAAGGCCAACACCGAGGGCGACTTCGTCGAGTCGGCACGCATCTTCAAGCGCACCATCCCCTTCCCCTCGGTGCTGGGGCGGGTGTGCCCGGCGCCCTGCGAGGACCACTGCCGCCGAGATGAGGTGGAGGAGGCCATCGCCATCCGCGATAGCCACCGCTATGCCGGCGACCAGGTGCTCAAGGCCCAGGCCGACGGCGTGAAGGCGCCCCTGCCCTTCGACCAGAAGCCCGCCACCGGCAAGCGCGTGGCCGTCATCGGCTCCGGCCCCACGGGCATGTCTGCGGCCTACTACCTCTCGCTCGACGGCCACGAGGTCACGGTCTTCGAGCGCGACCCCGATCCGGGCGGGATGTTGCGCTACGGCATCCCCGAGTACCGCCTGCCCAAGGAGCGGATCCTCGCGGCGGAGTACCAGGCCGTCTGGGACCTCGGCGCCAAGCTCGTCACGGGCGTGGCCCTGGGCACCGACTTCACGGTCGACGATCTCCAGAACCAGGGCTTCGACGCGGTCCTCGTGGCCATCGGCTGCTACGACACCAACAAGCTGGGCATCCCCGGCGAAGATGCCGACGGCGTCATCGACGGCCTCGAGTACCTGCGCATCGCCACGCTCGGGTTGCCCTACCCGGACCACAAGGGCAAGCGCGTGGTGGTCATCGGCGGCGGCTTCACCTCCATGGACTGCTCGCGCACATCGGTGCGCCAGGGCTGCACGGAGGTCACGCTCGTCTACCGCCGCGACATGAAGGACATGCCGGCTGCCGACGAGGTCCACGAGATGCTCGAAGAGGGCGCGCGCGCCATCTTCCAGGCCTCGCCCACGCGCGTCGTGACCGACAAGGAGGGCAAGGTCACCGGCGTCGAGTTCCAGCGCATGGCGCTGGGCGAGCCGGACGCCTCGGGCCGACGACGGCCGCAGCCGGTCGAAGGCACCGAGTTCATCATCGACTGCGACCGGGTCCTGCTGGCCATCGGCCAGGGTCCCGAGCTGGACTGGCTCGAGACCGGTGCCGAGGGCATCGAGAAGACGAAGCGCTGGCGGCTGGATGCGGACGCGGTCACCTTCGGCACCGGACGGGCGGGCGTCTTCGGCGCCGGCGACGTGCGCACCGGCGCAGCCACCGTGGTCGAGGCCATCTCCGAAGGCCGTCGCGCGAGCTACGCCATCGACGCCTACCTGCAGGGTCAGGACCTCGAGGAGATCCGCACGCGCCAGATCCTGGCCGAGCCGCAACCCGAGTTCCTCTCCATCGTGCCCTACACCGGCGAGGTCAAGCAGCCGCGCATCCGCCTCAAGTCCATGCCGGCCGAGGAGCGCAACGACTCCTACATCGAGTACGAGATCCCCTACACCGCGGAAGAGGCCATGTCGGAGTCGGCGCGCTGCCTGCAGTGCACCTGCGAGGCCATCGGCTACTGCGACCTGCGCCGACAGGGCATCGAGTACGGCACCACGCTCCAGACGCTCGAGCCCAAGCGCACCGGCCTCTCGTTCCGCAGCGTGAACGAGAACCGCTTCACCGGCATCAACCACGACTACATCCGTGACGACAGCCACGCCTTCATCCTGCGCGAGCCCTCCCGCTGCATCGACTGCGGCCGCTGCGCCAACGTCTGCCGCGAGGTCGTGGGCGCCGCCTGCTACGACTTCATGCGCACCGGCTTCGACACGCTCGTGACCACGCCGTTGGACATGAGCCTCAACACCACGCCCTGCGTCTCCTGCGGCCGCTGCGCGGAGACCTGTCCCACGGGCGCGCTCATGCCCAAGCCGCGCGTGCTCGAGAAGTACGAGGTCGACGAATCGCGCTGCATCCTGTGCGGCATCTGCGTCGACGCCTGCCCCTACGACGCGCTTCGCTGTGGTCCTGACATCGAGCTGGCCCACGAGTCGCGGGCGGAGCCGATGATCGACCTCATCGCCATGGCCGCGATGGAGTTCGACTCGGAGATCAGCTACATCCGCCGCGAACGTGACTGGCTCAGCCGCGCCCAGGCCGACGGTCGCGACATCCCGCACGAGCGGCTGCTGCCCATGCTGCCGCAGGGCGTCGCCGGCAACGGCAGGGACGGCAGAGGCGGGTCCAACGGCGCGGGCGACACCTCCGGCGCGGCCGGCGGTGGCAGCGCCGTCCACCACAAGTAGAGGAGAAGGGGGCTCGGAAGAGGGAGTGGAGCTACCGGGAACGGTCCCGTATCTCGACTGGCGCTGGGATGACCTCATCTTCCTGGCGCTCGCGGGCGTGATGCTGGGCTCCGCGCTGCTCGTCGTGCTCGGCCGGGACATCATCCGGTCGGCGCTCTGGCTCATCCTGTCCTTCGCCGCCCTGGCGGGCATCTACGGCCTGCTCGGCAGCGCCTTCCTGGCCATCAGCCAGGTGCTGACCTACGTCGGCGCCATCGCCGTGCTCGTCCTCTTCGCGGTCATGATCACCCAATCCAAGCGTGGCCCCGCCAGGCTCGTCTTCAACCGCCAGTGGTGGGCCGGCGCGCTGGCCGCGGTCGTGCTCGTGGCGCTCATGATCATCAGCGTCATGCTCACCGAGTGGGACGCCACCGAGGTCGTACAGGTGGCCGAGGCCCGGGAGGTCGCCCTCACCGTCTACGGCGAGTACATGTTCGCCTTCATCGTGCTCGGCGTGCTCCTGCTGGCGGGCGTCATCGGTGGGCTCTACCTGGCCAAGCGCGACGACGACATGCCCCAGACGAACCAGCATCTCTCGGGGACCCCGGACGAGGAGGAGAGCGCATGAGCCAGTCGCTCGAGGCCTACCTCGTCCTGGCCATCCTGCTCTTCGGCATCGGCGCCTTCGGCTTCCTGGCCAAGCGCAACGCCATCGCCATGCTCATGTCCATCGAGCTCATGCTCAACTCGGTCAACCTGGCCATCATCGCCTTCGGCGCCTTCACGCCCGAGTTCGCGGCGCACGCCTCGAGCATCGCCCTCTTCGTCATCGCCGTGGCCGCCGGAGAGGCCACCGTGGGGCTGGCCATCGTCATCGCCATCTACCGCAACCGCAGGACGCCGCTCGTCGACGAGTACGCGTCGATGAAGGAGTAGGCGGCGATGGACCTGGTCTTCAACGCAGAGGAGGGCGGCGAGCTCTTCATCCCGCCCGCGCCCGCGGGCGAACTCGAGACGTGGCTCATCCTGCTCGTGCTCGGCCTGCCGCTGGCGGGCTTCCTGCTCACCGGCCTCGTCGGTCGCCGCCTGTCGCGGCCGTGGGTCATCTCCGTGGGCGCCATCGTCGCGGCCACGCTGATCGCGACCTACCTCGCCTTCGCGCAGCTCTCCGGAGCCTACGGCGAGCACGGCATCGCGCACACCTTCACCACCTGGATCGGCGTCGGCGACCTGCAGGTGGAGTTCGGCTTCGTGCTCGACAACCTCTCGGCGCTGATGCTCATCGTGGTCACCTGGATCGGCGCGCTGGTGCACGTCTACAGCATCGGCTACATGGAGCACGACGGCTCGAAGTGGCGCTTCTTCGCCTACCTCAACCTGTTCATGTTCTCGATGCTGCTGCTGGTGCTCGCGAGCAGCTACCTCGTCGTCTTCGGGGCCTGGGAGCTGGTGGGCCTGTCCTCCTACCTGCTCATCGGCTTCTGGTACACCAAGCGCGCGCCCGCGCTGGCCTCGAAGAAGGCGTTCCTCGTGAACCGGGTCGCCGACCACGGCTTCCTCATCGGCATCATGGGCGTCTTCCTCCTCACCGGCACGATGGACATCTTCGAGTCCTTCGGGGCCTGGAATGCGGCCTCGGTCGACCCGCTCGTGCGCAACGCCGTGGCCGTGCTGCTGTTCGTAGGCGCGGCCGGCAAGAGCGCCCAGTTCCCCTTCCACGTCTGGCTGCCGGACGCGATGGAGGGCCCCACCCCGGTCTCCGCGCTCATCCATGCCGCCACCATGGTCAACGCCGGCGTCTACTTCATCGCGCGCACCACGCCCATCTTCGCCTCCGCCCCGGAGGCGCTGCTGGCGGTGGCCATCATCGGCACCTTCACGGCGGTCCTGGCGGCCACCATCGCGCTGACGCAGAAGGACATCAAGCGGGTCCTGGCCTACTCCACGCTGAGCCAGCTCGGCTACATGTTCATGGCTCTCGGTGTGGGCGCGTGGCTGGCGGCCATCTTCCACCTGATGGCCCACGGCTTCACCAAGGGCCTGCTCTTCCTCGGCTCGGGCTCGGTCATCCACGCCATGCATGAAGAGCAGGACATGACCAAGATGGGCGGGCTCTGGCGCAAGATCCCGTGGACCCACGCGACCTTCCTCGTCGGGGCCCTCTCGCTCGCGGGCATCCCGCTCTTCGCCGGCTTCTTCTCGAAGGACCTCATCCTCGACGAGACCTTCGTCCTGGGCTGGTGGCCGGTCTTCATCGTGGGCGTCCTCGTGGCCGCGCTCACCGGCTTCTACATGTTCCGGCTGATGGGCCTGACCTTCTACGGCAAGAGCCGGGTCGACCCGGAGGTCGAGCCCAAGATCCACGAGTCACCGCCGTCGATGGTGGGACCGCTGGTGCTGTTGGCCATCCCCACGATCTTCCTCGGCCTGGTCATCGGGACCGGGCTCTTCGTCACCGACGCGGGCAAGGTCGCCTTCGACCCGGACGGACCGATCCTGGGCACCTCGCCCATCAAGAAGTGGCTGGAGCCGGTATTCCACCCGGGTGAGGCCATCCTCGGCATCACCTTCCCCGAGTACGAGTTCTTCGGCCTCAACGGAGGACTGCTCATCGTCTCGGTGGCCATGGCCGCCCTGGGCATCGGCGCGGCCATCTGGCTGTTCGGCATCTTCAACACCCGCGCCCGCCTCGAGTCCGTCGACAGCCTGGCCCGGCGCAACCGGGTCAGCCGCTTCCTGTACACGGCCTCGCTCAACAAGTGGTACTTCGACGAGCTCAACCACCTGCTCTTCTACGTCATCGGCGGGCGCGTGGCCAACGGCGTGATGTGGTTCGACGTGAAGGTCATCGACGGCGTCGTCAACGGCGTGGGCGCGGTGACCCAGCGCATCGGTGACGACGTCCGACAGATCCAGACCGGCCGGGTGCAGAACTACGCCCTGGGCATCGCCATCGGTCTCGTCGTCATCGCCACCCTCTTCATCCTGATGGCCCGCTGATGGAGCTCTTCGACCGCCTCGACTGGCTCACCCTGCTCATCCTCACCCCGCTCGTGGGCGCCCTCATCCTGCTCCTCGTGCCCGGGCGGCGCGTGGAGGTCCACCGCTGGGGCGCACTGGCCATCTCGCTGGTGGCCTTCGCCCTCTCGCTGCTCGTGGCCGTGAGCTTCGACAACGACCGCGAGGGCTTCCAGCTGGTGCAGACGGTCGACTGGATCGGCTTCTTCGGCATCCAGTACAAGGTCGGCGTCGACGGCATCAGCCTCGTGCTGATCCTGCTCACGACGCTGCTGACGTCGATCAGCATCCTGGCCTCGTTCGGCCCCATCACGACCCGGGTGAAGGAGTACATGATCGCCTTCCTCGTGCTCGAGGTGGGCATGCTGGGCGTGTTCCTGAGCCTGGACCTCTTCCTGTTCTACGTCTTCTGGGAAGTGGTGCTCGTGCCGATGTACCTCATCATCGGCATCTGGGGCGGCGCCAACCGCATCTACGCCACCATCAAGTTCGTCATCTACACGCTCGTCGGATCGCTGCTCATGCTCGTGGCCATCCTGGCGGTGGCGTGGTCCTACTTCAGCGCCATGGGCACCTGGGAGGGGGCCTTCGACTACACCACGCTGGTCGCCTTCGGCTTCGAGCCCACGCTCCAGTTCTGGGCCTTCCTCGGCTTCTTCCTGGCCTTCGCCATCAAGGTGCCGATGTGGCCGGTGCACACCTGGCTACCCGACGCCCACACCGAGGCGCCCACCGCCGGCTCGGTCATCCTCGCGGGCGTGCTGCTGAAGCTCGGCGGCTATGGGCTCATCCGCATGAACCTGCCGCTGTTCCCCGACGCCACGCGGGACCTCGCGCCGTTCATCGTCGCGCTCTCGATCGTGGGCATGCTCTACGGCGCCATCGTGGCCATCCGCCAGACGGACCTCAAGCGCCTCATCGCCTACTCCTCGGTCAGCCACATGGGCTTCGTCACGCTGGGCATCTTCGTGCTCAACGAGCAGGGCGTGCAGGGCGCCATCTTCCAGATGGTCGGCCACGGCGTCATCACCGGCGCCCTCTTCCTGCTCGTGGGCGTGATCTACGAGCGCACTCACGATCGCACCATCGCCAAGATGGGCGGCCTCGGCCAACGAGTCCCGGTCTTCGCCACGCTGATGGTCTTCTTCAGCCTGGCCTCGGCCGGCCTGCCCGGCCTGGCCGGCTTCGTGGGCGAGTTCCTCGTCCTGCTCGGCGCCTTCGACTGGGAGCCGTGGGTCGGCTACGTGGCCGCCTTCACCATCATCTTCGCCGCGGTGTACCTGCTGTACATGGTCCAGAACATCATCATGGGCGACGTCACCGACTTCCTCAGGAGCCTTGGTACCAAGCTCACCGACGTCGACCGTGTCGAGGCCGCCACGCTCGCGCCGCTGGTGTTGCTGGCGGTCGCGCTGGGCCTCTTCCCGGCCCTCGTCCTGGACCTGACCCAGGCCCCGGTCGAGAGCGTGCTGGCCGTCGTCGAGGGGGCCGCTGAGGCAGCGGTCGAGGCCACCGCGGGATTGCTGCCGTGAGCGACGAGCTGCTGACCCTGCTTCCGTTCGCGCTGGTGGTGGCGCTCGCGCTCGTGGTCATCCTCGTCGACCTCTTCGTGCCCAAGCGCGACGACATCATCCTCGGCGTGGGCCTCGGAGGCCTCGTCCTCGCGCTCGTGGTCACGCTCGCGGTCGGGCCCATGCCCTGGGACTTGGGCGCCTTGGCCGAGGCCACGTCGTTCGGCGACCCGGCGCTGTACACGCGCGACCTGCTGACCGCGCTGCTCGACCTGACGCTCATCTCCATCGCCATCCTCACGCTGCTCTTCGCGCCTGACTACCTCGCGCCGCGCAAGCTGCCGCTGCCGGAGTTCACGGCCACGCTGCTGTTCGCCATCAGCGGCGGCATGCTCATCGCCGGTGGGCAGGACCTGCTGGTGCTCTTCATCGGCCTCGAGCTGCTGGTGCTGCCGGGCTACCTGCTGGCCGGCTTCGCCAAGCGCGACGGGCTCTCCACCGAGGGCGCCATCAAGTACTTCCTGCTGGGTTCGTTCTCCAGCGCGATCCTGCTCTTCGGCCTGGCCTTCGTGCTCGGCTTCACCGGCAACACGCAGCTGGCCGGCATCGCCGCCGAGCTCGAGGGCATCATGAGCGGGGACGAGGCCCTGCCCCTGGCCCTGGCCATGGGCCTGGCCCTGCTGGCGGTGGGCGTGCTCTTCAAGATCGCCGCCGTGCCCTTCCACTACTGGACGCCCGACGCCTACCAGGGCTCACCCACGCCCGTCACGGGCTATCTCTCGGTCGGCCCCAAGATCGCCGCCTTCGCACTCATCCTGCGCATCTTCGTGGAGGCCCTGGGCCCGATGCGCGACGAGTGGGCCCTGGTGGTCGGCGTGCTCGCGGCGCTGACCATGACGGTGGGCAACCTGGCCGCCCTGGGCCAGGACAACATCAAGCGCATGCTGGCGTACTCGTCCATCGCGCACACCGGCTACATGATGGTCGGGCTCGTCGTCTTCGCCACCGCGGACGACCCGGAGGTAGCCGCGTCGGGGCTGCAGGGCGTGCTCTTCTACGCGGTGGCCTACGCCTTCATGAACCTCGGCGCCTTCGCGGTCGTGGCTGCGTTGCAGCGCCGACCAGGCGTGACCAGCCAGATCTCGACCTTCACCGGCCTCGGCTACCGAGCCCCGGTGCTGGCGCTGCTGATGACGGTCTTCCTGCTCTCGCTGGTGGGCATCCCTCCGCTGGCCGGCTTCTTCGCCAAGATGACCATCGTGCTGGCGGCGCTCGAGGTCGGTGGGGAGATGACGCTGCTGGCGGTGCTGATGATGCTCAACGCCGCCATGGCCGCCTTCTACTACCTGCGCGTGGTGGTCTACATGTACATGCGCAAGCCGGCCGAGAACGCGCGTGAGATCAGCGTGGGCACGGTCACCCAGGTGGGACTCGTCGTGGCCGCGGTGGCGGTCATCGTCATCGGCCTGGTGCCCCCCGTGACCGGCGCCATCCTCGAGTGGACCGAGGCCGCCGCCCAGGGCCTCGTCGCGCTCATCGACTTCTAGCGCTCAGCGGCGCCTGCGCTCTCGGGCCAGCAACGTCAGGAAGCGGGCGCTGACGGCGGCGCCGGCGAAGACCACGTCGGCCGCCGGTCCCAGCTGCTCCGGGATGGACGCTTGGCTGAGGACCCCCACCGCGAGCCCGGCGAGGCCGTTCTGTTCCCGCGCGACGCGGATGGCCCCGAAGGCGTGCGTGTCATTGGGGTCGTCGCCGAGCATGATGACGAGGTCCGGCCGATGCACGGCCATGAGGCGCTCCAGCGTCTGCCGCTTGTTCGTGGCCCCTCGCGGGCGCAGCTCCCACATGCGCACCCCGCCGGGCTGCTCGAACAGGCCCTCGCGGTCGACGGCGCTGACGGCCGCGCGCACCCTGGCCCTGGCGGCATCGATGTCGGGCGCTCGACGGAAGTGGAAGGTGAGCGCGGAGCCCTTGTCCTCGAGCACCAGCCAGTCCGCGGCCACGAGCTGCGGCACCTCCACCTTGAGGCGGTCGGCCATGGCTTGCGCCGCTGGGTCCACGGGCTCGTGCTCGACGCGCAGGCGGCTCGGGCGAAACCCGCGCGCGGCGGCGGCCCACTCCGCTCCGTGGTCGCCGTGGTAGGTCGCGCCACCCACGGCCACGCGGCCGGCCAGGTCGGCCGCCGTGCGGCCGGAGATGAAGGCCACGTGGGTGGCGGGCGAGCCGGCCAGGCTGCGCAGCGCGCGCTGTGCGGCGGGCAAGACGGCGGACCGCCACAGGTCCCCGCTCAGCCGCGAGATCGTGCCGTCGAAGTCGCTGGCCAGCAGCAGGCGCCCAGCGAGGGCCGGACGGACGCGCGCCAGCGCATCCGCCGCGGAGGCCATCTCGAGCTCCGGGGACCCGGGTACCCGGCTAGAACCCAGCACGCACCTCCTCGCCCTCCTCCTCG
>JBFLKP010000310.1:0-20991 GCA_040883225.1 Candidatus Limnocylindrales bacterium | reverse complement strand
TCGTGGCCGACTACCTGCGCACGCTCGATGATGACGACCTCGCGACGGCCGCGGTCTTCCTCAGTGGCCGCCCCTTCCCCGAGCGCGACCAGCGGGTGGCCGGCCTCGGCTGGCGCGCCATCACCACGGTGGTGCAACAGGTCGCCGACGCGGACGACGGGGCCATGGGCCGGGCCTATGACCGTTCATCGGACGTGGGCACGGCCGTCGGCGAGCTGCTGGCCGAGGCCGGACACACGCCGTCAGGGGACCCGCTACGCCTGACCGACGTGTCCGCGGCCTACGACCGCCTGGCCTCGACGCGGGGCCGCGATGCCAAGGCAGCGCTCTTTGCCGGGCTCCTCCGCCGGGCCGACCCGCTGAGCGCGCGCTACATCACGGCCCTTCTCGGCGGTGAGCTGCGTATCGGGCTGCGGGGAGGCCACCTCGAGAAGGCCATCGCACGGGCCTTCGAGCAGGATCTCGCGTCGGTGCAGTGGGCGGGCATGCTCACCGGGGACATCGGTCGCACCGCCCGGCTGGCGCGGCAGGGGGCCCTCGAAACGGCCCGCTTGTCGCTGTTCCATCCGCTCAAGTCCATGCTGGCCAGCCCGGTCGCTGACGAGGCCGAGGCGCTCGGACGGCTCTCACCGCCGGTCTGGGTCGAGGACAAGTACGACGGCATCCGCGCGCAGCTGCACCGCGAGGGTGATGAGGTGCGACTCTTCAGCCGTGACCTCAACGACATCACCGCCGGCTTCCCCGAGGTCGTCGAGGCCGCACGATCGGTCTCGTGGGAGGGCATCCTCGACGGTGAGATCCTGGCCTGGAAGGACGGCAGGGTGCTGCCGTTCCTGCAGCTGCAGACGCGCATCGGGCGGAAGAGGCCTTCTGCAGAGGTGCTGGCGCAGGTGCCGGTCATCTACGTCGCCTTCGACGTCCTGGCCCTGGGGCAGGGGAGCCCACCTCAGCCGTTGCTGCGCGAGCCCCTGCGTGAGCGCCGCCGCCGCCTTGAGGCGCTCGATCTCCCGGGTACCCCGGGGTTCGGCCTGGCGGCGCTGGTCGATGTGCACGACGAGGGCGAGCTGGGGCGGGTCTTCTCGGAGGCCCAGGCGCGTGGCAACGAGGGGCTGATGCTCAAGGATCCGGAGTCGATCTATGCGCCTGGGCGTCGCGGCTACGCCTGGCTCAAGCTCAAGAAGGCGCTCACCACGCTCGACTGCGTGGTCGTGGGCGTGGAGGTCGGCCATGGTCGGCGTCATGGCGTGCTCTCGGACTACACCTTCGCCGTGATCGATGACCGCCCCGGTGCGCCCGGGGGATCGCTGGTCACCGTGGGCAAGGCGTACAGCGGGCTGACCGACGCGGAGATCGCCGAGATGACGCGCTGGTTCGAGGCCCACACCATCGAACGCCATGGACGCTATCGGACCGTCGAGCCGACGGTGGTCGTGGAGATCGCCTTCGATGTCGTGCACGCCAGCTCGCGGCACAAGTCGGGCTACGCCCTGCGCTTCCCGCGCATCGTGCGCATCCGCGACGACAAGCCGGCCGCGGAGGCCGACCGCCTGAGCACGGTGGCCGCGCTCCACGAGCGGCTGGGGGTGGCCGGGCGATCCGCCGTGCTCACCGATGGCACCATGGGCTCATGACCACACCCCCGTCCCGCTTCGACCGCGTCCGTGGCCTCCGAGAGGTGCTGACCGCGACCGGTGCCGGCATCTACCTCGCGACCCACCAGGCGGGGCCCGTGCCGGCCGAGACGATGGCGGCCGTCCACGAGTCGGACGAGATGGAGCTGCGCGTGGGTCGCGTGGGGCCGGACCGGGCCGAGGACCTCGCGCAGCGGGCTCGGGAGGCCACGGCCGTAGTGGCGGCGGTGATCGGCGCCTCACCGGAACGGATCGTCCTGACCCACGGCGCCGCAGAGGCCGCACGGCTCGTGGCCATCGAGGTGCTCGAGCCGGCGGCCGGCCAGCGGGTGGTCCTGCTCCCGGGCGTGGACCGGGCCGTGGCCAGCGCGATCCGCGACGTGGCCGATGTCGCGGGCGCCGAGGTCGACGCGCTCACGGAGATCCCCGATCTCTTCGCCGCCGAGGTCGCGCTGGTGGTCGTGGCCCATGTCGACGCCGACGGCCGGCTCGTTGACGTCGGCGCGGCCGTGGCCCGGGCGCAGGCAGCCGGCGCACGGTCGCTCGTCGATGTCAGCCGCAGTGCCGGCGCCATGCCGGTCGACGTGGATGCCCTGGGCGCCGACTTCCTCGTCACCGAGAGCCATCGCTGGCTGCTGGGCCCGGATGCCCTGGCCGCGCTCTGGATCACACCGGCGTTGGCGCGCGAGGTGCCCGAGTGGTTGCGTCAGGCTTCGACGTCGTTCCCCCGCGGTGCGTTGCTGGCGCTGGCCCGCAGCGTCGGCTGGCTGCTGATGTACGTGGAGCTGCCTTGGGCGCTCGACCGCACGGCCGCGCTCGCGGACCAGCTGTACGACGGCCTTGGCGGCATCGACGGCGTCGAGCTGATGGCCGATGGCGAGGCGCACGGTGCCCTCGCCGCCTTCCGCATCGAAGGCTGGGATGCCGAGGCCGTCGCCGAAGAGCTTGGTCGGAGCATCTTCGCTATCGTCGAAGCCGACCCCGAGGCAGACATCGTCCGCGCCAGCGTTGGTGCCTGGAACCGTGAAAGCGAGATCGACCGCTTCGTCGCACGGGTCGCTGAGGTCGCGGCGCACACGCCCGAGACCCTGCCCCGCCGGCCGTCCCTCACGGTCCTCAGCGGGCCCATCGACCCCGAGGAGGACGACGACACGTGAGCGAGCCCCCCGAGCAGCCCCCGCAGCGCGAGGTGAAGCAGCGCTCCGAGCTGGAGATCCGCTGGCGGCAGGCGACGAATGCGCCCCAGCCGGTGGTGCGCGCGGTGGCGGCCAACCTCGTGGTCGCGACCGTGGGCGGCATCATCCTGCTGCTCCTCGACTGGCTGGCCGACCACGGAGAGCTGCCCGAGGTCCTGGGCGGACCCGGGCCCACGGTCGTCTACGTCATCGCCGTCATCCTCAGTGGCACGGTCTTCACCTACCTGTGGGTGGAACTGCCCACCGGCGTGCCCGGGGAGAAGCGCCGCTCGCCCTGGGCGGGCATGCTCGGTCTGTTCGCAGCCATCCCCATCACCTATCTGGCACTGGTGGTCGTCTTCCAGGTGCTGCGACCGCTCCTGCCCTAGCCGACCACCAGCGGCAGGGCTGCTACTCGGCCACGCGCTGCCAGGCCGGGACGGACTCTTCCGCCGGCGCGATGACCGATACGTTCTCACCGTCGCGGTCGAGGATCACCAGATGCCCATCCCGCACGGCGGCGAGGCGCTGCCCATCCGGGGACCACACGTCCTCGTAGACGTCGTCGATGAGCGTCATCGTCGATTCCGGCTCGTCCGGTACGGCCACGACGATCGTCGAGAAGTTGCCCATGACCCACCGCAGTCGGCCATCCGGGGCGTACTCCGGCCAGAACCCGGTACCCAGCTCCCGGACGGCCTCGAGCTCGCCCGACTCGTCCAGATCGACGACCCAGACCCTCTGGGAGACCCGACCGTCCTGCGTGGCGATGCGTCGGCCGTCCGGCGACCATGACTGGTGGTTGAAGGCCCAGCTGCGGGGCGGGATGTCCGTGTCCAGGCGCCGGACCTCGCTGCCATCCCACTCCATCAGGTAGAGCGCCTCCCACGCGGCTTCACCGCCGCCGAAGGCAACGGTGTGCCCGTCAGGCGAGAGCGCAGGACTGCGGGCGTCGAGATTAGGATCGCCGATCATCCTCGAGCCCGAGCCATCGGCGCTGGCCACGAAGATGCGGGAGCCACAGGCGCCAGCGAAGCTCACGATGCAGTCGTCACCCACCAGCTCCGGCACCACGGCCGACCACATGACCTCGGAGCCGTCCTCGGACCAGATCAGTTCGCTCGACTCGCCGTCGACGCGTGCGATCACTCGGTGGTCATCGCCCTCGATGTCCGTCACGACCAGCTCGTGGGGGAAGGTCTCCCAGGTGGGACCGGCCCCTCGCCAGTACGCCAACATCGTGCCGTCGCGCGACCAGCTCGGGCCGCCCTCCCAGCTGGATCCGGTGGTGATCTGCCGGAGGTCGGTCCCGTCGGGCTCGACGACGTAGATGTCGCCTGCTGACTCGTAGGCGATGAGGCCGTTCGCGGTCGGCCCGAATGGCTCGGGCAGCCTGCGTGGGCTGTCGGCGCCGATCGCGAGGGCGGTGGCCAAGACGAGTGTCAACAGCGTGAGGAGCGCGAAGACCACGACCGCTCGGGGCACGGCCCCGAACTGGGCACGGGTTTCCATGGGTATCCACCTTTCGAGCGTGGCCCAGGCCGGACGCTGCGCCGTCCCCTCGATGCGCTCGTTGATGGCCTCGTGCAGGCCGTCGGGAGCACGGGGAGCGACACGTTCGTCCAGGCGGGCAGTCAGGCGGCGGTCCAGGTCGTCGAATGACGTCATGGTGCGCCTCCTTCGGGCAGCGGACGACGCGCGTCAGCCTCGAGCGTGGCGCGCATCCGCTGCTTGGTTCGGTGCAAGCGGGACTTGACGGTGCCCACCGGCAGGCCCAGGGCCACGGCGGTCTCGTGCATCGGCAGTCCCAGGTAGTAGTGCAGGACGATGAGCGCCCGGTCCCCCGGATCGAGCGCCTCGAGGGCCCGATCCAGCTCGTCGCGGTCGGCAGTCACGCGGGCGGGATCGGCAGAGTCGGCATCGATGGGCCGAAGCTGGCCTTCCGCTCGCGACCGCCGGCCGGCTTTGCGCGCTTCGCGATAGCACGCACTGACGATCAGCCGTCGAAGCCAGGCCTCGAACCGGTCGGGGTCACGCAATCCACGCAGGCCGCGCCAGGCGGCGATGAACGCCTCCTGGGTCGCATCCTGGGCCAGGTCGCTGTCCCCGAGGATCAGCCGGGCAGTGGCATAGAGCCTGTCGATCGATCGGCGTTGCAGCTGCGCGAACGCATCCCGATCGCCCCCCATCGCTCGCTCGACGAGATCCCGCGGCATCGGGTCTCCAATGGGGCGGCCCGTCTGGCCGCTCTCATCATCATTGCTGCCGCTGCAAGCCGAATGGTTCCCGAATCACTGCGCCGCCGCCTTCGGGCAGCCGGATGTGAACGTTTGGGCTGGCGCAGCCGTCATAGAGTGTGAGCGCGGCCAGACGGTCGCGCCAGCAGCGGAGCGACACGTGCAGCGTGACTTCGTCGAAGCGGCGCAACGTGGTGATCATGAGGCCTTCGAGGCGCTCGCGATCTCGACTGGCGACCGGCTGTTCGCGATCGCCCGACCGATCCTCCGTGATGTCGACCGTGCCGAAGATGCGGTGCAGGACGCGCTCGTGCAGGCCTGGCGGGCACTTCTCCAGCTCCGCGACCCCGATCGGTTCGACGCCTGGATCCGCAAGCTCATCGTCAGTGCCTGCTCGGAGGCGGGTCGCCGCTCGCGCCGATGGGATGCGCCCATTCGCGTGCTCCCGCCGCCGGAGCCGGTGGCTGATCCGAGCCACGACATCGCCACTCGCGACCAGCTCGAGCGTGGCTTCCGGCGCCTGAAGCACGACCAGCGAGCCGCGATCGTCCTTCGCTACTACCTTGACCTGACCGTGCCGGAGGTCGCCGAAACACTCGGCATCCCAGAAGGAACGGCCAAGTCGCGACTGCATCACGCCACGGCCGCGCTCCGAGCCGCCATCGACGCCGATGCCCGACCCACCACCGGCCTGTCGGAGAGGACCTGTTCCCGGGATCCTGACCTCGCCGGACGACGGCGTGCCATCGGTCCACCTGTTCACGGGCGAGGGCGCCTACGAGGGGATGTACGCGGTGGCCACCATCGACCTGGAGTTCGGAGCCATCGTCGTCCGGGGCTACGTCGTCCACGGCGGGTTCCCCGAGCTCACCGGGAGCTGAGCGTCCGCGCCGCGGGCCCCGGCCCCAGCGCCAGCAGCGACCCGGGAGCACTGTGCTCCCGGGTCCTCGTTCGCGCCCGCGCGCGCCGCACGAGCGCGGAGGGCGGATGCGGATGGGCAGGCTGAGGTCGCGCGCCGTAGGCGCGACGTGGAGGCCCCAGCTCAAGCCGTGATCAGGGGAACAGGGGCTGCTGCCAGGCGGGTCGCGCGGGTACCTCTCCCTTGCGCAGCATCCGCCACCACTCCTCGTCGGTGAGCCGGCCATCGGCGGTGGGCCGATCGAACTCGTAGTACGAGTAGACCCCGCCGGTGGCCACGTGGAAGTCGCCCTCGTCGTCTGGCACCAGCACGAAGATGCGGTCGATGCGCCCGGTGCCGATCTCGAGTACGTCGTCGGTGCCCTGCTGGAGGTCGACGCCGCGCCCGATGTCGGCGATGACCGCGGCGTCGTCGTCGCGGATGGGCCGGTCGCTCTTGAGCTTGTCGCCGGTGCGCCACCAGAAGCCCTCGAGCACGCCGCCGATGGTGCGAAGCCACTCGTTGTCGGCGTCGGACCAGACCTTGCCCCGCTCGATCGGCTTTGCCGCGAGCTCATCGGCCGCCAGTCGTGCGAGACGGTCGACCAGCCCGATGTAGTCGTCGAGCAACTGGCGGCTGGCGTTGGGCAGCAGCCCTCTGGCCTCGAGCCCTTCGCGCGTGAGCGTGGCCATGGCCGAGAGCCGCGCGAAGGCTACCGGATCAGGCTCTACCCAATTGCGGACCGGTGGCAGCTTGGGCGCGGTGCTGCCCATCTCGCCCACGAACTGCTTGGTGTAGAGGACCGTGTCGTGCCGCAGTTCGGCGTATGATCCGAAGCCGGACTGGTGCGACTTGGCGTCCCAGGCTGCGGTACGCATGAAGTCCGGGAAGGCCTCGCCGTGCGGCAGCCACATGGGCTCTATGGCCGACAGCCAGGCGTCGTACACGGTCTGACCCCAGGCCTCGTCGGGCCGGGAGGCGACGGCCGCCCGCATCGCCGCCATCTGCTCGGGGTAGTGCCGGTAGGCGGTCTCGCCGGCCTCGTCCTGGACGGCCAGGGCGAACGCTGAGCCGAAGGCCGCGGCCACGTCAAGCGGCGAGGCCAGCACCCGCAGCGCGTCACCGTCGCCGACGTTGGGCGAGATCAGCTCGTCCATGATCCAGGAGTCGATGACGAAGCGGGTCCCCATCAGGCGGACCGACGGTCGCTCCGGGTCGATCCGTACCGGTCGCGTGGAGACGAGGGTATCGGCCACCGCATAGAGCACCTCGTCGCTGGTGGCGCCGACGGGGTCCGCCAGCCCCGCCGGGTGCACCGTCCTCACGGCGGCCTCCAGCTCGAAGGGTGTGTAGTCGTCGGCCACGCCCACGAGGAAGGCCGTGGGCTCGTAGATGCTGCGCCAGTCACCCTCGGGTCCGGCGTAGCTCACGAATGTCCGCGCCGCCAGCAGCGCCAGCCGCAACGCGTCCACGTCGCGAACGACCGTGCCGTCGGTCTGGACCGATCCGGGCAGCCGGAAGGCGTGCTGGCCCAGCACCGACATGGCCACGAAGTAGCGCTCCAGCACCTTGCTGCGCGTGTAGTGGCCGCGTGGGGCGAAGAGCGTGTAGTCGGTCACGGTGCCCAGGATGGGCGAGGTGGTCACCTCGTCGTGCGCCCGGATGAGCCGTTGCTCGGCCGTGGCCCGCTCGCTCAGCTTCACCTTCTCGCCGCGCAGCTCTGCGAGCGCCACCGAGACGAGCTCCAACACGCGCCGGGCCTCGTCCTCCAGCGCGGTCCCGGCCAGGTCCTTGCGTTGCGCCTTCGCGTTCCGGCGCATCTCGACGAGCAGGCCCTCCAGCAGCGGCGCCAGCCGCCGGCCCTCGAGGTCGCGCAGCGTCTTGTCGAAGACCTGGTGCCAGGCGTGGTATGCCGCGTCGGTCGTGACGAACACCGGGGTGCCGGCATAGAACTGCTCGTCGTAGGCGTGGTGGAAGAGCCGGAACTCCTCGGGCACGATGACGAAGCCTTGTCCAGCCAGCTTGGCGCGGGCCGCCGGGCTGAGCAGGCGTTCGACCTGCTCGGTCATGCCCACCGCATCGAGCGAGCTCGGGGTGTCCGGTCCGGCGTACGGCACGTCGTCGTCCAGCCGCGGGACCAGCTGGTAGTCGCCGAAACCGGTGTCGAGGATGGGCAGCTCCGTCCCTGCTCCTGCGGGAAGCGCCGTCACAGCCAGCGTCGAGGCCAGGATCAGTGCCAGCAGGCCTCGTCGTGAGGCGGTCGTGGGTTTCACGCTCAGCTCCTTCCGGTGATGGCCGGCTCGGTGCGGCCGTCGCGGTCGATGTCGACGCAGGTGGGGGTGCCTGGTCCGGGTAGCGGCTCCATGGGCACGAAGCCGAAGACGACCCATCGCCAGGCGCTCGACTCCGTCACGGCAGGATCGTCGAGCTCGCCGTAGGCCACGGCCACGCCGCCGTCGCAGGCGGCCACGTCGACGACCGGGCTGACGAGCGTTCCGGCGACCCAGACCTCGGAGAGGTCGGAGGGTCGGTAGAGGCCGAGATGGGCGCTCAGGCCCTCCTCGTCGACCCAGACGCGGCGTGGGCGTGTGCGGTTGATGTGGTTGCGCTTGAAGGGCCGACGGAACGAGACCACCAGTTCGTCGGTGCCGTCGAGCGTGATATCGCCCATCGACCAAGCCGTCAGTCGGGTGCCCCGGATGCCATCGAGCAGGTCCGCCGAGAGGGCGGTCGGGCGGCCTTCGACGGTCGGCAGCGGGCGCATCGGCGTCCACCAGCCCTCGTCGATGAGGACCGCGTCACCCTCCGGCAGGTACCAGCCGCCTCTTGGGGCCGGCAGGCGGTAGGCCACGGGGCCATGTCCGTCGCTGATGACCTCGGCCCCGGCCGGGATCGGCCCCGCGCGCGCGGCTGAAGGGATGAGCAGTGCCAGGGTCGCTGCGAGCAAGATGCGGCAACCGGCGGCCCCCGACATGGCACGGTGACGCTACTCGCCTCCGCACCGGCTGGCAAGTGTCCGCAGCCATGACCGACTGCTGGCATCCTCGTACCCATGACACCCCATCGGCCCGCCCGCCGAGTCCGTCCGGTCATCGTCTGGTTCCGCAACGATCTGCGGCTGCATGACCACGCGCCGCTGCTGGCGGCCGCCGCGTCGGGTCATCCCGTGCTCCCGCTCTACGTGGTCGACCCGCGGCACTACGACCGCGGCGTGTTCGGCTATCCGCGCACCGGACCGTACCGGGCGCGCTTCCTGCTGGAGGCGCTGATCGACCTGCGCTCGTCGCTGCAGGCCCGTGGCAGCGAGCTGGCGATCCGTCGCGGGCCTCCCGAGGCGGTCATCCCGGAGCTCGTGGCTCAGACCGACGCGAACGCGCTGTACTTGCATGCGGAGGCCGCACCCGAGGAGCGGGCGGTCGAGCGCGCGCTGGCCGATGCGCTCCACGGCAGTGCGACCGTGCTCGTGGAGCACGGCGCCTCGCTCTATCACCCCACCGATCTGCCCTTCGAGCCCGCGCGGACACCGGACGTGTTCACCCGCTTCCGCAAGGCCGTCGAGCGCTCGTCGACGGTCCGCGCCCCCCTCGCTGAGCCGGAGCGGATGCCACCCGTGCCGGAGGTCGAGGCCGGCGACCTGCCGACGCTGGCTGAGCTGCACCTCCCAGAGCCCACGGCCGACCCACGGGCTGTGCTCGACTTCCGCGGCGGGGAGACGACCGGCCTGGCGCGGATCGACGACTACATCTGGCAGCGCGACCTGCTTCGTCGCTACAAGCAGACGCGCAACGGCATGCTGGGTGGGGACTACTCGAGCAAGCTCTCGCCGTGGCTGGCGCTTGGCTGTGTGTCACCCCGCCGTGTCTATGCCGAGGTCCTGCGCTACGAGCAGGAACGGGTGCGCAACGACTCCACCTACTGGCTCGTGTTCGAGCTGCTCTGGCGTGACTTCTTCCGCTTCACGACGGAGAAGCAGGGCGCCCGCATGCTCCGCGCCTCCGGCATGCGCGGGGTCGAGCTGCCCTGGTCGGTCGACGAGGGAGCGGCCGCTCGCTGGCGGGAGGGCCGCACCGGCTACCCGCTGGTGGACGCCAACATGCGCGAGCTGGCGGCCACCGGCTTCATGTCCAACCGCGGCCGCCAGAACGTGGCCAGCTTCCTGACCAAGAACCTCGGCCTCGACTGGCGCATCGGCGCCGAATGGTTCGAGTCGCAGCTGGTCGACTACGACGCGTGCAGCAACTGGGGCAACTGGAACTACACCGCCGGGGTGGGCAACGACGCTCGCGGCTTCCGCTACTTCGACACCGCCAAGCAGGCACGCGACTACGATCGCGACGGCCGCTACGTGAAGCACTGGCTGCCCGAGCTGGCGGGGCTTCCGTCCTCGCGGGTCCATGAGCCGTGGAAGGCCTCCACGGCCGAGCTCTCGCGGGCGGGCATCGAGCTCGGTCGAACGTACCCGCGACCCATCGTCGACTTCTGGGATTCCATCCGTCGACAGGAGGCCGCCTATGAGGTTGCCTTGGCGGAGCATGAGCAGGTCGGATGACGACAACGGAGGTGAGGACTGATGCGCGCTGTTCGGCTGCACGAGCTCGGGGCGCCACCGAGGCTCGACGAGATTCCCGCGCCAGACCCGCCGGCTGCCGGACGGCTGCTGGTGGAGGTCGCCGCGGGTGGCGTCGGCTCATGGGACGTGGGCGTGGCCTCAGGCCGGCTGGCCCGGTTCGTGGGGCAGCCCCTGCCATACGTGCTTGGCGCGGAGCTGGTGGGCCGGGTCGCGGCGGTCGGAGCGGGCGTGACGGGCTTCACCCTCGGCGACCGCGTCATGGGCAACCCCGGCATCGTCGGGGCATGGGCGCAGGCCGTGACCGTGGACGCCGCCGTCTGCGGTCGCGCGCCGGCCTCGCTCGACGACGTCGAGACCGCGGCCGTCCCGGTCGGCGCCGTCACGGCGCTCCAGGCGCTCAGACCGCTGGGGCTGGAGGACGGCCACACCCTCCTCATCCTCGGTGCCGGCGGCAGCGTGGGTCGAGCGGCCATCCAACTGGCAGCGGCTCGGGGAGCGATCGTGCTCGCGACGGTCCCGGCGTGGGAGTCCGCGCGTTCAGAGGCCCTGGGGGCGGCCCACGCGGTGGACCAGGAAGACGACTGGAGCACGAAGCTGCAGCCGCACGTCGGTGCCGGCGTCGACGCTGTGCTCGACCTCGTGGGCGGCGCGACCCTCGAGCGCTCGCTGGCGCTGCTGCAGAGCGGCTCGCGTGCTGTGACCACCCTGGCCGAGTCCGTCGAGCGGGCACGCGAGCTTGGGCTGGCCATCGACTACCTGCGCATGCGCAGCACGACCGCCGACCTCGACGCGGTCGCGGCGCTCATCGACGCGGGCGACCTGACGATGCCGCTTGGGACCGTGCGACCGCTCGATGAGGTCGCGGCCGCGCTGCAGGACGTGGGTGACCCGCGCCACAAGGGCAAGGTCGTGCTCCGGTTCTGACGTTCCCGCGCGGCCTTGGCGGCTGACGCTCCTGCTAGCATCGGCGGCGACCGCGTCGGCGGGGGAGTAGCTCAATGGTTAGAGCGGTTGGCTTATATCCAACTGGTTCCAGGTTCGAATCCTGGCTCCCCTACCAGGCCCGCACAGACGGAGGCCGCGCGGCCGGCCTGCTGGTCGGCGCGCGTGGCCTGGAGGAGGAATGCCCGGGTCGGCCGCCCTGCTGAGCGACCGACCGGAGCTATCTGGCTGCTACTGGCAGTTGGGGCTCGTGCCCGGCTCCTCGACCGGAGCGAACTGGTAGTAGTCGCACGCGTTGTCCGGGGTCAGCAGGACCATGTCGATGGACTGCTTCTCCGGGAGGTCGGTCATGCCGCCGGCCTCGAGGTAGGCGTCGGCCTGGATCGCGGCCTGCCGTGCCATCTCGGCGACGGGCTGCAGCGAGGTGGCCTTCAGCTCACCAGCGTTGATGCTGATGATGGCGTCGTCAGAGCCGTCGAAGCCGACCACGATGACGTCGTCCATGCCCGCGGCCATGACCGCGGCCTGGGCGCCGAGCGCCATGGTGTCGTTGCCGGCGATGATGCCCTTGACGTCGGGGAACTGCTGGAGCAGCGCCTCGGTGACCTGGAAGCCCTCATCCTGGCTCCAGTTGGCGGTCTGCTGGGCGACCATCTCCATCTCGGGGATCTCGTCGAGCACGTCGTGGTAGCCCTGGCTGCGGACGGCCGCGTTGGTGTCGGTGTCCCGCCCGGTCAGCTCGATGTAGGTGCCCTCTTCGCCCATGAGCGAGGCGAACTCTTCGGCGAGGATCGTCGCGCCCTGGTAGTTGTTCGACACGATCTGGGCCACGGCCACGCCTTCCTGCGTGATCTCGCGGTCGACGAGGAAGCTGGGGATGCCGGCGTCCTTGGCGGCCTGGACCGCCGCGACGGTGGCGTCAGCGCCCGCGTTGTCGAGGATGATGGCGACCGCGCCCTGCGAGATGCAGGACTCGAACAGCTGCAGCTGTTCGTTCGCGTCGTCGTTGTGCACGAGACGATCGGTGGTGTAGCCGAGCTCCTCGGCCGTGTCAGCGGCGATCTGCTGCATGGCGCCGAAGAAGGGGTTCTCCACCGGCGGCACGATGACGCACATCATGCCCTTGTCCTGGGCCGACGCGATGGCGGCGGTCGAGGCCGTGAGCGCCATGGCGGCGGTCAGCGCCAGGGCGGTGTGCTTCTTGTTGAACATGGTTCCTCCACTTCGTAGTCGCTTCGCGTCCGGACCATCCGGCGCGTCAACGCACATCTGTGACTGCGATCGAGTCCTCCTCCTGCTCCTCCTTTCGCACTGCGGCTGTCTCGTCGTGGGTTGGTGGTGGTCGTGTTACGCCTCGCCGACCTGGGCCGCCTGCTGCTGCAGGGCCAGCCGTCGCTCGGCGCGCTGCTGGAGCTGGTCGATGATGAGGGCCAGCACGATGACGCTGCCGGTGATGACCAGCTCGAGGAAGCTGGAGATGCCCATGAGCGTGAGGCCGTTGTTGAGCGTGCCGATGACGAGGGCGCCGATGATGGTGCCGATGATCGTGCCGCGGCCGCCGGCGAGCGAGGTGCCGCCGAGGACGACTGCCGCGATGGCGTAGAGCTCGAAGTACTGGCCCGTGGCCGGGTGGGCCGCCACCAGCTGGCTGGCGATGATGAGTCCGACGGTGGCGGCACAGAAGCCGCTGATCATGTAGACGACGAGCTTGGTGCGGTTGACGCGCACGCCCGACAGCTCCGCCGAACGTTCGTTGCCGCCGACCGCGTAGACGGCTCGCCCGAAGGGCGTGCGGGTGGTCACGAACCAGGCGATGACGGCGAAGACGACGAGGATGACGATGGCCCAGGGCACCACGCCGAGGAGCTCGCCGGTGCCCAGCTCGCGGAAGCCGGTGTTGCCCAGCTCTTCGTCGCCCACGAGGTTGGGGAACGTTCGGCCGCCGTTGATGAGGCCGGCCAGGCCGCGTGCCACCAGCAGCATGCCCAAGGTGGCGATGAATGGCGCCACGTTGAAGCGCGTGATGATGAAGCCGCTGATGAGGCCCAGGAACGTGCCCGCCGCGAGCGACAGCACCAACACCATCCAGGTGTGCGGGAAGATCACGACCCCGCCGACCTGCAGGCCCTCGTTGATGAGCAGGCCCGCGACGATCCCGGTGAAGCCCACGATCGAGCCCACGGAGAGGTCGATGCCGCCGGTGAGGATGACGAAGGTCATGCCGATGGCGAGGATGCCGTTGAGCGCGGTCTGCTTGATGAGGATCTCGACGTTGGCGCCGGTGAGGAACGCGTCCTCCACGAAGGCGAAGAAGACCACCAGCACGATGAGCGCGATGAAGGCCCGGCCCTTGAGGGCCAGCTGCGCCCACTCCGTGCGCGTCCTGCCGCCACCCGACTGCATGGCCGGTGCTTCGGCCGTCACTGGGTCATCTCCACTGTCTTGCTCCTGTCCCCGTTGTTCATGGCCGCGGTCCCGTGGCCCACGGCCGATGCGTCGACCAGCTCCTTCTCCGTCGCCTCACCGGCCCCGAACTCCGCCACGACCTCGCCCTTGCTGAGCACGAGGATGCGGTCGGACATGGCCATGACCTCCTTGAGCTCCGAGCTGACGAAGACGATGCCGTAGCCTTCCCCAGCGAGGCGGCTCATGATCTGGAAGATCTCGCTCTTTGCGCCCACGTCGATGCCGCGGGTGGGCTCGTCGAGGAGCAGCACGCGCGGCTCGGTGAGCAGGCCCTTGGCCACGACGACCTTCTGCTGGTTGCCGCCGCTGAGCGAATCGATGCCGTTGCGCGGATCGGCCACCCGGACCGAGAGGTCGTCGATCATGCCCGCCACGGCGTCCTTCTCCTTGCCCGGCGAGAGGTAGAAGCGGTTGAGGTAGCGCTTGAGGCTGGCCAGGACCATGTTGTGCGAGACCGAGAGCGTGGGCACGAGGCCGACGGTCTTGCGATCCTCGGGCACGAGCACGACCCCCGCATCGATGCGATCGGCCACGCTCGCCGTGGCGATGTCGTCGCCCTCCAGCAGGACCACGCCGCCCGCCTCGGGGCGGACGCCGGCGAGAACCTCCATGAGCTCTGTGCGACCGGCGCCCATGAGGCCGTAGAGGCCCAGGATCTCGCCGGCATGCACCTGCAGCGACACGTCGTGCAGCAGGTAGCCGCCGCCGACCCGCGGCAGCGTCACGCCCTTGACCTCCAGCAGCACGTCGCCCACGTCGTGCTCGGTGCGGCTGAAGAGCGACGCCGGTGAGCGGCCGACCATCTGCTCGATGATCCAGGCCACGTCGACGTCGCCGGCCTCGGCGTGCGCCACGACCCTGCCGTCACGCAGGACCGTGATGCGATCGCCCACCTCCAGCAGCTCCTCGAGCTTGTGGCTGATGTAGACGATGGCCACGCCCTCGCGCTTGAGGTCCTCGATGATGCGGAAGAGGCCCTCGACCTCGGCCTGGCTGAGTGCCGAGGTGGGCTCGTCCATGATGAGCACGCGCACGTCGTGGGTCAGGGCCTTGGCGATCTCCACGATCTGCTGCTGTCCCACGCGCAGGTTGCTGACGACCTCGTCGAGGTCGATGTCTTGGCCCAGGCGCTCGAGCAGCAGCTGGGCCGTCTCGCGCTGCGCGCGGCGATCGATGGCCGGCCCGCGGGTGATCTCCTGCGCCAGGAAGAGGTTGTCGAGCACCGTCAGGTTGGCGCACAGGTTCAACTCCTGGAAGATGATGCCGACGCCGTGATTCCGCGCGGCGGTAACGGTCGGCATCGTCACCGGCTCGCCGTCCATGAGGATGCGGCCCTCGGTCGGCTGCTCGACGCCGGCGAGGACCTTCATGAGGGTGGACTTGCCGGCGCCGTTCTCGCCCACGAGCACGTTGACCTGGCCCTCGAAGACGTCGAAGGTCACGTCGTCGAGGGCAGTCGTGCCCGGGAAGACCTTGGTGATGTGCTCGGCGCGCATGGGCACACGCAGCGACAGGGCATCCGCCACCGGCGCGACGGCCGTCACGTGGTGACCTCGATGGGCACGATCTGGACCTCGCTCACGTCGATGATGGGCTGGTTGAACGTGCGGATGGTGAAGGCACCGGTGAACTCGATGGCCTGGCCTTCGAGGTTCTCCCGATCCAGGCCCTCGAGGCCGTCGAGCACCTTCTTGTTGATCTCGCGAGCCACCTTGCCGAACTCGGTCTGCTCGCGGAAGTCGCCGAACTCGATGAAACCGGTGGCATCTCGGATCGACGATTCGTCGCTGGGGATGCGGGTGCCGATCCAGAAGCGCACACCGATGGGCCCGTCGTAGCCGTCGACCTGGACGCCCATGCTGCCTCGACTCGATTCGACGTCGACGTCGGTGACGGTGCCGGTACCGGTGACGCTGTAGACGTGGGCCTCGCCGGTGGTGATGCGCCCGAGCTCCTCGGCGACCGGCGTCAGCTCCTCCGTGCTGATGGTGCCGTCGGCCGCGGGCTCGATGCGATTGAGCACGTCGGCCAGGGGCACGGCCTGGTCCTCGATGGCGGTCCGGACCGCTTCCCAGCTCTCGTCGACGTAGCTGACCGGGTCGAACTCCACGGTCAGGGCCGCCTCCTCCTCGGTGGAGACGACGGTGAAGCCGAAGAGCAGCGAGACGACCAGGAACGCCGCGATGCCGACGCCCGCGATGGCCACGCCCGGGCTGACTCGCTCCCTCATGTCGACTCCGTTCCCATGGCTAGCTTCACGACATCCTCCTCGAGTGCGCTGGTCTTGTCGGTGGCGGAACCCCGCGCCAGCAGGCGCTCCGCGGTGAACGTGTCGGTGACCAGGCAGTTGATCCAGCCGCCCACGAGGGCGGCGCGGATGGCCTCGGTCTTGCCCGGCCCGCCGGCCACGGCGATGGAGCGAGGCACGCGCTTGAGCTGCTCGAGCTCGATGCCGATGACCCGGTCATCGAGCGGCGTCTCGACCGGCGTCCCGTCTGCACACAGGTAGCGCAGGCCGATGTCGCCCACGCCACCGGATTCGCGCACCGTGCGCAGCTCGTCGGGCGAGAAGACGTTCCCGCTGCTGGCCAGCAGTCCTGACGGCTCCTGGCCGCCGATGCCCACGAAGGCCACATCGAGCTGGTCCCACAGCGCCATCGCGCGTGCCACGAAGGGGTCCTGCACGAGCACCTCGCGCGCCCCAGCGCTGCCCACGCTGCTGGGCGCCGGCAGGAACGTGCCCTCGCCGTGCAGGAGGTCGGTCAGGCGCCGCACCAGATGGGTGGCATGGCCCTCCGCCGCGGGGTCGCCGCCGCCGCCGAGGATCTGCACCACGCGAACACCCGTGATGCCGCTGACCGCGTGCATGGCGTTGACCATGGCCAGCAGCGTAGCGCTCCAGGAGCTGACGCCGATGACGTCGCCCGAGCGCACGGTCGTCTCCATCAGGAAGGCCGCGGCCGAACCCAGCTCGCGCACTGCCGCATCGTCATCGTCCCGCGAGATCTCCACGATCTCGACCTCGGTCAGGCCGAAGCGGGCCTCGAGGGCGTCCTCCAGCTCGGGGTTGGTGCCCGACGGTGCGCGCACGCTGATACGCACGATGCCCTCGTCGAGCGCGCCCTTCAACAGGCGGCTGACCTTGGGCTGCGAGAGGCGCAGCCGCGCGGCGATCTCCGGCTGCTTGAGGCCCATGTCGTAGTACAGCCGCGCGACGCGGGTCATCAGCCGCAGCTCATCCGACCGGGCCACCTCAGCCTCCGATGACCTCGCGCGCCGCGGCCGCGATGCCCTCGGCGTTGAGGCCGTAGCGATCGAGCAGGAACGCCGGCGAGCCCGTGGGGCAGAACCCGGGGAAGCCCAGGATGCGCACCGGTACCGGGTGCTCGCTGACCACGACCTCGGCCACGGCGCCGCCCAGCCCGCCGTTGACGACGCCTTCCTCGGCGGTGACGATGCCGCCCGTCTCGACGGCGGCCTCGATGATGGCTTTGCGGTCGAGTGGCGCGACCGTGGCCATGTCGATGACCCGCGCCTCGATGCCCTGCGCCGCGAGCGCGTCGGCGGCTGCCAGCGCGCGGCTCACGAGCACGCCGTTGGCGATGATCGTCACGTCGCGGCCCTCGCGCAGCCGGACCGAGACCCCGATCTCGAAGCGGTAGTCCTCGGGATGGACGATGGGCACCCCCATGCGGCTCGTGCGCACGAAGACCGGACCCTCGTGCTCGTACGCCGCGCGGATGGCTCCGGCCGTCTCGACCGGGTCAGCGGGCACGATGACCACCAGGCGGTCGATGGCCCGCGTCCAGGCGATGTCCTCGATGGAGTGATGGGTGGGGCCCAGCTCACCGTAGGCGACGCCGCTGCTCACGCCGACGAGCTTGACGTTGGCACCGGTGTAGGCGGCATCCACCTTGATCTGCTCGAGCGCGCGAGCGGTCAGAAAGGGGCTGGCGCCGCTGACGAAGGGGATCTTGCCGCCGTTGGCGAGGCCGGCGCCGATGCCCACCATGTTCTGCTCTGCGATGCCGACGTTGATGACCTGGCCGGGTAGGACCTTCTCCAGCTTGCCCACCTTGGTCGAGCCCAGCGAGTCGTTGACCACGGCCACCACGCGCGGATCCGCATGCGCCAGCTCGACGAGCGTGTCGGCGAAGGCGTCTCGGCAGTCGTACAGCTTGACGGGTGTCTCGGTGGTCACGCCCGGCCCCCTTCCAGCTCCGCGACGGCCTGCGTGTACTCCTCGTCGGTCGGGATGCGGTGGTGCCACTCCTTGCGGTCCTCGATGAACGAGACACCCTTGCCCTTGGTGGTGTTGGCGATGATGCAGTTGGGCCGGCCGGTCTCGAAGGGCAGGCCGGCGAAGACCTCGAGCAGGGCCGCCGGGTCATTGCCATCGACCTCGCGCACGGCCCAGCCGAAGGCCTCGAACTTGTCCGGCAGCGGATCGAGCCCCATCGTGGTCTCGGTGCGATCGCCCTGCTGCAGGCGGTTGCGATCGACGATGCACACCAGCCGGTCCAGCTCGTAGTGGCCGGCGGCCATGGCGGCCTCCCACATCGAGCCCTCCTGCAGCTCCCCGTCGCCGGTGAGCACGAAGGTGCGCCGATCGGCGCCGTCGAGCGCGCCCGAGAGCGCGATGCCGACGGCCACCGGGAAGCCGTGGCCCAGGGGGCCGGTGTTGGTCTCCACGCCCGGGACCTTGTTGCGGTCGGGGTGCCCGTTGAGTCGGGACAAGGGCTGGAGGAACGTGTCGAGCTCGGCCTCGTCGAAGTAGCCGGCCTTGGCCAGGGTGGTGTAGAGCGCGGCCGCCGAGTGACCCTTCGAGAGCACGAAGCGATCCCGCTCGGGATCGTCCGGGTTGGTCGGATCGTAGCGGAGGACGCCGCCGAAGAAGAGTGTGACGAGGATGTCGATCGCGCTGAACTCGCCGCCGATGTGGCCAAGCTTCGCGCGATGGACCATCTTCAGGTCACGTAGGCGCACCTCGATCGCACGCTGCCGCAGCTGCTCCACCCGGCCGGACATGTCGGTCGCGGTCGTATCGTCGGCGTTCATCGGTCCTCCCGCTCGTCCGTTCGCGAGAATGTCTATTCAGTCACGAATGAACTCTGATGTAGCATAGGAATGCAGTAGTGAATATGTCAAGTCACCGGGCCGGGCCGGTGCGTTGCGGTTCGGGAGGACCGACTGAAGATCAGGGGCCGATATCACAGGGCACCGGGAGGACTGACCGATGGACATGGGCATCGATGGCCGGCTGGCCATCATCACCGGGGGCAACGCCGGCATCGGCTTCGCCATCGCGAGTGTCTTCGTCGAGGAAGGCGCCGAGGTCGTCATCAACGGTCGTGACGCCGACAAGCTTGACGCTGCGTGCCGGAGGCTCGGACCCTCGGCCCACGGGATCGTAGCCGACCTCACGACCCCGGACGGCGCGGCCATGTTGCACGACTTCGCGGCCGGGTTCGGCCCGGTCGAGTACCTCGTGAACAACATCGGTCGCTTCGAGCCGCAGGACTTCTTCGACATCACCGACGAGCGCTGGCACGACTACTTCGAGGCCAACCTCATGACCGGGATCCGCATCACCAGACTGGTGTTGCAGGAGATGCTCGCGCGCGGCAGCGGGTCGGTCGCCTTCATCGCCAGCGAAGCGGCACTGCGATCGCTGCCGCAGATGGTGCACTACTCCACGACCAAGACCGCGCTCCTGGGCCTCTCTCGCGCGCTGGCTGAGAACACCCGCGGCTCGAACGTGCGCGTCAATGCCTACCTGCCCGGGCCGACGGCCACGGAGTCGCTACGATCCGCCTTCGCCGATCAGGCGAGGCAACGGGGCACGACGACGGACAAAGTGGTCGAGGATTTCTTCTCGAACGACATGCCCGATTCGCTGCTCCAGGGACTCATCGACCCTGCCTTGCACGGCCGGGCCGTGGTGCAGCTCATGACGAACCCGGCCCAGAACGGGACGGCTCAGCGCAGCGATGGTGGTGCCGTCCGTTCGGTCGTCTGAGAGGTCAGCCGGGCGCGCTTGGCGCTCTGGCCGGTCAGCCAGGGACGAAGTCGAAGGTGTCCGGGTGCGGGCCGGTGCGGCCAGGCTCGCCCTTGTCCAGCACTGCCAGCGCGGCCATGTCCTCGGCGCTCAGCTCGAAGCCGAACAGATCGAGGTTCTCGCGCATCCGCTCGGGCGAGGTCGTCTTGGGGAAGACCACGTCACCCCGCTGGATGTGCCAGCGCAGGACCACCTGGGATGGCGTGCGACCGAGCCCGGTGGCGATCTCTACGACCGCCGCGTCAGATAGGCATGCCCCCTGGGCCAGCGGAGACCATGCCTGGGTCACGATCCCGTGGTCCTGTCCGTAGGTCCGGATCTCATCGTTGAGGAAGTACGGGTGGGCCTCGACCTGGTTCACCGCCGGCACGGTATCGGTCTCTGCCGCCAGCCGGTCGAGGTGCCCGGCCTGGAAGTTGGAGACGCCGATCGAACGGGCGCGGCCGTCGCGCTGGAACTCCTCCAGCAGCCGCCAGGTCGAGACATAGTCGCCGTCGTACAGCATGGGCAGCGGCCAGTGGATGAGGAAGAGGTCCACGTAGTCGGACTGGAGCGCTTCGAGCGTACGGTCGAACTCCCGGCGGCCATCGTCCGGCCGATGGTAGGCGTTGCTGAGCTTGCTCGTGACGAATACGTCAGCACGGTCGAGGCTGGAGGCACGGACGGCCTCGCCTACGCCAGCCTCGTTGTCGTACATCTCGGCGGTGTCGATGTGTCGGTAGCCGGCCTCCAGGGCAGCCGTCACGGCGCGAGCCGTGTCCTCGGGCGGGATCTGGTAGGTGCCGAAGCCGAGCTGCGGGATGGTCTGCCCGTCGTTGAGCTTGATGTCAGGGATGTTTGCCATGGTTCCTCGATGTCGGGTGGTGTGGGCTTGGATAGCCCTGGCTGAGCGGGTCTGGAAGTCGTCGGCTCCTTGGGACTAGTCAGCATGGAGAGGTCGACGCCTGCGTAACGTCGTGGATCATCCGCGACATCGCGGGTGGAGCCACATACGGAGGACGCCGACCATGCTCC
>JBFLKP010000309.1:0-3313 GCA_040883225.1 Candidatus Limnocylindrales bacterium | reverse complement strand
CGCTCCTGGCCATCATCGCCTGCGGTCAGGGCATCGTCATCCTGACCCGCAACTACGACATCTCGATCGGCTCCACGATGGGGCTCGCGGCCTACGTCGCCTACGACTGGGGTCAGCTCTACCCGGAGGCCTCGATCGTGCTCGTACCGGCGATCGCCGTGGCCATCGGCATCGGCTGCGGCATCATCAACGGGTTCCTCGTGGCCTACGCCAGGATCCCCTCGATCGCGGCCACGTTGGGCACGCTCTCGGTCTTCCGTGGCGCCCTCTTCATCTACGCGGATGGTCGCATCGTGACGCCCGAGAACATCCCTCGCTGGGCGCAGGACCTCGTCTCCACGCAGGTCTTCGGGGTGGTCGCGTCGCTCGTCATCATCGCCACCATCACGATCGTGCTGGCCGCGCTCTTCCTGCGCTACTTCAGCATCGGTCGACAGATCTACGCCGTCGGCTCCAACCCGGAGGCCGCTCCGTTCTATGGCCTCGACCAGCGCGGCGTCGTCTTTCGCGCCTACGTGCTGTGCGGCCTGCTGGCCGGCTTCGCGGGTTTCCTCTTCGGCGCGCAGGTCAGCTACATCATCCAGTACGCGGGACAGAACATGGAGCTGCTGGCGATCGCGGCGGTGGTCATCGGCGGCATCAGCGTCCTCGGAGGGACGGGCAACATCCTTGGCGCCGCGTTCGGCGCGCTCACGCTCGCGACGATCGACAACGGGCTCATCCAGATGAAGCTGCCGGAGTTCGCCCGACTGGTCATCCAGGGCGGCGTGATCATCCTGGCGGTCATGCTCGATGCCATCGTCCAGCGCCAGGCGCGCGGCATCCTCCGATCGATGAGACGCAGGGGCTAGGGCATGGAACGACTGACACGCGGCGTCTCGGCCTACGGCTGGGAGTTCGTGCTGCTCGGGCTGCTGGCCGGCGCGGTCGTGCTCAACACGAACATCTCGCCGTGGTACCTCAACGTCAACCAGATCCTCAATGGGTTGCGCTTCATCATGGTGCCAGGCCTCCTGGCGCTGGCCCTCGCGGTCATCGTCCTGCAGGGTGAGATCGATATCTCCCTGCCCTCGCAGGTCGCGGTGGGCACGGTCCTATTCGGCTTCCTCGCCTCGCAGGGGATGCCCTATGTCCTTGCGGTCCTCATCGTGATCGCCGTGGGTGCCATGCTCGGCGCCTTCAATGGCATCGTCGTGACCAGCTTCGGCCTCCCCTCGATGGCCGTGACCTTCGGCACCCTCTGGGCTTACCGGGGCCTCGCCTTCCTCCTGCCCGATGGTGAGTACGGCTATGCCTCGACGGCGTTCACCGAGGACTACTTCTGGATCGGCGGGACCAAGCTCTGGGGCACGCTCCCGGTGGGCCTTGTGATGCTTGCCGCCACGGCGCTGCTCATCGGTCTCCTGGTGCATCGGACCACCTATGGCCGCTGGACCTACGCCATCGGCAACAACGCCCAGGCCGCCCGCTTCTCGGGCATCCGCGTGGGCCTGGTCAAGACCGGCGCCTACGCCCTCGGCGGCGTGATCGCGGCCTTCGGCGCGCTCATCTTCGTGGGCCAGTACGAGTCTGCCCGCGGCGACAACATGGAGGGTCAGCTGCTCTTCATCGTGGCCGCGGTCGTCCTCGGTGGCATCGACCTCATGGGTGGTAAGGGTCACATCATCGGCGTCGTGCTCTCGATCCTGTTGCTGGGCACGCTGCTCAACGGCATGGGCCTGGCCAACATCGACTCCACCATCCAACTGTTGGTCTTCGGCTCATTGCTCATCGGTTCGGTGCTCATCCAGCGCGGTGCCCAGTGGGGGCGCGCCTACCTCCGTCGGCGAGCCGCCATGTCGGACGCCGCGAGTCCATGACGACCACCGGTTCGGAGAGGAGGTGGTAGCGACCGCCCGTTAGGCCCAGCTGTCGGCATTCACCAAAGGAGTTGGAGGAACGCAGATGCGACGAATGATCTCAGGAGCGGCAGCCCTCGCGCTGACCGCCAGCCTGGCCGCGACGCCGGCCATGGCCCAGGACGACCCGATGATGGATCTCACGGACGAGCAGGCCCAGTGCCTGGCGGACCTGAGCATCTTCCACGTACCCAAGTTCACCGGCTTCATCTTCTTCGAGCTGGCTCGCGAGGGCGTCAACCAGGCGGCCTCCGAGATCGGCGCCGCGGAGCCGGTCTACATCGGCCCTGACAAGGCCGACACCCAGCAGCAGGTCCAGGTCATCCAGAACATCCTGCCGCAGCAACCCGACGTCGTCGTACTGGCGTCGCTGGACCTCAACGCCTTGAGCCCATCGCTCAAGGAGGCGCGTGATAACGGCGCGGTCGTGGTCACCTATGACGCGGATGTCTCCGCGGACGCGCGTGACCTCTTCACCAACATGATGACCTTCGAGCAGCAGGCTCGCGCCATGCTCGACTCGGCCCTCGTGAACTACCCCGACGGCGGCACCGCCATCTGGCTGGCACCCCATCCCACGACGGCGAACTTCATCTCGCAGAAGGCCGCCATCGACGCGCTCATCGAGGCAGAGCCCGAAACCTACGGCAAGATCGAGTTCATCGACACGCTGTACATGGAAGACGACCCCGAGTTGTCCAAGCGCGTGGCCACCGACGCCATGGCGGCCAACCCGGACCTTCGCTACTTCATCACCGGCTCTGGTATGGCCAACCCTGCGGTCAACCAGGCCATCATCGATACCGGCAACAAGGGCGAGGTCTTCTCGACCGGCTTCGCGTTGCCGAGCACGATGCTGACCTATCTCGAGGATGGCACCAACGCGCAGTACGCGCTGTGGAACCCGGTCGACTTCGGCTACCTGGCCACGATGGCCGGCGCCATGAAGGCATGCGGGATCATCGAGGGCGCCGAGGGCGAGGCCTTCGCAGCCGGGCACCTGGGCGAGCGGACCATCGGTACCGAGGGCGAGATCGTCCTGGGTGAGCCGATGTTCTTCACGCCGGAGTGCCCGGACTTCGGCTCCTGCTAGCCGCCGCGTAAGCCGAATGACGCGGGGCCGGAGTCCGAAGAGGCTCCGGCCCTGCATCTTCATCGATGGAGTGACCGATGGATCCACGATCACGAGTGCGGCTGGGCTCGTCCGACGTCTTCGTGGACAGCCTGCTGTTGGGCCTCGTCCCGCTCGGGAACATGTACAAGGAAGTGCCCGAAGAGGAGGCACAGGCCACGCTGCAGGCGTGGTGGGACCGGGGCCTGCGAACGTACGACGTGGCCCCGGTCTACGGCTTCGGGCTTGCCGAGCGCCGACTGGGCGCGTTCCTGCACGGTCGCCCACGTGACGAGTTCATCGT
>JBFLKP010000069.1:0-10499 GCA_040883225.1 Candidatus Limnocylindrales bacterium | reverse complement strand
GGCAGGTTCTCGCCGGTCGTGCCCTCGCGCTCGTAGAGGTAGGGGATGGCGTCGAGCCGGAGCCCGTCGACGCCGGCCTCGAGCCAGAAGTCGGTGATGCGCAGGAGCGTTTCGCGCACCTGCTCCGAACGGAAGTTGAGGTCCGGCTGGTGGCTGTAGAAGCGGTGCCAGTAGTAGGCGCCGGCGACCTCGTCCCAGGACCAGTTGGAGGTCTCGAAGTCCTTGAAGATGACGCGCACGTCCTCGTAGCGCTCGGTCGTCTCGCTCCACACGTACCAGTCCCGCTCGGGTGAGCCGGGTGGGGCCTTGCGCGCCCGCTGGAACCAGGGATGCTGGTCCGAGGTGTGGTTGATGACCAGCTCGGTGATGACGCGCAGCTCGCGCTTGTGCGCCTCGCGGATGAAGCGGCGCACGTCGGCGAGCGTGCCGTAGTCCCGGTGGACCCGCGTGTAGTCGGCGATGTCGTAGCCGTCGTCCCGGCCGGGCGAGGGGTAGAAGGGCATGACCCAGATGGCGCTGACGCCGAGGTCGGCGAGGTAGTCGAGCCTGGACGTCAGGCCGCGGAAGTCGCCGATGCCGTCGCCCGAAGCGTCATGGAAGGCTCGCACGGGGACCTGGTAGATGACCGCGTCCTTGTACCACGCCGGATCGGGCGGGAGCCCGGTGCTCATGGGCTCGGAGAGCGCACGATGGCTACGGCGCACCGGACCGCTCGAGCGGGAGGCGCCCTTCTCCTTCCCGCGTCCGGTCCGGCGTCTGTTGGGCGCAGCCATCGGTCAGCCCTGCTCGGCGGTCGGCTCGAGGCGGCCGAGACGCATGATCTGCGCCACCTGCTCGCCCGGGTCCAGCGCGAACTCGATGTCGCTGCCCTCGACGAGCGTGCGTCGCCCACCGAGCAGGTCGTGGGCCTCGTAGCCCGCCGGGTCGAGCCCGTACTCCTCGACGGGGATCGAGACATGGCCGCGATGGGCGGCCCGAGGGTCGAGGTTGACGACGGTCAGGACGACATCGGAGCGGTCGAGCGTGTGCTTGGAGTACGCGATGACGTGATCGTCGCTCGTGGGCAGGAACCACAGTCGCTCGTGCGACTGCAGGGCCGGGTGCTCCCGCCGGATGCGGTTGACAGCGGTGATGAGCGGAGCGATCGTCTCGCTGCCCTCGAGGTCCCAGTGGCGCAGCTGATACTTCTCCGAGTCGAGGTACTCCTCGGAGCCGGGCTCGCGGGGGACACCCTGGAGCAGCTCGAAGGGCGGCCCGTAGATGCCGTAGCTCGGCGTCAGCGTGGCTGCCAGCACGAAGCGGGCCTCGAATGCCGCCCGTCCGCCTTCCTGCAGGTAGGCGTGAAGGATGTCGGGCGTGTTGGTGAAGAAGTTCGGCCGGAAGAAGTCGCTCACCGGCGGGCGCGTGATCTCCTCGAGGTACTCGGTCAGCTCCTGCTTCTCGTTGCGCCACGTGAAGTACGTGTACGACTGGCTGAACCCGAGCTTGGCCAGCCGGTACATGACCTTCGGGCGGGTGAATGCCTCCGCGAGGAAGAGGACGTCGGGATCGGTGGCCTTGATGTCGTTGATGAGCCATTCCCAGAACGCGAACGGCTTGGTGTGGGGATTGTCCACGCGGAAGATCCGCACCCCGTGGTCCATCCAGAAGCGCGTGACCGAGCGAAGCTCGACCCACATCGCCTCCCACGCGCTCGACTCGAAGTCGAGCGGGTAGACGTCCTGGTACTTCTTGGGCGGGTTCTCCGCGTACTGGATGGTGCCGTCCGGCCGTGACCTGAACCACTCCGGGTGGTCGCGCAGGTAGGGGTGGTCGCCCGAAGCCTGGAAGGCGAGGTCGAGCGCGATGTGGATGCCCTGCTCGGCGGCCGCGGCCACGAGGGCGTCGAAGTCGGCCAGCGTGCCGAGCTCGGGGTGGACGGACATGTGCCCGCCTTCGTCGGCGCCGATGGCCCAGGGCACACCCGGGTCGTCCGGGTTCGCGAGGAGGGCGTTGTTGGGGCCCTTGCGGAAGGCCTGTCCGATGGGATGGATGGGTGGCAGGTAGAGCACGTCGAAGCCCATCTCGCTGATGGACGGCAGGCGCTCGATGACGTCACGGAACGTCCCGTGCCTCCCCGGCTCCGAGGAGGCCGAACGGGGAAAGAGCTCGTACCAGGCGCCGAATCGTGCGTGATGCGGGTCGACGGTCACCGCCAGGGGAGGATCCCAGACGGTCTCGAAGCGCCGGTCGGGGTAGGCCGCGATCAGCGAAGCCAGCTCGTCGCCCATGGCCGCCGTGACGCGTGGCTCGGTCGGCTCGCCGTCGATGGCGTCGGCCCACGCACGGAGCCGCTCCCCGTCCCGCTCCACGGCTCGCTCGGCAGCCTCGCGCACGAGGGCGGCACCGATGGCCATGTCTACCGCTGTGGCGCTGTCCGCTTCGACGCGACGGCCGAGATCGTGGCGCCAGGTCGCGAAATGGTCGATCCAGGCGGCGACGGTGTACTCGTGGCGGCCGACGCGGGCCAGCGGCAGGTCCGCCGACCAGCGATCGTCGTCCGGTTCCCCCATGGGCAGCTCCGACCACTCGACCGCACCCGGGGGTCGGTGCAGGAGCCGCACGCAGATGTGGTCGTGACCGTCGGGAAAGGCATCGGCCTGCACCGTGAGGGTATCGCCCACGACCCGCTTGACGTCGAAGCGTCCACCGTCGACTTGGGGCAGGACCTGGTCGATGACCACCCGGCGTCGTCCCTCGAGCGGGAGCGGGTAGGGTCCTGCTTCGTGGCGCTCTGTGCCGAGATCGGCTCCGATACGCATCACCTCCGTCCAGATTGGGTCGCGGGTCGGCGCATGTTACCGAGAACCGCGAGTGCCTGTCATGGGCGGCTCGGTGAGCACCGCGAGCGACATGGCCGGGAGCAGCAGTCGACCGCTGTCGATCGAGACGGCCGGGTCCGATGCCAGGGCCACCGCGAGCTCCGGCTCGACCGGGACCGAGCGGAGCGAGCGCGAGACGTTGGCGGCGACGGTCCGGGCGCCGACCGCGGCGACGAGCCATCCGGCCTCGCTGTCGGCCTGGACCCGCGGTCGCGTGCCCGACTGGGGACCCGACGTCGCTCGGCGCAGCCTGATGAGCGCGCGATGCCATTCGAGCAGGCCCGCGTGGGGTTCCACGCCGAGCTCGTGCCGATCGAGACGAGACCGCTCGAAGGTGGCCTCCGAGAGCGGGTCGGGTACATCCTCGGGCTCCCAGCCGAAGGCGGCGAACTCGCGTCGACGCCCCGTCCGCACGGCCTCGCCGAGCGCCTCGTCCTCGAAGTCGGCGAAGAAGAGGAAGGGCGTGGACGCGCCCCATTCCTCGCCCTGGAAGAGGAGTGGAACGAAGGGGCCGCACACGACCAGACCGGCCGCCACCTTCAGCGCGCGCGGATCGACCAGCTGTGAGAGCCGCTCGCCGCGGGCTCGATTACCGACCTGGTCGTGGTTCTGGGCGTAGCCCAGCATGCGCTCGAGCGCGAGGCCGTCGCTGCTCCGTCCATGGCGGCGTCCACGATGCCGCGAGTGCCGTCCCTCGTAGACCCAGCCGCGACGCAGGGCCTGGACCACGTCCCTGAGACCGTCGAAGTCCTCGTAGTAGCCGTCGCGCTCCCCGCTGAGCATGGTGTGGAGCGCGTGGTGGTAATCGTCGCTCCACTGGGCGTCGATGCCGTAGCCACCGAGCTCGCGCGAGCGCAGCACGCGCGGGTCGTTGAGGTCGCTCTCGGCGATGAGCACGAGACTCCGGTCCAGCTGCCGGGCCAGGCCATCGACGGCGATGGCCAGCTCCTCGAGCAGGTGCGTGGCCGTGAGGTCGATGAAGGCGTGGACCGCGTCGAGGCGCAGGCCGTCGACGTGGTAGTCGCGCAGCCACAGCAGGGCGTTGTCGATGATGAAGCGGCGGACCTCGTCCGCGCCGGCATCGCCCAGGTTGACCGCGCCACCCCACGGGGTACGGAAGCGATCGGTCACGTAGGGCCCGTACGCCGGCAGATAGCAGCCCTCCGGCCCGAGGTGGTTGTAGACCACGTCGAGGATCACGGCCAGGCCGCGCCCGTGACAGGCATCGACGAACCGCTTGAGACCTTCGGGACCGCCATAGGCTTCCTGTACGGCGAAGAACCCGGCCACGTCGTAGCCCCAGCCACGCCGGCCGGGGAAGGCATGGACCGGCATGACCTCGACGTGGCTGATGCCCAGCTCGACGAGTCCATCGAGGTGCTCGATGGCGCCCTCGAACGTGCCCTGCTCGCTGAACGTGCCCACGTGCAGCTCGTAGACCACGCCCTCCGCGAGCGGCGTGGGACCGAAGCCGGCATCCTGCCACTCGAAGGCATCGTGGTCGACCCGGCGGCTGGGCCCGTGGACACCCTGTGGCGATCGCTCCCCACGCGGATCGGGCCGCGGCGGGCCGCCGTCGATGGAGAACGCGTAGTCCGTCTCGAAGCCGATCTCCGGGCCTGACCACCAGCCACCGTCCTCGGCCGTCATCGGCGAACGCCGCCCCGCGATCACCACCTCGACCTGCCCGGCAGCGGGCGCCCACACACGCGACCTCATGCGTCTTCGCGCTCCAGCAGCGCCACCGGGAAGTGGCCCAGCACGCGAGCCACGCGCAGGCCGCGGGATGAGGCCGTCACGCGAAGGCGATCGCCGGTCAGCACATCGCGCCAGCGCCCGGGGGGCAGCTCCACGCGGGTGTCGGCCCAGCGCGTCGCCGGGGCCACCAGCCGCGCGCCGATGCGGCCGCGCGCCAGCCTCAGCGGCAGCCGCGGGGTCACGGTCACGATCTCATCGGCCCGGGCGAAGGCCACGACATGGTCGGCCGCCCGACCGGAGCTCGTGAGCGGTCGATACGACGCCTCGGGTGCGAAGGCTCCCGGTCGTCGTCCACGCAGCGCCAGTGCCTGTCGGATCACCCAGAGCTTGGGCAGGCCGGTCTCGACCGCGGCGAGCAGCGCGTCCGCCCCAGGTCCCCGGAGCGGGTCGGATCCGAGCGCGTCCTCGAGGTCGGTGAGGAAGCGCTCACGCAGCTCGAAGTCCACCGCGCGCCGATTGTCCGGGTCCACCAGCGAGAGGTCCCACAGCTCCGTGCCCTGATAGATGTCCGGGACGCCCGGTGACGTGAGCTTCAGCAGCGACTGCGAGAGCGAGTTCACCCGCCCGGCCCGCACGAATGACGCGATCGACCGCTCCACCTCCGAGACGAAGGCCGGGTCGGCCAGGATGCTCCTCGAGAAGCGGTCGAGCGCGGTCTCGTAGGCGGCGTCGGGCTGCGTCCACGAGGTCCGCAGCTTGGCCTCGCGAGCCGCCTTGAGCAGGTAGGCCGCGAAGCGATCGGCGTCGATGGGCCAGGCCCCCACCAGTGTCTGGGCCGCGAGGTAGCCGATGGTCGGATCGAAGTCGCTCCCCCGCCACGAGCGCCGGAACCTCCGCATCCAGCGCTCGGCGATGCGACGCCAGCGCTCGGGTGCCTCCGAGAGCGCGGCGATGCGCACGCGCACGTCCTCGCTGCGCTTGGTGTCATGGGTCGAGGTCGTGAGCATGGCGGTCGGGTGCATCGCGGCGCGCTCGATGTTGGCCGCGTGATAGGCCGCGATGCTCGTGCCGAAGTGGCCCGGCTCGCAGCCGACGTCATTGAGCGCGACCAGGCGCAGGTAGCGATAGAACGCGGTGTCCTCGATGCCCTTGGCCATGACCGCGCCCGTGAACTGCTGGAACCGCTCGGTCAGCTCTGCCTCGGCCTCGCCAGAGACTCGCAGCGAGAGGATGTCGGCGAGGAACGTGAGCAGCTCGGGGTCGATGTCCGGGTGTCGCTCGCGCGCGCTCGAGACGGCCTGCTCGATGACCGCCAGGTCGGCATCGCTGACCTCGCCTTCCCGCGGGCGGGCATAGGTCCGATAGACCGGCATGGAGGTGGCCACGGCGATGATGGCCTCCTGCATCTCGTTTCGCGTGAAGTCACGGAAGCGGCGCTGGTTCTCGCAGATGTCCACGAACACGGCTGCCAGCCGGTTGACCTCCGAGCCGAGCGTCTCGCGCGCGATGAGCGCGCGCGTCTCGAGGGTCACCGCGTCGAACTCGCGCTCCTCACCGGTGACACGGCGGTGAAGCTCGGTGAGCGCATCCTCGGCATCGGGATCCACGAACAGGCCCACCGTGTCGCGCAGGAAGTCATAGCCTGTCGTCCCATCGACGGGCCAGTCCGACGGCAGCGTCTCGCCGGGCATCAGGATCTTCTCGACCACGAGCCAGCCGCGACGTGCCGTTCGGCGCAAGCGCTGCGTGTACGCCGTGGGGTCGAGCAGGCCATCGGGATGGTCCACGCGGATGCCGTCGAGCACCCCGCGGTCGATCCATCGCTTCAAACGGGCATGAGAGTCATCGAACACCGCGGGGTCCTCCACGCGCAGCCCGATGAGCGAGGTGACGTCGAAGAAGCGCCGGTAGCCCAGCTCGCTGCCGGCCGATCGCCAGAAGGCGATGCGGTAGTTCTGGATGGACAGCAGCCCGTCGAGCTGGTCGGGGTCCGCGGCGGTCGCGGCCAGCTGCGCATCGAGCGCGTCCCGGACCCGCGGTCGCTCGTCGAGCAGTCGCGTCAGCCAGGCCCGAAGCACCTCCTTGTCGCGGTGCCGCCGCAGGATGCTGTCTCGGTCGGTCACGCTCGAGCGCGGCAACGCCCGGAACGCATCCGAGAGGTAGGCCAGCTCGTTCGAGCGGCTACGCACGGCGGCAGGTCCCAGCAGGCGATAGAGAGAGCGGGGGGAGAGCGGCAGCACGTGCTCGTGGTAGCGCAGGCTGATGGTGCCGCCGTGACGCTCGAGCTGGAGCTCGCCGCTCTCCACCACCCGGCCATAGTGGTCGCCCAGGATGGGCAGCAGGACGCTGTTGCGTTCGCGTGCCTCCGGCGGATCCCAGTCGACGTCGAAGTAGGGGGCGTAGCGGCTGGACGGTCCGTTCTCCAGCACGTCCCACCACCATGGGTTCTCGGGGCCCGAGATGGCCATGTGGTTGGGCACGATGTCGAGGACCTGCCCGAGCCCCACCTCGGCCAGCCGGTTGGACATGCGGCGATGGGCCCTGGCCCCGCCGAGCTCCTCGTTGACCCGTCGCGGGTCCACCACGTCGTAGCCGTGCTCGCTGCCCGGGGCGGCCTGCAGGTACGGCGACGAATAGACATGGCTCACGCCAAGGCGGGCCAGGTAGCGGCCGACGTCGGCGGCGGCCGAGAACCCGAAGGCCGGTCGCAGCTGCAGGCGATACGTGGACGATGGGACGACGCGGGTCAGCCGCCGACGCTCAGTCATCGACCCGCCGCAGGATGACGACCGAATGGGCCGCGATGCGGAAGCGCCAGCCGGCACGATAGAGGCGACCGAGGCGCGGGAACTCCGGCCGCGCGGCCGTGTCCATCACGGTCCGCCAGCGCCAGCCGAGCCGTTCAGGAGGCAGCCGGAAGCGTCGGTCGCGGGTCCCCGCGTTGAAGGCGACATAGAAGGAGTCGTCGAACACCGGCCGGCCATCGAGCGTCGCGCGCAGACCCTCCGCCGAGAGGAAGATGCCCAGCAGGCTGACGTGCGCCGCCTCCCAGTCGTGGTCGGTCATCGGCTGTCCGTTCGGCGCGAACCATTCGATGTCGCGGACGCCGGGGCCGCGGAACGGTCGACCCTGGAACCATCGGCGCCGGCGGAACACCGGATGCGCGTTGCGGAAGTGGATGAGCTGTCGCGTGAACTCCAGCAGCGGCTCGTCGACGGCGTCCCAGTCGTGCCAGGTGAGCTCGTTGTCCTGGCAGTAGCCGTTGTTGTTGCCTTGCTGGGTCCGCCCCATCTCGTCACCGCCCAGGATCATGGGCACACCCTGGCTGAGCAGCAGCGTGGCCAGCAGGTTGCGCTGCTGGCGTGCGCGAAGCGCGTTCACGGCCGGGTCATCGGTGGGCCCTTCCGCTCCGCAGTTCCACGAGCGGTTGTGTGACTCGCCGTCGCGGTTCTCGTCGCCGTTGGCCTCGTTGCGCTTGTGGTGATAGCTCACCAGGTCCCGCAGGGTGAAGCCGTCATGGGCGGTCACGAAGTTGACGCTCGCGTGCGGCAGCCTGCCCGTCTCGGCGTAGAGGTCGGAGCTGCCGGTGAAGCGGTAGCCGAAATCCGACAGCGAGCCGGGCTCCTTGCGCCAGAGGTCGCGAACGGTGTCGCGATACCGGCCGTTCCACTCGGACCAGTGCACCGGGAAGTTGCCCACCTGGTAGCCGCCCTCGCCCACGTCCCACGGCTCGGCGATGAGCTTGACCCCGCGGATGACCGGGTCCTGGTGGATGACGTCGAAGAACGATGAGAGCCGATCCACGTCGTGTAGCTCACGTGCCAGCGCCGAGGCCAGGTCGAATCGGAAGCCGTCGACGTGCATCTCCGTGATCCAGTAGCGCAGGCTGTCCATGATCAGCTGCAGCACGAAGGGCTCGCGCGCGTCGAGCGTGTTGCCGGTGCCGGTGTAGTCCATGTAGTAGCGCGGGTCGTCGCCGACGAGGCGGTAGTAGGACTGGTTGTCGAGACCGCGCATCGCAAGCGTCGGACCGTCGTGGTTGCCTTCCGCGGTGTGGTTGTAGACGACGTCGAGGATGACCTCCAGACCGGCCGCGTGGAGCGCTCTGACCATCTCCTTGAACTCGTCGACCTGCGCGCCGCCACCGCCACGGCTGGAGTACCCGGCATGGGGCGCGTGGAAACCGATCGAGTTGTAGCCCCAGTAGTTACGCAGCCCGCGCTCGAGCAGGAACCCGTCGTGCACGAAGTGGTGGACGGGCAGGAGCTCCACGGCGGTGACGCCCAGGCGCTGCAGGTGCTCGATGGCAGCCGGATGCGCCATGCCGGCGTAGGTGCCCCGCAGCTCCGGCGGGATCGCCGGGTGGCGCTTGGTGAAGCCCTTGACGTGGGCCTCGTAGATGATCGTCTTGTGCTCCGGATGCCCGGGGCGTCGGTCGTCGCCCCAGTCGAAGGCGCGGTCGATCACGATGGAGCGCGGAACGAAGGGCGCGCTGTCCTGCTCATCGCGCAGGTGGGGGGCAGCGAGCTGATGCCCGAAGACCGCCGGCTGCCAGTCGACCTCGCCATCGATGGCCCGGGCGTAGGGGTCCAGCAGCAGCTTGTGGGGATTGCAGCGCAACCCGGCCCCAGGCTCCCAGGGTCCGTGGACGCGGAAGCCGTAGCGCTGGCCGGGGCGGACGTCGGGCACGTAGCCGTGCCAGCAGTAGCCGGTGACCTCCGGCAGCTCCACGCGCGTCTCGAGGCCGTGCTCGTCGAACAGACACAGCTCCACGCGTTCGGCCACCTCGGAGAAGACGCTGAAGTTCGTGCCCGAGCCGTCGAAGGTGGCGCCCAGCTCATCGGGTGAGCCGGGCCAGACCGTGGGTGGGGAAGAGGTCGAGGAAGGGCCTGGGCCCATGGCCAAGGCGCCGGGAAGCGGGTGGATCACGTCTCCGATCGGGGTGAGGATGGGTCGCGCCGAGCACATCGGCCGCGGCCGAGCACGGTGCGCTCGCGACTCCGTTCGAGGGTAGCAGACGAGCCCGCGAGGACCCCGGGGCCGGGTCGGGTAAGGTCCGAACATGGCTGACACGACCACCGTGGCCCGAGCATGCTTCCCCATCAGGGTCGGCTCCCGCTCGCGACCACTGCTGCGGCTCTTCTTCGGGGTCACGCCGGACCGCGCCTGGGTCACGGTCGACGACGAGCGCGTGGTCGTGCGGCTGGGCTGGTGGCAGATGGAGGTCCCGACCGCGCAGATCACGCGCTGGACCATCGAGGGCCCCTGGCGCTGGATCGGCGCCATCGGCGTTCGCCGCAGCCTGCGCCACGGGGACATGTCCTTCGCCGGCAGTCCTCGTGGTGGCGTCCGGCTGGACCTCGCGGCACCGATCCGGTGGACGGTCCTCTCCGTGCCCGCGGTGTACGTGGGGGTCGAGGACCTCGACGGGTTCGCGGCCGAGCTGAGCGCGCGCGGCATCCCCGGCCACGACGCCCGGACGTCGGCGTAGGCGGTGGCCACGAGCCTGGTCCACCCCGACCGCATCCGGCAGCGCGGCGCCGATGACCTCGCGCCGCAGGCTGGCCGCTACGTCCTCTACTGGATGCAGCGCGCTCAGCGCGCCGAGCACAACGACGCGCTCGAGCACGCCGCGCGACTGGCCAACGAGCACGCGGTCCCGCTGCTGGTCTGCTTCGGACTGACATCCGACTATCCGGAATCCACGGCCCGCCACTACCGCTTCCTGCTCGAGGGGCTGGCCGAAACCTCCGCCAGCCTTCGCCGGCGGGGTATCGGCTTCGTCGCGCGGCTGGGCACGCCGCCCGAGGTCGCCGCAGGACTCGCCCGCGACGCGGTCGTGGTCGTCACCGACCGTGCCTACGAACGTCACCTCGTGGCCTGGCGCGAGCAGCTGGTCGGCAGCGTGAGCTGTCCGGTCCTCGAGGTCGAGACCGACGT
>JBFLKP010000308.1:0-4536 GCA_040883225.1 Candidatus Limnocylindrales bacterium | reverse complement strand
CTCGACGGTGTACTGGCGGCCCATGCGGCGGAGGACCTCGTCATCGCCCGACTGGACCGGCAGGTGGAGGTGCTCGCACACCGACTCGCACTCGGCCATGGCCGCGATGAGCCGGTCGGTCAGGTCCCAGGGATGCGAGGTCACGAAGCGGACACGCGGGATGCCGGGTCCGCCCGCGGGACCGCGGATGCCATCGATGGTTCGCAGCAGCGCGGCGATGTCGGGCCGGCCGGCGCGTTCCTGCCGGCGACCCAGCCGGCGCTCGCTCTCGAGCTCCGCGAAGCGGGGGTCCGGCGGCAGGTCGTGGCCATACGAGTTGACGTTCTGGCCCAGCAGGGTGAGCTCGTGGTACCCGGCGTCCGCGAGGGTGCGCACCTCGGCCACGATGTCGTCGAAGGGTCGGCTGCGCTCGGGGCCCCGCGCGAAGGGCACGATGCAGTAGGTGCAGGTCTTGTCGCAGCCGTAGACGATCGGGACCCAGGCCTTGGGTCCACCACTCCGCGCGACGGCCCCCTCCTTCACCGCCGCCGCGCGGGTGCCCGGCAGGCGATCGGCCGTAGCCGCGACCGACCGGCCCACGCGTTGGAAGCCGGCTGCGCCGAGGCCCTCCGGCGTGGTCGGGCCGCCGAGGCCCAGGCGGGCCGTCAGCTCGGGCTCCTCGTCGGGCCGCAGGAAGAGATCGACGGCGGGGTAGCGCTTCGTCAGCGTGTCAGCGTTGTCGGCGCGGACCGAGCATCCGGTGAGCACGACGCGCAGCGCGGGATTGGCGGCCTTGAGGTCGCCGATCGAGCCCATGCGTCCGATGACCTTGTTCTCCGCTGCCTCGCGGATCGAGCACGTGTTGATGACGATGAGCTCCGCCGCTTCGAGGCTGGCCGCTTCCTCGCAGCCGACGGCCAGCAGCGCTCCGGCCATCTCCTCGGAGTCGGACTGGTTCATCTGGCAGCCGAGCGTCCAGACGTGGAAGCTGGGCAGCACCGCGGCCTCGGTGCCGAACTCCTCGACGGCGGCGTCGGGACGCGCCGGGGCACGTGGTTCGGCAGCCACCGGTGGCGGCGTCTCGAGCAGCGGCAGAGGGGTGCGGGCAGCGCGGGTCGACATGGGCCATCGATGGTACCGCCCCTGCCCGGACCGGACCCAGACGGCCGCAGGGCCCGCGACGCGCCGAAGCGGGACGTTGCCGGTTCAGGCGGCGCCGAGGGCCCGGAGCAGGCGCTCGCCGACGCGCCTGGGCACGTAGACACCGGCTTGCGCCTGCGCATACGTCCCGGTGTCGCCGTGATAGTCGGAGCCGCCGGTACGCAGGAGCCCACGCTCGTCGGCGAAGTGGCCCATGCCCTCGACCCGCTCTTCATCCCAGTGGTGGTAGTGGACCTCGAGGGCGCCGAGGCCCCAGCGCACCAGCTCGTCGATGACGGCGGGCTCCTGCGGCGCCCACGGCGCGTGTGCCAGGGATGCCACGCCGCCGGCCGTGATGATGGCCTCGATGGCCGCGCGCGGCCCGATGCCGCCGCGCCGCACGTACGCGGGCCTGCCCGGCACGAGATAGCGCTCGAAGGCGTCCTGCACGTCTTGCGCGTAGCCGGCCGAGACGAGGGCGCGGGCGACGTGCGGCCGTCCCAGCGACTCGATCCCGCCCGCCACCGCCGGCAGGTGGTCGTCGACCGGCATGCCACGCTCGCGCAGCAGTCCGAGCGTGCGCTGCAGCCGGACCTCGCGGGCGTCGCGTTGCCGCTCGAGGGTCTCCGCGAGGGCGGCGTCGTCGGGGTCGACGCCGAGGCCCAGGATGTGCAGCTCCGAGAGGCGCTCCTCGGTGCCGCCGACGGCCTCGATGTCACGGTCGACCAGGGTATTGATCTCGACGCCCACGATCAGGCGCGGGCCGCTGGTGCCGGTCGCACCACAGCCGGCCGCCAGCATCTCCCGCACGCCCGCGAGCGTATCGTGGTCGGTGATGGCCACGAGGGTCGAGCCCCAGGCGCGCATCTGCTCGTACAGCTCCAGGGGCTCGAGGAGGCCGTCGGAGCGGGCCGTATGGGTGTGCAGGTCGACGGCGTTGCGCCGAGGCGTGGTCAAACCTCGACGACGCGGCTGATGCGCTCGATGCTGTGGGCCGCGCCCGTCGCGGGGTCGATGTCGATGAGCACGGCGTTGAACACGACCGGCCCGGAGCCCACCGCGAAGCGCGTCGGCAGGCCGTTCATGAAGCGTGGCAGGACCGTCTCGGGCTCGAAGCCGATGACGCTGTCGAGCGGCCCGGTCATGCCCAGGTCGCTGACGTAGGCGGTGCCGCGCGCCAGCACCCGGTGATCGGCCGTGGGCACGTGGGTGTGTGTCCCGACCACGGCGCTCACGCGGCCGTCGAGGTGGAGCCCGAACGCGGTCTTCTCGCTCGTCAGCTCGCAATGGAAGTCGACGAGGCGCACCGTCGGCAGCGTGTCGGCGCCGCCATCGAGCAGCTCGTCCATCTCCGTGAAGGGGTTGTCGATGGGGATCATCGTGCTGCGGCCCTGGGCGTTGACGACCGCGACCTCGGTGCCGTCGGCCGCGTGGAACGTGCCCCAGCCGTGCCCGGGCACGCTGCCGTAGTTGAGCGGCCGCAGGATCCGCGGTTCGCCGTCGAGCTGCGGGATGAGCTCACGCTTGTCCCAGATGTGGTTGCCACTGGTGATGACGTCCGCGCCGGCGCCGAGCAGCGCCTCCGCGGTCGACATCGTGAGCCCCATGCCCCCGGCCACGTTCTCGCCGTTGACGGTAACGAAATCGATACCTCGCTCCTGGCGCAGGCCGGGCAGCTCACGTTCCAGCGTCTGCCGGCCCGGCTTGCCGATGGCGTCGCCGATCATGAGCACGCGCAGCACGCCCGGGTCGGGCAGCAAGGGCAGCTCGGGCAGCTGGTCGGCGGCGAGCGTTCGCCCTTTGTCACGCCGGGTCACAGGTGCTCGTCCCCTGCCCCGTGGGTGCCGCACGCTCGCGGCCGGATCACTTGGCGTACTCGACCGAGCGGGTCTCCCGGATGACCGTGACCTTGATCTGGCCCGGATACGTCAAGGTCTCCTCGATCTGGCGCACGATGTCACGGGCCAGCCGACCGGAGGCGAGATCGTCGATCTCTTCTGGTCTGACCAGGATGCGCACCTCGCGGCCGGCCTGGACCGCGAACGACTTCTCCACGCCGGGGAAGCCCTCTGCGATCTCCTGCAGCTCGGTGAGCCGCTTCATGTACGTGTCCACCGTCTCGCCGCGGGCACCGGGGCGCGAGGCGCTGATGGCGTCGGCGATCTGGACGATGGGTGCCTCCTGGCAGTTGTAGTCCACCTCCTGGTGATGCGCGGCGATGGCGTTGACGGCCTTGGGCGAGAGGTTGTGGCGAGCCGCGATCTCGGCGCCGATGGCGGCGTGCGGTCCCTCGACCTCGTGGTCGATGGCCTTGCCCATGTCGTGCAGCAGGCCGCCGAGCTTGGCCACCTGGACGTCAGCGCCCATCTCCGCGGCGATGACGCCCGCGAGCATGGACGTCTCCTTGACGTGGTTGAGCACGCTCTGCCCGAAGCTGGTGCGGTACTTCAGCCGGCCCAGCAGCGTCAGGATCTCAGCCGGCAGACCGGGCACGCCGGTGTCGTACGCCGCCGCCTCGCCGGCTTCGCGGATGACGACGTCGACCTCCGCCTGGGCCTTGTTGACGACGTCCTCGATGCGGCCGGGATGGATGCGACCGTCCTGCACGAGCTTGGTGAGCGCCAGCCGGGCGACCTCTCGGCGGACCGGGTCGAAGCCGCTGAGCATCACCGAGTCGGGCGTGTCGTCGATGATGAGGTCGACGCCGGTGGCCTGCTCGAGGGCGCGGATGTTGCGTCCCTCGCGGCCGATGATGCGGCCCTTCATCTCGTCCGAGGGGATAGGCACCGTGGTCACGGTCGCTTCGGCGGTGTGGTCGACCATCACGCGCTGGATGGCGGTGATGACGACGTCGCGGGCCTTGTCCTCGGCGCCTTCCCTCGCCTGGCGCTCGATGGCGCGAACGAGGCGCACGGAGTCCTTCTCGGCTTCCTCGCGGACCTGCTCGATGAGCCTGGCCTTGGCCTCTTCGGCCGAGAGGCCGCTCACACGCTCGAGCGCGGCGATCTGCTCGTTGCGGATGCTCGAGAGTTCCCCGCGCTGCTTGTCCAGCTCCTGCTCGCGGATGAGCAGCTTGCGGTCACGCTCCTCGAGCATGTCCGTGCGGTGGTCGAGCTGCTCGTCTCGCTCCAGCAGGCGCCGTTCGAGGTTCTGCAGGTCGAGCCGCTTGGCCCGGCCCTCCTCGTCGACCTCGCGCTGGATCCTGACCTGTTCCTCCTTGGCCTGGAGGATCAGCTCCTTCTGCTGGGCTCGCGCCTCGGCCACGATGCGCTCCGACTTCTCGCCCGCGGACTTGATGGCCTGGTTGGCGACCACGCCCCGCGCGAGGAATCCGACAAGGAGCCCGCCGACAGCCGCCATTACGATGACGACCGCCATGACGACGGGTTCGTTCACTTTTCCCTCCCGTCCGGCCGT
>JBFLKP010000007.1:0-7569 GCA_040883225.1 Candidatus Limnocylindrales bacterium | reverse complement strand
CTCGGCCTCGACCGACCATGGCTGCTGGGGGCCGGCGTCGTGGCGCTCCCGATCTGCGGAGGCGTCCGGCGCGGCGCTAGCGGATGTCGCCATGCTGCGTGGTGATCCCGGTCATGGCCGTCAGGTGAGCGCGGGCTCTCGCTCGCGCTCGACGCCGGCCTCTGCCTCGGCCACGTAGCGCTTCACGGCCAGGAAGCTGTCGGGCGAGATGGAGATGGAGTCGATGCCGGCGGAGACCAGGAAGCGCGCGTAGCTGGGGTCGTCGCTCGGCTTCTGGCCGCACAGGCCGACCTTGCGGCCGTGTCCGTGCCCGGTCTCGATGAGGCGTCGGATCATGCCCGTGACAGCCGGGTTCCACTCGTCGAAGAGGTGAGCCAGGGGTTCCGAATCGCGATCTACGCCGAGGACCAGCTGGGTCAGGTCGTTGGAGCCGATGGAGAAGCCATCGATGCGCTCGGCGAAGTCGCCGGCCAGCTCGATGTTCGCGGGGATCTCGGCCATGATGTAGACCTCGAGCCCATTGCGGCCTCGGAGCAGGCCGTGGTCGGCCAGCGTGGCCAGCACCCCATCCGCTTCATCCACCGTGCGACAGAAGGGGATCATGATGGCGACGTTGGTCAGCCCCATCTCGTCGCGGACCATGCGGATGGCGGCGCACTCGAGGGCGAACCCCTCGCCGTATCCCTCGCTCCCGTAGCGGCTGGCGCCACGCCAGCCGAGCATGGGGTTCTCCTCCTCGGGCTCGAAGACCCGGCCGCCGATGAGGTCGGCGTACTCGTTGGTCTTGAAGTCGCTCATGCGCACGATGACCGGGTGCGGGTGCCGCGACGCGGCGATCCGGCCGATGCCGCGTGCCAGCGTCTCGACGAAGAACGACGGTCCGTCCGGGTAGCCGCGGGTGATGCGCTCGATACGCGACCGGTCAGCGTCATCCTCGACCTGCTCAGGGTGCACCAGGGCCATGGGGTGGATGCGGATCTCGTTGCCCACGACGAACTCCATGCGTGCCAGGCCCACACCGTCCGCGGGGAGCCGCCACCAGCGCATGGCGGCATCGGGGTTGGCAAGGTTGAGCATCACCTCGGTGTCCGTGCGCGGGACCTCGTCGAGGTCGATCTCCTGCTCCTCGTAGTCGACCTCACCCTCGTAGACGAAGCCGGTCTCGCCCTCGGCACAGGAGACGGTGATGGTCCGGCCATCCTCGAGGCGCTCAGTGGCGTCGCCGCTGCCGACGATGGCGGGCACGCCCAGCTCACGGCTGACGATGGCGGCATGCGAGGTGCGCCCGCCGTGGTCGGTCACGATGGCTGCGGCACGCTTCATGATGGGCACCCAGTCGGGGTCGGTCATGCCGGTCACGAGCACGCTGCCCGGCTCGAAACGATCGATCTCGTCCGCGCTCTGCAGCACGCAAGCCCCGCCCGCAGCGATGGCGCTGCCGATGGCCAGCCCCTCGAGGATGGGCGAGCCGTGCTCGCGGATGCGGAAGCTCCGCAGCGAGCGCGCTTCACGCCGGGCCTGGACGGTCTCCGGCCGGGCCTGCACGATGAAGAGCTCTCCGCTCTCGCCATCGAGGGCCCACTCGATATCCATGGGCGTGTCGTAGTGCTGCTCGATGAGGGCGGCCCAGCGCGCCAGTTCGAGGATCTGGGGGTCTTCGAGGACGAAGCGCGCGCGTTCCTCAGCGGATGTCCGCTCCGAGGTGGTGGGCTTGCGGCCCGAAGCGTAGACGACCTTGCGCTCCTTGACTCCGAGACGCTTGCCGATGATGGGCACGAGTGACTCGTCCTGCAACAAGGGCTTGAAGACGACGTACTCGTCGGGGTCGACCGCTCCAGAGACGACCGACTCGCCGAGGCCGAACGCGGCATCGATGAGGACGACGTCGGGGAAGCCCGTCTCGGTGTCGATGGAGAACATCACGCCGGCCCCGCCACGGTCGGAACGGACCATGCGCTGCACGCCGACGGAGAGCGCGACCTTGCCGTGCTCGAAGCCCTGGCGCTCGCGATAGGCGATGGCGCGGTCGGTGTAGAGCGAGGCGAAGCAGCGCCGCACGGCCTTGACAAGGTCGTCGACGCCGGTGATGTTGAGGAAGGTCTCCTGCTGGCCGGCGAAGCTGGCCTCGGGCAGGTCCTCGGCCGTTGCGCTGCTGCGGACAGCGACGTCGGGATCGTCGCGACCGATGCGGCGGCTGAGCTCGTCGTAGGCTTCGGCGAGATCCTGCTCGAGACGGTCCGGGAGCGACGCCCGGGTGATCATCGAGCGGATGGCGCTGCCGGTCTCCTCGAGCGAGGCGTCATCGGCGTGCATGCGATCGAGCCGCTCGGCGATGCGGTCGGCAAGCCCACGCTGGGCGAGATGGTCGCGATAGGCCGTGGCCGTGGTGGCGAAGCCACCCGGCACGCGGATCCCGGACGCAGAGAGGCGGTCGATCATCTCACCCAGAGAGGCGTTCTTGCCGCCGACGCTCGCGACGTCGTCGGAGCCGAGCTCCTCGAACCAGCGGATGTACGGACGTGCGTTCGGCATGGTCGTGCTCCTGCTTCCCTCGGGGATCGGTGGATGGACGCGTCCGGCGGTTCCGGCCTCATGCTCGACCGGATCCCGATACGGACGCGCTTGTCGATCGGTTGCTGGCGTTACAGCAATGTGGCAGTCGTCGTCGCCACGACCGGTCGTCGACCATCAGGACGAGTGCGAGGTGTCCTCGTCGACCCGCTGCAGGGAGAAGCCGAGGTCGAGCTCGTCAGGCTCCGGCCGCGGTCGCGGTCCGGGGCTCGAGCTCGAGTCGATCGACCACGATGCTGGGCTCACCTTCCCAGCGTTCGAAGAGACCATCGTGCAGCACGATGCCCAGCTCGGCGGCCATCTGCTCCTGGTCGAACTCGTCGACCACGCCGGTGAACCGCACATCGTCCTCGTCGCTGACGAGGTCGGCGATGGCGAAGGGTGCCGTAGGGGCCGACGGGTAGCCGCTCACGAAGGCTGTCGAGCGGATGACCAGCAGCAGGTCCTCGTCGGGCGCTTCACCCTGGACCACGAGCGTACGGTCCGTCAGGAGCTCTTCCACCTCGCCGTCGCTGGCGACCCGATCGCCCTCGAAATCGGCCGGTTCGTCGACGATCTGGGCCACGCTCGCCTCGGTCGGACCGCCGCTGGCGGAGCCGCCCACGAGCACGACCGCGCCGAGTGCGATCAGGGTGCCGATGCCAAGGGCAGCGAGCGAACCGCGGACTCGGCCCGATGGCTCCGGCCAATCTCCCGGGTCCCAGCCGGTGCTCCGCTCACCACTTGGGGTACTGGTTGGCGTGTTCATCCAATGCCTCATGGTCGATACCTCATGTGTCGTTCGGGTGGGGGTGCCCGGCGCACGCGCTGGGGCGCATGCGGGGGCGGGTCGTACAGCCTCGGGCGTCGCTCGTAACGGTCGCGCGGCCATGGGCGTGGATCGGCTTGCAGCGGGATATCAAAGCGCACGAGCGGGCGGTTGCTCGAGTCTCTCGAGCACCATCGAGCGGTCAGTGCGTCGGCCGGTGCCGTCGGTGTCGGTGTCTGACGTCCCGGCCGAGCACGGCCGCAGCGACGAGGATGACGAGAGCCGTGAGGGCGAGGAATGGCACCGACGACCCTCCGGCATCAGGCGGCAGGACCGGCAGGAGACCAGCCGCGGTGTTGCTGGCGGCGTGGAGCACGATCGCCACCGCAACGCTGCCGCGCGTGTGCTCGGCGACGGCCCCATAGATCACGCCCAGCGCCACGGTCAGAGCCAGGTATGCCAACACCGGCAGGTCAGACTGTGGCGTTCCCGGAATCAGGAACAAGGGCAGGTGCCATGTCGCCCACACGATCCCGACGATGACCCCGGCCACCGGGAACGCGGTCCGCTCCGTCAACGTCGGCAACAGCAATCCGCGCCAGCCAGGCTCCTCGCCCAGCGGACCGCCGAGCACGAGCACGACGAGGAAGACCGGCACGACGAGATACAGCTGTGCGGGGTCGTTGAAGCGTAGGTCGGTGACCCCGACGGCCTGTGCGGCGAGGACCGCCGCCGCGCAGACCACGACCGGTCCCACAAGCACGAGCACATACCAACGAGACGGGACCCGCCAGGTCTTCAGGCGCGACACCCATCCCGCGCGCCGATCGGGACGGGCCATGACCACGATGAGCGCCGCGAGCGCCGGCCCGAACGAACCGAGATCCTTGATCGGCGAATCGCTTGCCGACCACGCGAGGGGGATCCAGACCGCCCACGACAGCCCGATCGCGAGCGCCGTGAAGCCGACCGCCGTCCTCACCATCGGGCACGCGCGCGTCGGAAGCCCGGCCTGTCTCGCACCGCTCCCGACCTCCCCGACTGGATGCCCCGCTATCGGTGTCGCAGTCTCGGCGTGGCGCTCGCGTCCGAGTAGGGCCGCTCGTCACCTCCGGCCGGGCACTCGGTACGACAGCTCGATGCGCCCCACGGGCCGCTCGGCATCCGGGCGAAGGGCTTGTTGGCCGCTGTACCGGTGCGCACCCTGATGGACCATCGAACCGTGCACGAGAAGGACAGGTCCGGCGTGGTCGGGCGACGGTGGGGGCAGGCGTTCGCGGTGGTCCTCCCCCGCCCGAAGGGACTGGACTTCCGGTCTCCCGAGGGAGCGGCGTGACCCCTGCCGAGCTGGCTGCGACCTGCGGCTCCCTGCTCGAGCCTGCTGATGGCCGCTTCGCGCCTGCTGAGGTGGAAGGTCTCCCCGGACCGGTGCAGCGATACTTCCGGACGGCCATCGAACCCGGCACGCCTCGGGCCCGAACCGCCCTGATCGCTATGGATGGACGTCTCCGGATCGGCGCCTGGCTCCCCTTCGGGGCAGCCGAGGTGCTCACGCCCCATCACGGCTTCGTGTGGTGGGCTCGTGCGGCCGGCATCATCAGCGGATCGGACCGTTACGTGGACGGGGTCGGGGCGCTCGACTGGAGGCTCCTGGGGCTGGTCCGCGTGATGCACGCATCGGGGCCTGACGTCTCACGAAGCGCCGCTGCCCGAGCGGCAGCCGAAGCCGTCTGGCTGCCGACGGCCTTGCTGCCTCGGTTCGGCGTGGAATGGACCGCCACGGACGACGCTCACCTCGAGGCTCGCTACGCGATCGACGACCAGCCGATGCGCGTCGACTACGAGCTCACCGAGGGCGGCCATATCCGCTCCGTCGTCTTCGATCGCTGGGGCGATCCTGATGACACCGGCCGTTGGGGGTTCTGGCCATTCGGCGGCGAGTTCACCAGCCACGCCACCTTCGGCGGGGTCACGATCCCCGATAGCGGACGGCTGGGGTGGCACTACGGCACCGACCGCTGGGAGGAAGGCGAGTTCTTCCGCTACCGGATCACGGACCTGTCGCTACACCCGGGATGACCAGCGCACAGACAAGCCATGGGGCCCACGACGGCCCCCTGCAGCGTCGTACCACGACGGTGAGCCTCGTCGGCGTGATCGGCTACATCTCGCTGCTGGCGGCCGGCTATGCCTACAACCTGACCTTCGTTCAGCTGGGACTGTCGGCACTCGCGGGCGGACCCGTCGGCCTGTCGGAGACCGAAGTGGCATCGGCGATGGCTGGCCTCGCGCTGGTGACGTGTCTCGGCGCGATCGGAGCGGGACTGCGCCTTCGCGGCGCCAGCTTCCGCACCAAGCTCCGGCTCACGGCGCTGGTCGTCGCCGCTCAGACGTTGCTGACGGCGTTCGTGCCCGCCATCGACGGACCGGCAGTCTTCTGGCCCTGGCTCGGACTGGCTGCCGTCACCCTGGGCCTCGGCGTGCCGGCGTCCTTCGGTCTGGCCACCGACCTGGTGCCGGTGCGATGGCGTGGCTTGACGGCGGCGGCGATCACGGCGCTCGCCTACGGAGGTGCCATCGCGTTCCTCGGCGAGTGGGAGGCTCGCGCGCTGGCCGAGCGACTGCTCCCGCTGATGGTGCTGGGCACGGTCGGGCTGGCAGCTCTGGCACTCGAGCCGGGTCCACTCCGGCAGGTGACCGATCGGCTCTCCGGACAAGCCGCCCTGGCCGAGTACGGGCAAGGTCGGTTCTCGGGTCCGGGGGCGGAACGGCGGCTGCTCATCGCGGCCGGCCTGCTCTTCGCGGTGTTCTTCGTCGACAGCCTCGGGTTCATCCGACTGGTCGAGAGTCCCTTCGTGACCTCATCGTGGCAGTCCTCCGAGCTCGTCGACCGGGGCACGCTCATCGGAGCACACGCCATCGGCGCGCTGGCGGGAGGCATCCTCTACTCGACGTTCGACGAGCGGTTCCTGTGGCCCTGGATCTTCGGCATCTTCGGGCTCGTGGCCATGATCTACGTCTTCGACGTGCGCCTGGGCGCCTTCTCCCAGGCTTTGGCCATGCCCATCCTCTACGCCGTCGCGGTGAGCCTCTACACGGTCGTCACCTTCGCTCTCTGGCCGGACCTCTCGACCCCGGACACCATCACCCGCAACGTCGCGGTCGGGGTGGCCATCTCCGGCTGGACCGCGACCTTCGCCTCGACCGCGCTGGCACTCGTGTGGCGGTCCTCGGGCATGGACTTCGACCGCCACCTCTCGATGGTCGCCGCCATCTCGCTGCTCGTGATGGCCGCGTTCGGGACGCGTGCGCTCTTCCGGCACGAGCCGGGGTCCAGCGCGTGAAACGCCTGCTCCTGACGCTGTTCGTTGCGGCTGGCGTCCTCGCCGGCTGCAGCAGCGAGGGGATCGGCGGTGTCACCGTCGTGACCTCCGGCCGCCACGACGTCGGACCAGCCAAGCTCCTCGGCGATGTGGTCATCCTAGGCGGCACGGTCGAGCTTGGCGAAGACGCCACGGTCGCCGGGTCCGTCCATGTGCTCGGCGGCAGGGGGCGCCTCGCGGGCGAGGTCGATGGCGACATCACCGTCATCGGTGGCGAGGTCCGGCTCGAACCCGGCGCCGTGGCCCATGGCGATGTCTCGGTCAGCGCCGGCGGCATTCTCGACCTCGCTGAAGGCGCGACCGTCCACGGCGCCATCAGCGAAGGCCTGACCGTGGATGTGGGTGGAGTCGCGGGCGGGCTCGACCCCATCTCGTTCCTGCTACGCGCATCGGTGCTGGCGCTCGCCATCGCTGCTGTGCGCCAGGTGGCGCCGCGCCGGACCCGACTGATCGCCGGCTGGGCGGCGAGGCTACCGGCGGCCAGCGGTGCCTATGGCGTCTTGCTGGGCCTCGTCGGTGTCTCGCTCGCGGTGTTCATGGCCTTCACCATCGTCCTGGCACCTGTGGCGCTCATCCTTCTGGTCGTGTTGGGCCTCGGGGTGCTGTTCGGCCTCGCAGGCGTCGCCACCGCGATCGAGATGCGATCCGGGCGCATCGGAGGCCGGCGCGGCATCGGAACGATCTCGTGCGCCGTCGTGTTGAGCCTGGCACCGCTCGTGCCGCTCATGGGCCTGCTGGTCACGTTCCTCGTCGTCGTCACGGCTCTGGGTGCGACCGGGCTCTCGCTACAGCGCGGGGAGGTTCGCACGACCGCTCGACTCGACTCCTGACAGCTGTGCCCGACAGCGCGATCCGAGCATGCGCGGG
>JBFLKP010000068.1:0-9969 GCA_040883225.1 Candidatus Limnocylindrales bacterium | reverse complement strand
CCGCGGGGAAGCCACCGATCTCGCCCAGCTGCTGCTGCAGGTCCCACATCAGCTCGAGCGTGCCCTGTGCCAGTGCGTCGGGCGCCAGCGGGTGCAGCTCCGCGAAACCGGGCAGCCGGGCCGCCTGCTCGTTGATCTTGGGGTTGTACTTCATGGTGCACGAACCCAGCGGGTAGAGCCCGCTGTCGACCGAGTAGTTGAGGTGCGAGAGACGCACGAAGTGGTGGACGACGGTGGGTTCGTCGATCTCGGGCAGCGCCAGCGGCGTGGTGCGTCGGTGCTCGACGGGAACCCCGTCGAGCGCGCCCGACGGCGCGTGGGGCACCTTGAACGATGAGCGCTCGGGCGCGTGCAGCTCCGAGAGCAGCGGCTGGAGGTCCGGACCGACCGCCGATCGACGCGCGTTCTCCGGGACCAGGATGGGCCGCGGGCGATTGGTCGCCAGATGCGGCTCGGTCATGCCCTCACCTCCGCCAGGCCGTCCATCAGCCGCGCGACGTCCTCCTCGGTCGTGAGCTCCGTGGCGCAGAGCAGGAGCGCATCGGCAAGGTCGGGATCGTCCGGGTACCAGGCTGCCAGCGGCAGACCCGCCAGCACGCCCTGCTCGAGCAGGCGCGCGTGCGTCGCGGGCGCATCGGGCACGCGTACGGCGAACTCGCTGAGGTATGGCGCCGCGTGAACGCGTGGATAGCCGGCCTCGGCCAGCGCCGCCTCGAGCCGGCGCGCGGTGGCGGCACCGGCCGCGGCCACGTCGCGCAGCCCGTGGGGCCCGAGCGTGGCCAGGTAGGTCGTGGCGGCCAGCGCACACAGCGCCTGGTTGGTGCAGATGTTGGAGGCGGCCTTGTCGCGCCGGATGTCCTGTTCACGCGCGCGAAGGGTCATCACGAAGGCCCGCCGGCCCTCGACGTCGGTGGTCCTGCCCACGAGCCGTCCGGGCACCTGACGGATGAGCTGCTGGGTCGCGGCCAGCAGCCCCAGATAGGGCCCGCCGTACTGCGGCGCGATGCCCAGCGGCTGTCCCTCGCCCGCGGCGATGTCGGCGCCGTAGTCCGCCGGTGGTGCGAGCACGGCCAGCGAGGTGGGCTCGACGACGGCCACGAAGAGCGCGCCCGCGGCATGCGCCAGCTCGGCTGCCTCGGCCATGGGCTCGAGCAGCCCGAAGGCGTTCGGTTGGCCGAGGATGACGCCCGCGACGGGTCGGTCGGGATCGGCCAGGGCGCGCTCGAGGGCCTCCAGATCGGTCAGGCCGTCGGGCGTGGTGGGCAGCTCGTCGATCTCGCGGGTGCCGGCCGTGAAGTAGGTCCTGGTCGTGTCGAGGTAGTGGCGATGCAGCGCGCGACTCATGAGCACGCGATCGCGCCGCGTGGCGCGCACGGTCATGAGCGCAGCCTCGGCCGTGGCGGCGGCACCGTCGTAGTGCGAAGCCGACACCACCGGCAACCCCGTGAGCTGGCCGATCAGCGACTGGAACTCGTAGATCGTCTGCAGCGTGCCCTGGCTGATCTCGGGCTGGTAGGGCGTGTAGGCGGTGTAGAACTCCCCTCGCGAGAGCACGGTGTCGACCGCGGCGGGGATGTGGTGTCGGTAGACGCCGGCACCGAGGAAGGACGCCAGGTCGACGCGGTTCCGGCCGGCCAGGGCGGCCAGGTCGCGCGAGAGCGCGAGCTCGGAGAGCGGCCCGGGCAGCTCGAGACCGTCGGCGCGGACCGCTTCGGGGATGTCGTCGAAGAGCTGCTCGACCGAATCGAGGCCGAGCGCCGCCAGCATCTGGGCGCGCGTATCGGGAGTATGGGGACCGTAGACCATGGTCAGCCGGCGATGGCCTCCTCGTAGGCAGCCGCGTCCATGAGCGCCTCGCCCGCCGCGGGGTCGTCGAGCTTCAGCCGCACCATCCAGCCGCCCTCGTACGGCTCGCCGTTGACCAGTTCGGGCGCCTCTGCGAGGGCCTCGTTGACCGCGACGACCTCTCCCGCGACCGGCGCGAAGATGTCGCTGGCGGTCTTGACCGACTCGATGACGCCGAAGGCTTCGTCCTTGCTCAGCACCCGCCCGACCTCGGGCAGCTCCACGAAGACGATGTCGCCGAGCTCCTCGGCCGCGTAGGCCGTGATGCCCACGACGGCTTCCCCGCCCTCGGTGCGCAGCCACTCGTGGTCCTTGGTGTAGCGCAGGCTCTGGGGTACATCCACCTCACGGTCCTCCAACGGTCAGCGACAGCCCGGCGCTCCCCCGGCGGGCCTGACGGGCCGGGCTCAACGGCCCGATCGCCGATAGAACGGCAGTGGCACCACCTCCGCGGGCACGGCAGCCCCGCGAACGATGACTTCGAGCATGGTACCCGCGGCCGCGACATCGGGCCGAACGTAGGCCATGGCGACCGCCGCCCCGAGCGTGGGCGACTGGCTGCCGCTGGTGACGACGCCGACCGGCGCCGACCGACCAGGGGCAGTGACCGCATGGCCGTGGCGGGCGATGCCACGGTCGCGCAGGACGAGGCCGACGAGCCGCTTGCGCGGCGATGCCGCGCTCGCGGCCAGCGCCTCTCGGCCGACGAACTCGCGATCGAGCTGCACGGCCCAGCCGAGCCCGGCCTCGAAGGGCGTGGTCCCGAGATCGAGCTCGTTGCCGTAGAGCGGCATCCCGGCTTCGAGGCGCAGCGTGTCGCGGGCGCCGAGCCCACAGGGCCTGAGCACATCTGCACCCGCGTCGGCCAGCGCGGCCCACAAGGCTGGACCGTCGTCCCAGGCACAGAAGAGCTCGAAGCCATCCTCGCCGGTGTAGCCGGTGCGAGCCAGCAGCACGGGCTGGCCGGCGACCGTCGTCTCGACGGCACCGTAGCGGCCGATGCTCGCGAGCGGCTCCTCGGTGAGGGCCGAGACGATCACCGTCGCCCCCGGGCCCTGGACGGCCACGAGCGAGGTGGCGAGGGTCTGGTCCTCGAGCTCGGCGTCGTGCCCGGCCAGCCGTTCGGCCAGCACCGCTGCCACGGTCTCGCGGTTGGACGCGTTGGGCACCACGAGGTAGCGCTCGTGGCCGAGACGATAGACGATGAGGTCGTCGATGATGCCGCCGTCGGGGCCGCACAGCAGCGAGTACCCCGCGCGCCCGGGACGCAGCCGCCGTGGATCGTTGACCAGGGCGGCGCTGAGACCCGGCCCCGCGCCCGCTCCGGCCACCCTCAGCTCGCCCATGTGCGAGAGGTCGAAGAGGCCCGCTGCCTGTCGTACGGCCCGGTGCTCGTCGATGATCGAGCCGTAGCGCACGGGCATGTCCCAGCCGCCGAACTCGGTGAAGCGGGCGCCCAGCTCGGTGTGGAGGTCGTACAGGGCGGTCCGGCGAGGTGCGGCCTCAGGCAAGGCCGGCCACCGGGAGGGCCCGGGCCAGGATGTCTCGCTCGGTCGGGAAGCGCATCAGGCTCTCGGCTTCGGCGACCTCGAACCAGCGCACGTCCTCGAACTCGCCGTCGTGGTCCGCCAGATCACCACCGGTCGCCTCCATGAGGAAGTAGTGAACGGTCTTGTCGATGCGGCGCCCGTCACGCACGAAGCGGTAGTGGATGTCGCCGATGGTATCGAGGATGCGCACCTCCAGGCCGGTCTCCTCGCGCACCTCGCGCACGGCCGTCTGCGCTGGCGTCTCATCGCCGTCGGGCGTGCCCTTGGGCAGGGACCAGATCGCCTGGCGACCGTCGTGGCGGCGCCGACCGAGGACCAGCTGGGCCCCGTGCTCGCGCTGGCGCATGACCACGCCGCCGGCGCTGAAGGCGTGCTCCACGGGGAGGCCTCCTCGCGTCCGTGATCGGCCCACGTCAGCGGGGCCGGGTCACCGCGCGGAACGATCGCGGGTCGCGGAGCGCCCGGTGCGGGGAGGACCAGCGGATCGACGTCGGCCGGATGGCGGCCGCAGCACCGGGGCCGCCCACCGGCTCCAGGCTCAGGCTCCGCGCCGAGCGGCGGACCGCCCCGACCGGGTCTCGCACGGCCGCGGCGCGGATGGCGGAGGGTACCCGCGGCCGGGTACGCGTATGGCCACGGGAGAGCGGGTGCGGCGCACGGGCGGAGCCGGGCAGCGACACGAACCTCGTCCCTCGGTGTGTCGTGCGCATGGAGCCTGTGCCTCGCTGCATGTGGCGATGGTACCCCCTATCGGTCTTCGAGCAGGCGACGCAGCGGTCGGGCCTGGTCCTCGGAGATGGCCCCGCGGCCGACCGCCAGGTCCAGCTCTCTCGCGGCGGTGGCCCGATACATCTCGACGGCACCGGGAGCCAGGCGGCGCATGGCCTCGAGGTGGTTGCGGATCGTGCCCACGTCACCCCGAACGAAGGGTCCGGTGAGGGCCTCGCCGATGCCCATGGCCTCGGCGTTCGTGAGCGCCTGGCGGATGAGCGGCACGTAGATGGCCAAGGCACCGGCCTCGTCCAGCCCGGCCCCACGGGCGACCTCGGCGACACCATCGAGCAAGCCGATGACGCCACCACCGGCGAGCACCGCGGCCGCGTGATAGGCCGTCTTGCCGGTGGGCGGCAAGCGCACGGGCTGGGCGCCGATGTCCGTCGCGAGCTGTCCCAGCTGCGTCACCAGCTCCTCGTCACCCTCGACCGCGACCGTGGCGCCGGGCAGCGAACGCACGGCGGCGGCCTGGTTGGCGAAGGCCACCATCGGGTGGAACGAGCCCAGCTGGGTGCCGGCGGCGCGCGCCGGCTCGAGAACGGTGGCGTCGAGCGCGCCCGAGGTGTGGACCGCCGCCTGGCCGGCGTACAGGCGCAGCTCGGCCGCGACGTCCGCGATGGCGTCGTCGGGCACGGTCACGAAGATGAGGTCGACGTCGTCGGCGACGCCCGCGATCGAGGGAGCCGCGCGGGCGCCGGGCACCAGCTCGATGAAGCGGGCCGCGTTGGCCTCGTGGCGGGTCGTGACCGCGGCGACCGGCCAGCCGGCACGGGCGAAGGCCACACCGAGCGCGTTGGCCACGCGGCCGGCGCCGACGAACCCGATGCGGGGATGGCCGCTGGGGTCGTCTGGCGGGTGTGGGTGGCGGTGTCCGGGCGCGCCCCCGTGGTCCTCGTTCACGCCCCAAGCCTAATCGCTCCGGACGGGGCGTCGTATACTTCGCGCGAACGTCAGACCGACCCGAGGCGGGCACTCCCGTCAGGAGCCGACAACGAGCGCGCCCGCCGCGCCCTAGCTGGAGCTCGCCTCATGGCTTCCCTGTCCTCTTCCCCGGCCGCCGACGCCCGCGTGCGCCTCAACGTGGGCGACCGCGAAGCCACCATCTACCGCCTCGACGCCGTCAGCGACCGGCTGGCGCAGCTGCCGTTCACCGTCAAGATCCTGCTCGAGAACGTGCTGCGCAGCTCGGCCGCCGGCACGGCCACGGCCGATGACGTGGCGGCTCTCGCAAGCTGGCGCCCGAACTCTGGCAGCGACGTCGAGATCCCCTTCATGCCCGGCCGGGTGCTGCTGCAGGACTTCACCGGTGTTCCTGCAGTGGTCGACTTCGCAGCCATGCGCGACGCCATGGACGAGCTCGGCGGCGACCCCGCCCTGGTCAACCCGCTCGTGCCTGCCAGCCTCGTCATCGACCACAGCGTGCAGATCGACCGCTTCGGCTCGTCTGACGCGTTCGCCTTCAACGTGGCCAGGGAGTACGAGCGCAACGGCGAGCGCTATCAGCTGCTGCGCTGGGCACAGACCGCGCTGCGCGACTTCCGGGTCGTGCCGCCCGGCACGGGCATCGTGCACCAGGTCAACCTCGAGTTCCTCGGTGACGTGGTCAGCCTGCGCGAGGACGACACCGGCGAGACCGTGGCCTTCCCTGACTCGCTCGTGGGCACCGACTCGCACACCACGATGATCAGCGGCCTGGGCATCCTGGGCTATGGCGTCGGCGGCATCGAGGCCGAGGCCGTGATGCTGGGTCAGCCGCTGTACCAGCCGCTGCCGAAGGTCGTCGGCGTCCGCCTCCACGGAGCGCTGCCCAGGGGCAGCACCGCCACCGACCTCGTGCTCGTCATCAGCCAGCTGCTGCGAGCGCACGGCGTGGTGGGCAAGTTCGTCGAGTACTACGGCGATGGGCTGGCCAGCCTCGGGCTGGCCGACCGGGCCACGCTGGCCAACATGGCGCCCGAGTACGGCGCCACCACCGGCATCTTCCCCATCGACGAGGAGACGCTGGCCTACCTGCGCCTGACCGGGCGCGACGACCGGGTGGCCCGCGTGGAGGCCTACGCCAAGGCGCAGGGCCTGTGGCGCGAGCCCGGTGCCGCGCCGGAGTTCGACGAGACGCTCGAGCTGGACCTCGCGTCGGTGGCTCCCAGCGTGGCCGGGCCGCGCCGGCCGCAGGACCGCATCGTCCTTTCCGACCTGCGCCGGTCCTTCGAGGCGGACTTCCCGCCGCCGGGCGGCAACGGCCATGGCTACCCGGCCGTGGCGGTCGAGAGCGGCGGACGCGAGGCGGCCATCAGCACCGGGTCGGTGGCGATCGCGGCCATCACCAGCTGCACCAACACCTCCAACCCCAGCGTGATGGTGGGTGCCGGGCTGCTCGCCCGCAACGCCGTCGAGAAGGGCCTGACCGTGGATCCGACGGTCAAGACCAGCCTCGCCCCCGGCTCTCGTGCGGTCACCGAATACCTCCGCGGTGCCGGCCTGCTGCCGTACCTCGAGACCCTCGGCTTCGATGTCGTGGGCTATGGCTGCACCACCTGCATCGGCAACTCGGGCCCGCTCGACCAGGCGGTCAACGAGGCCATCGAGGCGCACGACCTCATCGTCGCCGCGGTGCTCAGCGGCAACCGCAACTTCGAGGGCCGCATCCACCCGCTGGTCAAGGCCGCGTACCTGGCCTCGCCGCCACTGGTGGTGGCCTTCGCGCTCGCCGGTCGTGTCGACGTCGACCTCGAGTCGGAGCCGCTGGGCACGGGGTCCGATGGCGAGCCCGTGTTCCTCGCCGACATCTGGCCCTCGGCCGAGGAGATCGGGTCGGCCATCGGCGACTCCGTCACGCCCGAGCTCTTCCGCTCGACCTACGCCAGCGTCTTCGAGGGCGACGAGCGCTGGCGGGCGCTGCCGGTGCCGCAGGGTGACCGCTACGCGTGGGACCCGGATTCCGACTACATCGCGGCCCCGCCCTTCTTCGCGGGCCTGACCAAGGAGCCCGCGCCCATCGCCGGCATCTCGGGCGCACGCGCGCTGGCCGTCCTGGGCGATTCAGTCACCACCGACCACATCTCACCGGCCGGCGTCATCCCGACCTGGAGCCCGGCCGGTCAGTGGCTGATCCAGCGGGGCGTGGAGCCCGTGGCCTTCAACTCGTTCGGTGCCCGGCGCGGCCACCACGAGGTCATGATGCGCGGCACGTTCGGCAACATCCGCCTCAGGAACGCGTTGGCCGAGCAGGAGGGTCCGTACACCACCTTCCAGCCCGGTGGCGAACCGATGTTCATCTATGACGCGGCCATGCGCTACGCGGCCGACGGCACGCCCCTGATGATCCTCGCGGGCAAGGAGTACGGCTCGGGCTCCTCGCGTGACTGGGCCGCCAAGGGCACACGGCTGCTCGGCGTTCGAGCCGTGCTGGCCGAATCGTTCGAGCGCATCCACCGCTCGAACCTCGTGGGCATGGGCGTGCTGCCGCTGCAGTTCCGCGAGGGCCAGAGCGTGGCCTCGCTGGGGCTGACCGGCACCGAGTCCTTCGATGTCGTCGGCCTCGACGATGACATCGCTCCGCGCTCGACGGTCACGGTCGTGGCCCACGGCGAGAGCGGCCAGATCAGCTTCGAGGTCGACGTTCGGCTCGATGGTGGCATCGAAGTGGACTACTACCGCAACGGCGGCATCCTGCCGACGGTGCTGCGCCGGCTGGCCGACGCGTAGCGGCACTCCCGGCCGGCGACCCGGGTCGGAGCTCAGCCGGGGGCGGCCTCGCTGATCCCGAGCACATACCCGCTGTTGGTCAGGAGGTAGAGCTCGCCCTCGTCGTCGATCCCGAACGATTGCGGCTGGCCCAGTTCGGCGGGCACCTGGCCCACGGTCACCGGCTCTGCCCGCCCGTGGCGCAGCTCGGCACCACGTGCACCCCAGATCGTCCCACTGCAGAAGTCGGCGTAGAGGTACGTGTCCTGTGGCAACGTGCCCGCGTCTCCGCGGTAGACGTAGCCGCCGATGACGCTGCAGTGGCCGATATCACCATCGGCGTGGGCATAGGCGATGGCCGGGGCGATGTGGTCGGCCGGATCGCAGTCACGGCCGTAGAAGCAGTCGTGGCCCTCCATCACCGACCAGCCGAACGAAGGCTCGCGTGCGCCCGGAACGAGGACGTCGATCTCCTCCCAGTCGCTCTGGCCGACATCGCCGATGTAGACGTGGCCGGTCTCGGCGTCGACGCTGAAGCGCCAGGGGTTGCGCAGCCCGATGGCGTGGACCTCGCCTCGCGCCTCGCGGTCATCGGCGAAGCCATTGTCGGGCGGGATGGCGTATGGAAAGCCGCGGTCGACGTCGAGCCGGAGCAGCGTCGCGAGCAGCGACGCGGGATCCTGGCCGTTGCCCTCGGGATCGTTGCCGGTGCTGCCATCGCCGACGCCTGCCAGCAGCATGCCCTCGGTGTCGAAGGCGAGCATGCCGCCCTTGTGCATCGTGCTGAACGACGGGATGGTCAACAGCTGGCGCTCGCTCTCGTCGACCGCTCCATCGCCGACGGTGAACTCGCTGATGGCGGTCGCGCCGTCGCCCGCGCGTTGCGAGTAGAGCACGAAGAAGCGGCCGTTGTCAGCGAACTCGGGGTGGAAGGCCAGCCCCAGCAACCCGCGCTCGTGGTGGTGCAGGACGCGATCCCGAAGGTCGAGGAATGGTTCATCGTCGATGACGCCGTCGGTCCCGAGCCGACGGACGAGGCCCCGCTGCTCGACGACGAAGCGATCGGCCGATCCCTCACCGGCCCCTGTGAGCAAGACCGGCGACTCGAAGCCGGCGGCCACGATCTCGAGCTCGACCCGGAGATCGAGTGGCCCTGTCGGCTCGTCACCGTCGAGGAGCTGCCCCGCGAGCAGGATGGTGATGCCGACCAGGCCGAGGACGATGATGGCGCTGTTGATGATGACGCTCGAGCCGACCGGTGGCCTGCGCCCCTGGGTCATCCAGCGTCCTCGAGCGCGCGCACCAGCTCGACGACCGGCTGGGTCTCGTCGCTGAGCGTGAGCGAGTCGCCGCCCTGCTCCCAGGTCGTGACGGTGCCGAGGGCGCGCAACAACCGTCGCTCGGCGCGCCCGACGTCGCCCTCGCAGGGCAGGCCCTCGACATCGAAGGGTCCGATGGTGATGTCGCCGGCGTCGAAGCGGTACTCGCCGAGGAGCAGGCGGCAGCCGGTGCTGCCCTCGAGCAGGCCATCGGGCTGGAGCCTCAGCTCCATGGGGCGATCGGGCACGGGCTCCGCCCACTCGCCGTTGGCGCGGCGATAGCGCGTGACCAGCCACTCGCCTGTCGGATCGCCGACCTGCAGCGGCTCGAGCAGGAGTCGCGTCGCCCCTGACGCGTCGAGCAGGGCCAACCCACCCAGCTCATCGGCCTGCCAGCCCACGACCGCCTCGAGCGCGGTGCTGAGGCCGATGGCTTCGCCGGTCTGCGCATCGGCGCAGCCAAGGAAGCCGGTGGGGGCGACGCCCGCGAAGAGCTCGCGGCCCTCACCCGACCAGCCGCCGTTGAAGCGCCCGCACGCGGTCTCGCCCTGGAGCCGACCGTCGGCCAGGAAGCTGAGGCGGAGCACGCTTTCCGGGAGCGGCTCGGTCAGGCCGGTCTGCCAGGCGTCGAACGCGGTCACGAGCCAGGCCCCCATCGGGCTGGTGGCGACGGCAGGCGTCGACTCGGCCGGCGCCGGCGACGGCTCGGGTGACACCTCTTGCGCGATCGCCGCCGCCGGGGCCAGCGCCAGCACCAGCACCAGCACGGCCGTGATGATGGCGGCGAGAGGTCGGTG
>JBFLKP010000307.1:0-6138 GCA_040883225.1 Candidatus Limnocylindrales bacterium | reverse complement strand
CGTGAGCGTCGTGGCCTCGAACCACGCCCCCAGCGCGATGCCGAGGGCCAGGCCCTGGATCCCCAGCGCGCCCACGGTGGCGACCGAGATGGCCACGTTCACGCCCACCGAGATGATGGCCACCGTCACCGGCGTGACCGTGTCCTTGCCGCTGTAGAAGGCACGCGCGAGGATGACGTTCATCGAGTGCGCGGGCAGGCCGATGAGGAAGACGCCCAGAGCTGCCGCCGTGGCCGCGAGCGCCTGCTCGTCGAAGCCCCAGCCGAAGAGCAGGTCCACCACCTGTTCCCGGCCGACGATGCCGACCGCCGCGATGAAGGCCATGACCCACAGCAACAACCGCAGGGCGCGCACGACGAGGATCCCGAATTCCTGCTCATCACCGTTGGCCAGGGCGCGGGACATCGTGGGCAGGAGCACGATGCCCAGCGGCAGGCCGATGACCCCCAGCGGGATCTGCACCACGCTGAAGGCCACCGTGTAGCTCACGACCGCACCCACGGCCACGGTCGAGGCGAGGGCGGTGTTGACGAGGAAGGTGATCTGGTTGGCGCCCATGCCGATGGCGCGGGGCAGCATGAGCCAGAACGTCTGGCGTGCCGCGGCATCGCCGATGTCGGCCACCGGTGCATAGGTGAAGCGGCCGCGCAGGGCCGGTAGCTGCACGAGCACGTGCCCGGCGGCACCGACGACGACGCCCAGGGCCACGGCCCCGATGCCGAGGATCGGCGAGAGCAGCAGGGCGAAGACGATGATGCTGGCGTTGTAGATGACCGGGGCCATGGCCGTGGGCGCGAAGCGGTCCTGCGTCTGCAGGATGGCCGTGACGATGGACCCGGCGGCCAGGAAGATGGGGCTGATCAGCATCAGGCGCGTGAGCTCGACGGTCAGCTCGGTGGTGGCCTCGTCGAAACCGGGCACGAGCAGCGGGACCAGCGCAGGCGCGAGGACGAAGAGCAGGATCGCCAGCAGCAGGAGCGTACCCAGCATGAGGTTAAGCACGGTCGAGGCCACGCGCCAGGCCCGCGCCTTCTCGCCCCCTTCGATGAGCCCCGAGAGGACCGGGATGAGCGCGGAGGTGATGGCGCCGGCGGCCACCAGCTCGAAGATGAGGTCGGGCACGCGGAAGGCCGCGTAGTAGGCGTCGAGCTCGGCGATCTGGTCGGGCGAGCCGAAGAGGTTGCCCAGAACGACGACGCGCAGCCAGCCCAGGATCCGTGAGGCGAGGAAGGCGCCGGTGACGATGAGGCCGGCGCGGGCGAGGGCTCCCCGACTCACGAGCGGTCAGCGTCCTCGTCGGGGAGCTCGAGGTCGTCGGGGCCGGGCTCGGGGTCGGCGACGGCGCGGGGGTGCGCCGCGCGGTAGCTCTGCTGTAGTCGGCCGGGGCTGACGTGCGTGTAGATCTGGGTGGTCGAGAGGCTGGCGTGCCCGAGCAGCTCCTGCACCACGCGCAGGTCGGCGCCGCCCTCGAGCAGGTGGCTGGCGAACGAATGGCGCAAGGTGTGCGGCGTGGTCCGCTCCGGCAGCCCGGCCCGACGCACCAGCCGGTCGATGCGGCTCCGCACGCCGCGCGTGCTCATGGCCCGCCCGCTGCTGCCGAGGAAGAGCACGTCGTCGGGCTCACCGTCCTCGCCGGCGGCGGCCGCGAGCACCGGGCGACCCTGCCCGAGGTACGAGCGCAGCGCGTCGCGGGCCGGCCCGCCGAGCATGCCGATGCGCTCCTTGCGGCCCTTGCCCAGGACGCGCAGCTCGCCGTGCGCGAGGTCGACGTCGGCGAGGCGGGCGCCGGCGATCTCGCTGATGCGCAGGCCCGCCGCGTAGGCGCATTCGACGATGGCCCGGTCGCGCAGCTCGATGGCCTCCGACACCGTGGCCGCGGGTCCGCCGACGGCCCCGCCAGCGGACCCGGGGATGACGTCGAGCAGGTGCTCCACATCTTCGACCTCCATGACCCGGGGCAGGCGTCGCGAGCGGCGCGGTGTGACGATGGCGGCCCAGGGGTCGCCCGCGACCCAGCCCATGCGGCGACAGAAGCGGTAGAACGAGCGCAGTGCCGCGACCCGGCTGCCGATGGTCGATCGGGAGAGCCCTCGGCCATCGAGCTCCGCAAGGTAGGCCCGGAGCGTGCGGCGTGGAGGACGGGTCCAGTCGGCACCGGGCCCGCCCTCGAGCCAGCCGAGGTATTGCTCGAGAGCGGTGGCGTACGCCCGCTTCGTGTGCGGGGAGGCGTCGCGGGCGTCGAGCGAGGACATGAACGACGCGGCCGCCGAGCGGGCATCGCGCTCCGGTGCCTGGCCCGTCATCTTGTCCTGCCCCTCCCGCCGGACATCAGTCGCCGTCGTCGGCGGTCGTGGAAGACTTGGTGGTCTTGCGCTTCTTCGTGCCGCTCGATTTGCGACCCTTCGAGTTGGCGCGTCGCGCCCGCGAGGGCTGGAGGGCGGCCGGGTCCGGTGGCCCGCCGGGCAGCTGCTTTCCGGGCAGCTCGGTACGCTCTCCGGGGAGGTCCACCGAGGCACCGCAGCGCAGGCAGATGCCGCTCTCGTCTTTCAGCGCGACCGGGCCGGCGTCGGCGTCATGGGTCGCGCCCAGCGGCTCGAAGTTGGTCGTGAAGTCGCACTTGGGATAGCGGCCGCAGCCGTAGAAGACGTTGCCGGTACGCCGGGCGCGACGGGCCACGAGCGTGCCCTCGCCGCACTTGGGACACTCGACCTCGAAGGGCAGCGGCGGAGGCGGCGGAGGCCCGGTGCGGTGGATGTACTTGCAGTCGGGATAGCGGTCGCAGCCCGCGAACGGACCATAGCGGCCACGGCGGGCCACGAGCGTGCCCTGGCCGCATTCGGGGCACGCCTCCCCCGCCCCTTCGACCGGCGGCAGGTCCGGCTCCTCGCCCGGGATGTCACGCGTCTCCTTGTGGTCGGGATACATCGAGCAGGCGAGGAAGCGACCGTTGCGTCCCAGGCGGATGACCATGGGGTGGCCCTCGGAGCAGACCTCATCGGTCTCCTCGGTCGTGAGCTCGGCGCGCTTGAGCGTCTTGCGCTTCTCGTCCACGAGGACCTTGAGCGGGTCGTAGAACTCGTGCAGCAGCGGCACCCATGCGCGCTTGCCCTCGGCGACCTCGTCGAGCTCCTGTTCCATGCGCGCCGTGAAGTCGTAGTCGACGTAGTCGCCGAAGTGCTCGACCAGCACGTCGGTCACGATGTTGGCCACGATCTCGGGGCGCAGGCGCTTGTCCACGACCTTCACGTAGCCGCGGTCCTGGATGGTCGAGATGGTAGCCGCGTACGTCGACGGACGCCCGATGCCGTGCTCCTCGAGGGCCTTGATGAGCGAGGCTTCGGTGTAGCGCGGCGGTGGCTCGGTGAAATGCTGTTCACCCTCCACGTCCACGACCTCGGAACGGTCTCCCTCCGCCAGGCTCGGCAGCGTGGCCTCCTTCTCCTCCTCACCGTTGTCGTCACGGCCCTCGGTGTAGACCACGGTGAAGCCGTCGAAGGTGGTGCGGGTGGCGCTGGCGCGCAGCCCGAAGCGGCCGGCCTCGAGCTCGGCGGTCGTGGTCTCCATCTGCTTGGGCGCCATCTGCGAGGCCAGGGCACGCTGCCAGATGAGGCGATAGAGCCTGAGCTCGTCGTCCTTGATCCGACCGCGCAGGGACTCGGGATCACGGCCGAAGGAGGTGGGGCGGATGGCCTCGTGGGCCTCCTGGGCGCCCTTGGCCCGGGTCTTGTAGCCGCGACCGCCCTCGACCGCGTACTCGGGGCCGTAGCGGCCGTTGATGACGTCGTAGGCCTCGAGCTGGGCCGACTTGGCGAGGTTGACCGAGTCGGTTCGCATGTAGGTGATGAGCCCGGTGGGCTCGCCGTCGATCTCGATGCCCTCGTACAGGCGCTGGGCCACCGACATCGTGCGGCGTGGGCCATAGCTCAGCTTGCGACTGGCCTCCTGCTGCATCGTGCTGGTGGTGAAGGGCGGTGCCGGGTTGCGCTTGGTGGAACGCGTCTTGACCGTGGTGACGGTCGCGCTCTCCGCTTGCAGTGCCGTGACGTAGGCCTGTGCGGTGGCCTCATCGGGGATGGGGATCTCGTTCTTCTTGACCTCGCCACCCTGCGCGATGCGGGTGCCGTCGACGCTGACGAGGGCGGCCCTGTAGCGCTCCGCGCTGGGCGTCTCGAGCAGCGCTTCGAGGGTCCAGTACTCGCGCGGGGTGAAGGCCTCGATGGCGCGCTCGCGCTCCACGACGAGGCGTACGGCCACTGATTGCACTCGCCCGGCCGAGAGGCCACTACGGACCTTGCGGCTGATGAGCGGGCTCAGGGTGTAGCCCACGAGGCGGTCCATGATGCGGCGCGTCTGCTGGGCGTCGACGAGGCCCATGTCGATGTCGCGCGGGTCGGCGAAGGCGTCGGTGATGGCCGACTTGGTGATCTCGCTGAAGGTCACCCGACGGGTCTTGTCGCTGGGGATCTTGACGGCCTCGACCACGTGCCAAGCGATGGCCTCGCCCTCGCGGTCGAGGTCGGTCGCGAGGTACACGAGGTCCGAGCTGCCCGCGGCCTTGGTGATGGCGTTGAGCTGCTTGCGCCGGTCCTCGTTGACGACGTACTCGGGCGTGAAGTCGTGCTCCACATCCACGCCGAACTTGCCCTTGCCGGGGTTCTCCGGCAGGTCGCGGACGTGGCCGTAGGAGGCGAGCACCTTGAAGTCGGGGCCGAGGTAGCGTTCGATCGTCCGGGCCTTGGCGGGCGACTCGACGATCACCAGGTTCTTGGTCACGGCCGGAGACTATAGCAGCGGTGTGCCGGTGCCCGACCGGGCCGTGTGCCGGTCGTGATCAGGCCTCCCGGATGCGGCGGAGGAGCTCCTCGTCCATGGCGAGGCTCTCGTCCTCCTCGCCGATGCCGGCCTCGCCGCCGCCGGGCGCCGGCGTGACGATGACGTTCGTCCCGTCATGCACGGCCGAGGCGGAGGCCGGCAGCTCGGCCGGGCCGGGCAGGTCCTGGTCGATGCCGGCCTCGTGGATGGCGGCACGCGGGATCTCGATGAAGCGGATGACGTTGTAGGGGATGAGGAAGACCGAGTCGAGGAACTCGGTCGAGAGAGGTTTGCGGCCCTCGAGCGTGCGGAGGTTGGTGCACAGCAGGCCTGCGTCAGCGGCGGTGGGCAGCGACTCCACGTCCGCCTTCATGGGCAGCTCGTTGTGCAGGTGCAAGACGACGTTGCGGATCATGTTCCCATCCTACGCTGCGACGACCGGCGTCCTCCGGTGAGTCCGGCGGACTCTCTCACGGGTGGCGGTCACTTGTCCATCCGGGTCAATGGTCCTGCCGGCAGCTGCGTCGCGCCATAGGTGCTGGCCCAGCCGCGGAGCTGCAGCATCGTCAACGCCGCCGAGACGACACCCGGGTCGAGCTGGGTGGACCGGCACAGGCCGTCGATGGTGGAGGGTCCTCGCGCCAGCGCCCGCGCCACCTGTCGCTGCGTGGGCTCAAGCAACCGCAACGCGCCATTCTGCGTCAGCTGCGAGGTGCTCTCGCCGGCTCCAGCGCGTTCGACGAGGTCGAGGTCGGCGACCATCTCGTCCAGACCGATCAGCGGACGCGCCGGCGACTCTCGCAGGAGCACGAGGTTGCCCTGGATCCGTGGATCGAACGGCCGACCCGGTGCGACCAGCACGCGCCGACCCTGTTCGAGGGCATGGCGAGCGGTGATGAGCGCGCCGCTGCGAGCCGGCGCCTCGACCACGATGGTGGCGCAGCAGAGCCCGCTGATGATGCGGTTGCGTCGCGGGAAGGTGCCACGGCTGGCACGCACGCCGGGGGCCAGCTCGCTGATGACCGCACCGTGCGCCGCGATGCGCGCAGCGAGGCGCCGGTTGGGCGCTGGCCCTGGGGCGTCGATGCCCGAGCCGATGACACCGATGGTCCGCGTGGCGCCGTCCAGCGCGGCCCGGTGGGCGACCCCGTCGATGCCCAGGGCGAGGCCGGACACGACGGTCGCGCGGACCTCCGCGAGACGCTGGCCGATGCGTGTGGCGAGGTCACGGGCCGCCGCCGTCGGGCGCCGCGTGCCCACCACCGCGACGAGCGGCCGGGACGAGAGCGTGGCCGGGTCGCCGAGCCCGTAGATGGCCGGCGGCGG
>JBFLKP010000306.1:0-11444 GCA_040883225.1 Candidatus Limnocylindrales bacterium | reverse complement strand
TTCCTCGCGCCGCTGGACCCGTTGGTCTGGGACCGTGACCTGCTGCGGGACCTCTTCGACTTCGACTACGTCTGGGAGGTCTACGTGCCGCAGGTCAAGCGACGCTGGGGTTACTACGTGTTGCCGTTGCTGTGGGGCGATCGACTGGTGGGCCGGATCGAGCCACGCATCGATCGCGAGGCCGGCACGATCCGGGTCCTGGGCCTGTGGTGGCAGGACGACTTCTCCCCTCGCCAGGCCCCCGGGTTCGTCGAGGCGATGCGCGGCGCCCTCGCCGACTACGCCGTGTTCGGCGGGGTCGATCGCATCGACTGGGGCGGCCTGTCGGCCGCGAGACGGCTCTTCGGCGTGCGCCCGAAACGCGCTTGACACGTCCGTCGTGAGTCCCCTAACCTCCGTAGGTAGTACGTACTGAGAGGTACGGGCTCGACGGGAGGAAGACTCGCCTCTCCCCTCCCAGGAAGGACGTCTCCGCCGTGAAGACGTCCGGGCCGAGGCATGGGACCTGCCCTCCCACCGTCCATCAGGCGCCGTTCCGAGCATTCAGGACGGCGCCTCGGTCTGTCCGCCGGCAGGCGCTACTTCAGCAGCAACCCGCGGAGCCGACGGGCCGTGATGGCCACGCCCACGAGGCCCATCACCGAGAGGTAGGCGATGTCGAAGAGGATCATGGCGTCGACCTCGCCGAGCGAGAACGAGCGCAGCATGTGCACGCCCCGGTACAGCGGCGTGAGCTCGACGACGACCCGGAGCCAGTCGGGGTAGACCGAGATGGGATAGAACGTGCCGCTGAAGAGGAACATCGGCATCGTCACCACCGTGACCAGGTCGAAGTCCTGCCACTTGCGCATGAACGTCGTGGCGGCCATGCCCACCGCGGCCGCGGCCAGCCCGATGAGTAGCGCGCCCGGGATCATGAGGACCCCCAGCGGCGAGAGCACGAGGCCCAGCACGAGCATCACCACCAGGAAGGCGATGGCGTAGAGCAGGCCACGCGTGAGCGCCCAGCTGACCTCGCCGACCGCGATGTCCGACGGCCCCAACGGCGTCGAAAGGATGGCGTCGAAGGTCTTGGCGTACTTCAGCTTGAAGAAGAGGTTGAAGGTCGACTCGAAGAGCGCGCCGTTCATGGCCGCGGTGGCCATCAACCCCGGCGCCACGAAGGCCGCATAGGGGATGTCGCCGACGTCGCCCACGAGCGTGCCCAGCCCGAAGCCGATGCCCAGCAGGTAGAAGATGGGCTCGAAGAAGCCGCTGACGATGATGGTCCAGGCGCGCCGATAGACGATGACGTTGCGCTCGAGGACCTTGTGGGCCCGGGAGCTGCCGAGGGCTCGCGTCGGGAAGAAGCGAGTGGTGATGAACATCGCGCTACTCCGCCAGCCTGCGGCTGAACGTGCGGTACGACCACAGCAGGCCGACCACCACGAGCGCGGAGAGGTAGGCCACGTTGACGACCGCCACGGCCGGATCCAACCCACCGAGGGCGATGCCCCGCGAGAGCGAGACCGCGTGCCACAGGGGGGTGGCGTAGGCCACGTACTGCAGCAGCTCGGGCAGCTGGCTGACGGGGAAGAACGTGCCGCTGAAGATGAACATCGGCATGATCACGAAGCGGAAGAGCCAGGCGAAGGGCGTGTCGTTCTTCTGTGCTGCGGCGAAGGCCGCGATGGGTGCAGCGAAGGCCAGCCCGGTGAGCGTCGCGACCGGCAGCATCAGCACCGCGTGGGACAGGTCGACCAGCTCGAAGGCGATCATCACGCCCAGGAACACGATCCCGCCGAGGGTCACGCGGATGCCGGCCCAGAGCAGCTGGCCGGTGGCCACGTGCCGCGGGTCCAGGGGCGAGAGGATCATGGCCACGTAGGTCTTGAGCCAGCGGATGCCGGCCATGACCGGGTAGGTGGACTCGCCGGTGGCGTTGTTCATGGCCGTAGCCACGAGGATGCCCGGTGCCAGGAACATGGCGTACGAGACGCCCTCGATGCCCGACGGGTTGGACTCGTCCACGAACGCACCCAGGCCCACGCCGAGCGCGGCGAGGTAGAGCAGCGGCGTGAGGAACGTGGAAAAGACCGTCCCTCGCCAGGTCCGTCGATAGACCATGGCGTGGTGCTCCAGCACGCGCACGATGGCGCGAGCGTGGCCGGTCGGCGTCACTCGACGAGCCTTCGACCCGTCAGGCGCAGGAAGACGTCCTCCAGCGACGAGCGGCGGACGAGCTGGCTCACCGGATGGATCCCCTCCTCGTGGAGCGCCTCGGCCAGGGCCTCGCCGGCATCGGTGTAGAGCAGGATGCGGTCCGGCAGCTGCTCGCTGCGCTCGATGAGGCCGTTGCCCTTGCCCTCGAGGTCGGGCGTGACGAGATCCTCGAAGCGCAGCTCCAGGACCTCTCGGCTGGAGTGCTCGGTGATGAGCGAGCGCGGCGAGCCCTCGGCCACGATCCGGGCCTTGTCCATGATCACGAGGCGGTCGCACAGCTGCTCGGCCTCGTCCATGTAGTGGGTCGTCAGGATGAGCGTGACGCCCTGCTGCTTGAGCTTGTAGAGGCGCTCCCAGACCATGTGGCGGGCCTGCGGATCGAGGCCCGTGGTGGGCTCGTCGAGCAGCACCATCTCGGGCTCGTTGATGAGCGACCGGGCGATGGTCAGGCGCCGCTTCATGCCACCCGAGAGCGGCTCCACCTGGGAGTCGACCTTCTCGGTCAGCTGCACGAAGTCGAGCAGCTCGTCGGCCCGGCGACGGCACTCCGCGTAGGGCAGGTCGAAGTAGCGCCCGTAGATGAGCAGGTTCTCCATGACCGTCAGCTCCATGTCGAGCGTGTCGGCCTGGGGCACCACGCCGAGGCGCCGACGGATGGCAGAACCGTCATGGCGCGGGTCCAGGCCCAACACCTCGAGGGAGCCATCGGTCACCGGTGAGATGCAGCCGATCATGCGCATCGTGCTGGTCTTGCCGGCGCCGTTGGGGCCCAGGAAGCCGAAGGCCTCGCCCGGCTGGACGTCGAAGTCCACGGCGTCGACCGCGGTGAACGAGCCGAATCGCTTGGTCAGCTCGCGGGCATGGATAAGCGGACTCGTCGAGGAGGTGGACACGTCTCGATGGTAGCCGAGATGGGAGCGGCCGCTCGCAGGGTATCGGCCGACGAGGCGCTACCCTTGCTGGACGTGAACCGACTCGTCCGATGCGCGGCTTCCGCGACCGTCGCTCCCCTGCTCCTTGGTGCCGTGGGGCCCGGCCTCGCCGTGGCCCAGGATCCGGCCGATGCGCCTCGGCCCAATATCGTCGTGGTCATGCTCGACGACGCCAACCCGCACGATGGGCGGCTGTGGTCGGCCGACCTCATGCCCGAGCTCAACGACCTCGTCGTCAGCCGGGGGATCCGCTTCACCGACTTCCACGGCGAGGTGCCGTTGTGTGGGCCGTCGCGCGCCAACCTGCTCACCGGCCAGCACGCCCACAACAGCGGCGCCAACAGCAACAACGGCACGCAGCTCGATGTGTCCACCACGATCGCCACAGAGCTCGATGGCGCGGGCTACCACACCGCCTACATCGGCAAGTACCTCAACGGCTACAGGAAGTTCAGCCCGGAGCAGTACGACCCGCCCGGCTGGGATGCGTTCGACGTCATCAACAGCAACCAGGGCAAGTACTTCTGGTACCAGATCCGCGACCGCGACGGCAAGATCAGCCAGCACAAGACCGCCGAGGACGACTACTCCACCGATGTCATCGCCGACATCGCGGTCAAGCGCATCAGGGAGGCGCCGGGCGATGAGCCACTGTTCGCGCTCATCGCGCCCTTCACGCCGCACGAGCCGAACCTGCCCGCACCGCGGCACGAGGGCGACAAGCGCTGCCGGGACCTCGAGCCGTGGGCGCCGCCGAACTACGACGAGGAGGATGTGTCGGACAAGCCGGCCTACATCCAGAAGGAGAAGCCGCTCGGTGACGACGGCTTCGACCTGACCGCGCACTGCGAGTCGCTGCTGTCGGTGGACGAGATGATCGGCCGAGTGGGGCGGACGCTGGAGCAAGAAGGCCGACTGGATGACACGGTCTTCGTCTTCATCGGCGACAACGGCATGACTTGGGGCGAGCACCGGCGGGTGGCCAAGGTCTCGCCGTACGCGACGCCGATGCCGGCGTACGTGGCCTGGCCGGCCGGCCGCGGCGTGGAGCCGCGGGTCGATGCGACGACGCTCTCGATGATCGACTTCGCGCCCACGTTCTGCGAATTGGGCGGCTGCGAGATGGGCCCGTACCCGAACGGCCAGGAGGCGGCCGATGGGCTGTCCTTCGCGGCGCTGCTGGCCGACCAGGAGCTGCCGAGCGTGCGCGAGGCACTGTTGCACGCCGTGCCCTCGGGCGGGAACCGGCCGGTGTGGTGGTCCATCCGCACGACCGACGATCATCCCGACGGGCGCTGGCACTACATCGAGAACCGCAGCGGCTTCCGCGAGCTCTATGACATCAGCGGCGGCCTCTGTTACGAGTGGACCGCGGGCGATCCCGGCGATCCCTGCGAGATGGAGAACCTGCTCGCGGGCGAGCCCACGGCCGAGGCGGAGGCGCTGGCCTCGTCTCTCTCAGCCGAGCTGGCGGAGCTCAAGACCGAGGTCGCGCCCGAGTTCGAGGTGCGCAGGTAGACCGCAGCCAGTGGGGGGCAGTCGCGAATGGCAGATGCGAACTCGACAGGCCCCAAGGCCGGCCGAACGAGCTTCCCGCCTCCGCATCCTTTGCCCCCTCCCGCCCCTGTCGGGACCCCGGCTCGCCAAGACCGCCGTACACCCCGCCTGGTCGCGACGATGCTAGTCGTAATCGGCTTGCTCGCAGCGGTCGTCCTCATCACCGATCTACCGGATCGCGGGGTGACGCAGCTTACTGGTACGCGGTCTTCCCGAGCACATCCTGGTTCGGATGCTGACGATCCACCAGGGGGCGACGTCGCGTGAATGGTAGACTTCTGCCATGCGCACTACCATCGACGAAGCTGGAAGGATCGTCGTTCCCAAACCGATGCGAGACGAGTTGGGTCTGCGCGGTGGCGACGCTCTGGAGATCACCGTTCGAGATCGCGTGATCGAGATCGATGTGCCCCTGTCCCCCATCCACCTGGAGGAGCGGGAAGGCGTACTCGTCGCCGTTCCAGAAGAGCGCCTGCCGACCCTCACGAACGAGGAGGTCCGAGCAACGCTCGAGCGCACGCGGCGGTGATCGCCGTCGACACGAGCGTCGTCATCGCAGCGTTCGCTACATGGCACGAATCCCATGCCGCCTCATTGGCTGTCGTCGCGAAACAGCCGAGCCTGCCGGCACCGTCGGCGCTTGAGACCTATTCGGTGCTGACGCGACTTCCGCCGCCGCACCGGGTCAGCGGTGGACAGGTAGCGGAGTACCTCGCAGAGACCTTCGGTGAACGACAGATCGCTCTGAGCGCTGACTGCCTGCGAGGGCTGGTACCAGAGCTGGTAGAGCTCGGCATCACAGGTGGCGCCTCGTACGACGCCGTCATCGCCATCACCACGCGTGAGCACGATGGGGAGCTCCTGACGCTCGACGCACGAGCGCGCAGGACCTACGAGCTCGTTGGCGTCAAGGCCCGCCTCATCAGCGATCCCGACTGACGTCGGCAGGCCGCTCAGCGAGCGGCACGGTGCCGACGTGGAGGGCGACGATGCCGCCCATGAAGCCGTGCCATTCGACGTCCTCCAGTCCGACGTCGCGCATGATCTCGGCGATGCGCTCGGGTGAGGGATAACCCTTCACCGAGTTGGCGAGGTAGCCGTAGGCGTCACCCTGGCCGATGAGGCGGCCGATGACCGGCACGATGTGGTCGAACCAGACTGCCGCCAGTCGCCCGAAGGCGCTCGTGGGCGTGTGGATCTCGAAGCACACGACCATCCCGCCCGGTCGCACGGCACGCGCCATCTCCGCGAAACCCTGGCGGTAGTCGGCGAGGTTGCGCATGCCGTAGGCGATGGTAGCCGCGTCGAAGGCGTCATCCTCCACGGGCAGGTCGAGGGCGTCGCCGCGCTGGAAGCGCAGGCCCGCGAGCTCCGCCGGACGATGCTCGTTGGCCACGCCGATCATGCGTGCGCTGAAGTCGATCCCCAACGCTGAGCCGCCCGGCTGGGCGGCGCGGTAGAGGTCAGTCGTGACCTTGCCCGTGCCGCAGGCGACGTCGAGCGCGTGACCACCCGGGCCGATGCCGCTGGCCTCCACGATGCGCTTGCGCCAGCGGGGCTCCTGGAATCCGCTGATGGCGAGGTTCATGCCGTCGTAGACGCCGGAGATGCGGTCGAACATCTCCTCCACCTTCTGCGGCGGCGCGCTGTTGCCCTGGCTCACGCGAGGAAGTCCTCGATGGCGTCGGCGATCGCTTCCGGGCGGAGCACCGGGGCCATGTGGTCCGCGTCAGGGAGTCGCCTGTGGTCTGCGTCGCCGACGCGCGCCACGAGCGCCTCGGCGATCTCCGCGTAGAACGGCGCGCTGGCGTCGCCGGTGGCGATGCGCACGGGGCAGCCGATCCGCTCGAGGGCCTCGGGGTCCATGCCCGCTAGGGTCGCATCTGCCACGGCTCCCTGCCCGGCCCGCTCCACGCGGGCCCTCGCGGAAGGGCTCAGCGCCGCCACGGCCCGGGCTCCGGAGACGCCCGCCATGAACGTCAGGGCCGCCGCTCCCGGACCGCCCTCGCTGTATGCCGCGAGCGTGCGCCGGCCGACCTCGCTCATGCCCACCTGCGTCTCGGGGGTCGCCACGAGGGCATACGGGGGCTCGTAGGCGAAGACGGCGGTCACGAGCTCCGGTCGATGTGAGGCCAGCTCGAGCGCGATGCAGCCGCCGTAGCTGTGGCCGACCGCCGCGACGGGTCCCAGGCCCTCGACCCTGATGATCTCGGCGAGGTCGTCGATGTGCGTCGTGACCGGGATGGGCTCCGCGGGCCCATCGACGATCGACTCGCCGCTGCCGCGCCGGTCGACGCCGACGACGGTGTAGCGCTGTGCGAGCCGGGTCGCCAGCGTGCGCAGCTGCCGAGAAGACGACAGCGTCGCGTGGAGCAACAGCAACGGCGGACCATCGCCCCGACGCTGGTAGTGAGGCTTCACGAGCGGGTGCCCTCGGCCGCAGCCGCGAGCTCGGCGCGGGCGACCTTGCCCATGGCGTTGCGCGGGAGAGCGTCGAGGCGGATGAAGGCGACCGGCACCTTGTAGCCGGCCAGGCGCTCGCGACAGAACCGCTCGAGCTCGAGCGGGTCGGGATCGGCCCCCGCAGCCGGCACGATATACGCCTGTGGGACCGCTCCCCAGCGCTCGTCGGGCACGCCCACGACCGCGGCCTCGGCCACGTCCGGGTGTGCTCCGAGCACGGCCTCGACCTCCGCGGGCGCGATGTTCTCGCCACCGCTGATGATGAGCTCGTCGCGCCTCGCGCTCACGCGCAGCAGCCCGTCCTCGTCAAGGCTGCCGTGGTCACCGGTGTGCAGCCAACCGTCGCCGGGCAGCGCACGAGCTGTGGCCGCTTCGTCACCGAGATAGCCAGCGAAGACCATCTCACCGCGCACGAGGATCTCGCCGTCGGGCGCCGCCCGCAGCTCCACGCCCGGCAGGGCACGGACCGCGGTCGGGTCATCGAGCGTGGCCCGGTCGCGGCCGCCGCTGGCCACACCGGAGCCGGTCTCGGTCAGGCCGTAGGTCGTGAGCACGGGGTAGCCAGCCTCGCGTGACCGGCGCAACAGGTCGGCCGGGATCGGTCCGCCGCCGAGCAGGACCGCGCGCAGCGTCGCTGGCGGCGCGCGGCCGTCACGCTCTGCGAGCAGGTCGGCCAACTGGGTCGCGACCAGCGACAGATGCGTCACGCCATCATCGAGGGCCGCGCTGATGGCCGCGGGCTCGAAGCGGGGATGGAGGTCGAGCGCGGCGCCCCAGCGGGTCGCCCGCGTGACGATGGAGAGTCCGGCGACGTGGAACAGCGGCACGCACAGCAGCCAGCGGTCGCCCGGCTGCGGACGCAGCAGACCGGCCCAGGCGTGAGCGCTCGCGCGGTGGTTGTCATGGCTCAGGACGACGCCCTTGGGTCGTCCGGTCGTACCGGAGGTGAACACCACGGTGGCCGGCGCCTCGAGGTCGACCCTGTCGCGCAGCGGTGGTGGAACGGCACAGGCGACCCCGGCCAGGAGCGCCTCGGCGCGGAGCGCGGCCACGTCGTCCTTGGCGGCCGCGCGTGCCTTCGCGAGGTTGGCCTTGTCGTACAGCAGCCCGTCGGCGCCGGACGCCACCAGTTGGTCATGCAGCTCCGGGATGCTCGCACGACGGTTCAGGGGGATGTGGATCGCGCCCAGCCGGCGCGTGGCGTGGATCAGCGCCACGGCCGGCGCATCCTCATCGAGCAGGCAGGCGACCCGGCTGCCCGCGCCCAGTCCCTCGCCGTGGAGCGCGACGGCCAGCCCGTCGGCAGCCTCGAGCAGCTGGGCCCGCGTCCAGGTCGCGGAGCGCGCCCGGACGGCGACGGCCTCGGGGTCCTGTCGGATCCGCTCCAGGAGCGGGTCGGGCGCCGGCGTCACCGCACCTGGTACCGCTCGAGCGCCGCCCGATCCAGGTCGACACCCAGGCCCATGCCCACCGGGACCGACATGCGGCCACGGCTGATCACCAACGGCGTCTCCAGCAGGTCCGATTCGAGGAGCCCCGCGGTCGCCAGGCCGTGCGCCTGCGATCCGGGCACCGTGGCCGCGAGGTGCAGCGCGCCGGCCAGCCCCACGCCGGTCTCGAAGAGCGTCGACACCGTGACCGGCACCTCGGCCGCGGCCGCCAGATCGATGATCGCGCGGGCCTGGCGCAGGCCACCCACGCGAGCGGGCTTCACCACCAGCGCGTCGACCGCGCCGGTGTCCAGCAGGACGCGAGCGGCACCCAGGTCGCGCACGGATTCGTCGGCGGCGATGGGCACGGCCCCGGTCCAGCGCAGCCGCGCGAGCGCCTCGGCACCGGCGCCGGGCGGGATGGGCTGCTCGGCGTACTCGATATCGAATGGGGCCACCTTCGCCAGGGCGTCCTCGGCCCAGTCGGCGCTGAGGCTGCCGTTGAAATCGAGCCGCAGGGCCACATCCGGCCCCACCGCCTCGCGCACGGCCCGCACGCGCGCCTCGAGCGCCCCATCAGGCTCCTCCCCGGCCTTGAGCTTGAGACAGCCGAAGCCATCCTCGACCAGGGCCGCCGCCTGCGCCGCGGTCTCCTCGGGCTGATCCATGCCGAGCAGGGCGTTGACGGCCACGTCGGAGCGAGCCTGGCGGTCGAGATACTCAGCGATCGGCTGCCTGCTCACGCGCGCCAGCAGGTCGATGAGCGCGGACTCCACCGCGGACCGCGCCGCCCGGCCCACGAACGGCCAGGTGTCGATGTCGCGCAGGGTGCCCTCGACGGCGACCGGGTCGGACAGCTCGATTCCCGTGAGCACCTCGATGAGCCTGGGTGAGACGTCCTCGCCCAGGTCGTGCGGGCGTGGGGCGGGGAACTCGGCGAGACCCTTGCGACCGTCATCGGTGCGCAGGATGAGGACGCCCGCCCGATGCTGCTCCCAGCGCTGCGTGCCGCTGATGACAGGCTCACGGAAGGGTACCTCGAGGATCTCGACCTCCACTCGCACGATGCGCATCAGACCAGCTCTCCGAGCGCAAGACCCGCCGCCAGGAGCACGCTGTAGATGAGCGACAGGCGCGCGGTCTCACGCAGCACGGGGTTCAGCCGCCGCGGGTCGCCGCCGGCGTGGATGACGCGGAAGAGGGCCAGCGTCAGCGGCAGGCTCGCGAGCGGCAGCATCACGGTCCAGGCCGCGTCGCCGGCGATGAGCAGGGCCACGGGGACCGCATAGGCCACCCCGATGAGCAGGTCGTACTCGGCCGCGGCCCCGCGCTCGCCGAGGATGACCGCCAGCGTGCGCTTGCCCGTCGCGGCGTCGGTCTCGATGTCGCGCAGGTTGTTGACCACGAGGACGGCCGTGATGAGCGCGCCCACCGGGATGGCCGCCACGAAGGCCAGCGGCTCCCACGTCAGCGTCTGCAGGTACGTCGTCCCGGCCACCGCCACGAGCCCGAAGAAGACGAAGACGAAGACCTCACCCAGCCCGTGATAGCCGTACGGCCAGGGTCCGCCGCTGTAGGTCACCGCGCTGACCACCGCCGCGACCCCGAGCACGAGGATGATGATCCCGCCGACCGCCACGAGGTACAGGCCGACCAGCCCGGCCAGGCCCACGATGATGGCCAGACCGACCAGCAGCTCACGCTCGCTCAACAGCCCCGAAGCGGCGGCTCGTGGCGGCCCAAGCCGCTCCTCGGTGTCCACGCCGGAGCGGAAGTCCGAGAGGTCGTTGGCCACGTTGGAGGCGACCTGCAGCAGCAGGGCCACGGCCAGCGCGGCGATCGCCGGCAGCGGCTCGAAGACGCCGAGGCTGATGGCCACCGCCAGGCCGACCAGCACCGGACCCACGGCAGCCGGCAGCGTGGCCGGGCGGACCGCCACCAGCCAGGCCCTGGAGCGGCGCATGGGAACGGGCGCGGTGGGAGCGGGCGCAGGCGGATTCGTCATGGGCTCCTATGGGCGTCGGGGGTACTTGCGGTAGTCGGGCTTGCGCTTCTCCAGGAAGGCCTGGCTGCCCTCGTGCGCTTCGGGCGTCTGGTAGAAGAGCATGGTGGCATCGCCTGCCAGCTCCTGGATGCCGGCGAGCCCATCGACATCGGCGTTGAACGAGCGCTTCAGCATGCGGATGGCGGTGGGGCTCTTGTCGAGGATCTCCTCCGCCCAGCGCACACCCTCGTCGTCGAGCTGCGCGAGGGGCACCACGGTGTTGACGAGGCCCATGTCCAACGCCTCCTGAGCGCTGTACTGACGACACAGGTACCAGATCTCACGGGCCTTCTTGTGGCCCACGATGCGCGCCAGCATCGTCGCGCCGTAGCCACCGTCGAAGCTGCCGACCTTCGGTCCGGTCTGGCCGAAGATCGCGTTGTCCGAGGCGATCGAGAGGTCGCACACGACGTGCAGCACGTGCCCCCCGCCGACGGCGTAGCCGTTGACGAGGGCGATGACGACCTTGGGCAACGAGCGGATCTGACGTTGCAGGTCGAGCACGTTGAGCCGAGCCACGCCTTCGTCGTCGGCGTAGCCCGCCTCGGTCTTGACGTTCATGTCGCCGCCGGAGCAGAACGCCTTGTCCCCGGCGCCGGTGAGCAGCACCACGCCGATCCCAGCGTCGTCGCGAACGCGACCGAAGGCGTCGATGAGCTCGGTCACGGTCCTGGGCCGGAAGGCGTTGCGGACGTGCTGTCGGTCGATGGTGATCCTGGCGATGCCGGTTCCCGAGTGCTCGTAGCGGATGTCCTCGTACTCGTGCGCGCTGGTCCAGTCGGTGGGCATGGCTCTCCTCAGGCTATGGTGGCCGTG
>JBFLKP010000067.1:0-6711 GCA_040883225.1 Candidatus Limnocylindrales bacterium | reverse complement strand
CGGGGGAAGTCGTCGGCCAACGTGACCTTGATGAAGGGATAGGACTTGTCGTCCTTGAGGCGCACGTTGAAGCGCGGCTGGTAGCGCTTGATGAGGTTGGCCTCGAGCAGCAGCGCCTCGCTGACGGTGTCGGTCATGGTGTACTCGAGATCGGCGACCTGGCCGATGGCCGACTCGATGCGCAGCGGAGCGGCGGCGCGCGATGCCTGCCAGTACTGGCGTACCCGCGCCCGCAGGCTCTGGGCCTTGCCCACGTAGAGGACGCGCCCGGCATCGTCCTTCATGAGGTAGACGCCGGGCGAGTCTGGTAGTTGCCTGAGGGTCGCGGTGATGCGCGGGCTGGGGGTCACACCCCGATGCTAGCGTGGGGCGCCGCCGAGGGCGGTGCCGTCGTCCGGAGGCGTCGGGGGAAGCTCGGCTCAGCCCTCGGTCTGTGCCGACGGCGTCGACTGACCGGCCTTCCAGTGGGGCTCGTCGGTGGCGGTCTGCTCGGGCGTCTCGGCCGAGCCACCGCCCCAGATGAGGTCGTCGCCCTTGCCCATGCCGGGTGGGCTCTCCTCGCGCAGCTGGCGGAAGACCAGCAGCCCGCCGAAGGCGATGCCGCCGAGGATGACGGCGATGATGAGCAGGACCGCGATGTCGCCGCTGGTGTTGCCGGCTCGCTCCTCCGCGGAGGCCGGCTCTGGGGCGGCCACGGGCGCGGCCTCGGCCGAGGCCGTCTGCGGCAGGGTGCTGAAGGCAAGCGAGGAGGTCGTACCGTCCACGGCGGTGGCCAGCACCTCCCAGTCCCCCTTGGTCGTGCCCAGCGGCAGCGCCAGGAGCTGCTGGAACTCGCCCTCGAGACCGGCCACGCTGCTGGCGAGCGGCATCGAGCCGTCCGGGGTCGTCAGCCGCAGCTCGACGACGTGCCCGGCCGGGAAGCCGGCGCCGCTGATCTCGACGGTGGAGCCGGGACGCGCGGTCTCGGGCGACATCGAGAGGGTGGGTCCCTGGGCGACAGCGAGCAGCGGCATCACGAGCAGCGAGGCCAGCGCCAGCACCAGCACGGATGGGAGCAGGGACTGAAGTCTCGCGCGCATGTCTCCGAGCGTAGACCGCCGGCCGCAGCACGTCATCGCACGCCGATACCGGGAGCGGTGGCCCGATGGTCAGGCGGACAGGACTTCCGGGTGGTGCGCGAGGGAGGCCCTCCTCGTGGAGGCCTCCCTCGGGCGGCGTGAGGGTGCGGCGATCAGCCGTCGATCAGCGTGATACGGCCATCTCCCTGCTCTTCGGCGTAGGCCGGGTCGTCGGCCCCCACCACGGGGATGCCGTCCTCGCCGGGCGGGAACGACTCCAGATACTCGCGGAAAGCCCGCTCGTAGGTGATCTGCGCGTCATCGTCGGCACGCAGGGTCACGTTCTCGGCCGCACCGAAGGCATCGTAGCCGTCGCCGCCGCCGGCGGTGAAGCTGTTGGTGATGACGTCGATGGGCCCGACGGTGGCGTCGACGGTGCCGTCGCCACCAACGACCGTCACGGTGCTGCCATCGGCGGTCTCGATGACCACGTCGCGCAGCGTCACGGCACCACCGCTGTAGTCGCAGGTGTAGCTCACACCCGAGGCCTGCATGAATCCGCCGCCGCCGCGGCTCTCACAGGCGGTCTGGAGCGAGGCCGCGAACCCCTCGGGGCTGAGGTCCTGGACGACCACGACGTAGTTCAGGAACGGCAGCACGTCGATGGTGTTCAGGCGCGTGATGGCGTCGCCTGCGTTGCCGCCGACGGGCAGGACCGGCCCGGCGTTCTGGCGGATGCCGCCACCGTTCTGGAGCGTGACCACGAGGTTGTCCGCCGTGCGCGGCTCGAGGCCCACGTTGCCGGCGTACCGGTCGTAGGAAGCGGTGAAGGCGTCGGCGATGAGCGTGCCGCCGTTCGTCTGGCTGGAGCGCACGCCGGGCGAGAAGACGTCCTCCTCGGCGCTGTACTGGCCGCGATCGACGTTGAGCACGACCTCCGAGATCGCCACTGGCGCTGCGGCCAGGTCCTCGAGACAGGCAGAGACCGGCGTCAGCACCGTCTCTACGATGCCGGGATCGCTCTCCACCGCATCGGAGATCGCGAGCTCCTCGATGAGCCCAGCCTCCTCCTGTTCGAGCGGGATGACCCGCCGCGGGAAGCTTGCGTCCTCGACGATGCCGGTGAGGTTGCCCTCCGCGTCGAACGTGGCGTCCAGTCGGCCAAGGTACTTGTAGTTGCCGGCCGTGGTCACGATCGGCACCTCGTTGCCGTCGGCGTCGGTGGCGTACTGCGGGTAGGCACCGAAGACGTCCTCGGGGTCCTCGCCGGGCAGCAGCTGCGAGTCGTCGTTGACCAGTAGCTCGTCGCCGCCACCGGCCACGGCGATGTCGATCCCCGACAGCTGGGCGATGGCCTCGCTGTCGGCATCGATGCCCTGGAGGTGACTGACGAAGATGATCTTGTCGACACCCGCTTCGGTGAGCGCGTCGATCCCGGCCTGGATCGCCGGGACGGCCTCGGTCACGGCGACATCTCGTGGCGAGCTGATGATCGGCAGGCGGTCGTAGGTCGCACTCACCACGCCGAACTGCTCGCCGGTCTCTTCGTCGGTGACGATGACCGTGCTGCCGATGACGCGGCCGTCCTCGATGGGGGTCTCGATCAGGCCATCCTCGTCGATCCAGTCAGCGAACGCGGGCTCCGCGCCGAAGTCGAGGTTGGCCGAGATGAACGGCTGGTCCAGACCCATCCCTTCGCTGGCGAACCCAGCGATGTAGCGGGCCAGGAAGTCGGGTCCATAGTCGAACTCGTGGTTGCCGAAGATGTGGACGTCGTAGGGGATCTGTGACTGCGCGATGGCGTCGTAGACCGGCGCGGTGGACGTCGCATCCTCGGGGCTGCTGCAGGCGAGCACGGCCGAGGGCAGGAACGAGTCGCCGGCATAGACGTTGACCACGCTGTTGCCCTGAGCCCGCGCGTCGGCGATCTCGCGCTCCGTCACGGTCTTGAAGGCCGGTGCGCCACCGACCTCGAGCGTGACGTCCTCGGCCAAGCCGTAGCCGAGCGTCGCGAGCGACGACTCGCCGTCGTTGTTATGCAGGAGCGTGAGGGTGACGCCCTCGTCCTGCGCTGCCACTGCAGCCGACATGGGGATGGTCGCGGCGAGCGCCAGTGCGGTCGCGACACCGGCGATCCGGGTACGCATGGGGGTGGCCTCCTCCTCTATCGCGTTGGATGCCCACGAGCGTATGGACCGCCCGCGGCGTCCGTGTGAACACGACGTTAGCACTGCGTCGACTCCGTTCCAAGAGCGCGCGGGCAAGCGGCCATGAGCGCGGGCGCCTCGAGGCTCCGGCTGAGGCAGGATGGACCGATGCGCGACCTTGTCCTCAAGCTCGGTGCCGCCTTCGTCGTCCTCGGGCTCTTCGGTCTGCTGGTGAGCTCCGGCGTGCCCGACACGGCGCTCATCGTGGGCGGGTTCGCGGTCGCGGCCGGGGCCATCTGGCTGGGGCTGCGGATGCGCCCCGATGAGCCGGAGGACCGGCAGCGCTAAGGGCGGCGCAAGGCATCAACGCGACACTCGCCACATGCAGCGCGCCCACCTTCCCGAGCCGGTCGCGGCACGCCTCGCACGCCTGGCACCGGACCAGCGTGCGGCCGCCACGGCGCCACCGGGGCCGGTGCTCTGCGTGGCGCCTGCCGGCTCGGGCAAGACCACGACCGTGGTGGCTCGACTGGCCTGGCGCGTGGCCACGGGCGCCGAGGCCGCGACGATCTGCGCACTGACCTTCAATCGCGCGGCCGCCGAGGAGCTGCAGCAGCGCGCTGATGCCGCCCTCGCCGAGCTCGGCCACCCGGATGGCACGGTCCGTGTGCGCACGTTCCACGCCCTGGGGCGTGAGATCCTGGCCGACGCGGGGCTGGATGTCACGCGGGTCGTCGACCGCCCGGCGGTCATCGAAGAGCTGGCCGGCGGGCCGCTGCCGGCGGCGCAGCTGCGGCACCTCGACGACGCCTTCTCGCGCCTCAAGCTGGACCCTGAACGCGGCCCGCCGCGGACCGACGGTGCGACCCACGCGGCCTTCGCGGCCTACCAGCAGCGCCTTCGGCGAGAGGGTGCCATCGATCTCGACGACCTCGTCGCACTCGCCGCGCCGCGACTGGAGGGTGATGCCCCGCTGCTCGCGCGGTGGCGAGCTCGAACCGCGGTGCTCTTCGTCGACGAGGCCCAGGACCTCGACAAGAGCCAGCTGGACCTGGCCTTGTTGCTCGCCGGACCCCGACGCGACCTCTTCGCGGTCGGTGATGACGACCAGACGATCTACGCCTGGCGCCTGGCCGACGTACGCCGGGTCCTCGGCTTGGCGGCCCGGCTGCCGGGATTGCGTCGCGTCGACCTCCAGACCAACCACCGCTGCGCGCCCGAGGTCGTGCGCAGGGCGGCACGCCTGGTCGAACACAACGAGGAACGGTTCGACAAGCGCATCCTCGCCTCGCCCCGCAACAGCGGCAGCGTGTACCTGTTGCCGGACCCCGGCGACGAGGTCACACGTGCGCGACTGCTGTTGGAGCGCTGGGCCACCGAGCCCTCCGGGGAGCGCCACGCCGTGCTCGCGCGAACGAACCGTGAGCTGGTGCCCTTCGCCGCGCTCGCCCTCGAGCTCGGCATGCCCTACCGCGTGCAAGAGGATGGTCTGCGCTGGCCGGATGGATCGATGCGGGCCGCGCTCGCAGCGGCCGACACACGGCTGCCACTCCTCGTCGCGGTCCAGCGCGCAGCGAACGAAGCACGGCTGGCACCGGAGGCCACAGCGGACTTGCTCGCCTGGGCGGCCGGTAGCCGCGATCTCGAGGAGCTGCGCGCGACGATCGAGGCCCGCATCGAAGCCCAGGCCGATCTCCGCCGGGACGACGCGATCCTGACCCTCGCCACCGCGCACGGCACGAAGGGTCTCGAGTGGGACCACGTCGCCTGCATCGGCCACGATGAGGGAGCGTTCCCATCGGGCCGCGCGCTGCGCGAGGCAGAGGATCCCAAGCGTGTCCTGGAGGAGGAGCGCCGCCTGGCCTACGTCGCCTGGACCCGAGCACGACGCACGCTCACGATCGTCTACGATCCGGGCGCGCCGTCGACCTTCGTGCTCGAAGCCTTCGATCCTGCGGAGCTCCCCTGAGCGCGGGCTACCATCAGCGCATGAGCAATCAGCGCATCCTCATCGCCGGCGAGTCCTGGGTCACCCACAGCATCCATCAGAAGGGCTTCGACTCCTTCACCACCACCGCCTACGAGGAGGGCGTGGGCCCGCTCAGGACCGCTCTCGAATCCGGCGGCTTCAAGGTCGACTACCTGCCCAACCACGTGGCCGCGACCGACTTCCCCGATAGCGTCGCTGGCCTCGCCGACTATGCCGCGGTGATCCTCAGCGACATCGGCGCGAACACCCTGCTGCTGCATCCCGACACGTTCGCTCGCTCCGTTCCCCGGCCCGACCGGATCGCCGCCATCGGCGAGTACGTCGAGGCCGGCGGGGGCCTGCTGATGGTGGGCGGCTATCTCACGTTCGCCGGGATCGACGGCAAGGCGCGCTGGGCGGGCACGGCGGTCGAGGCAGCGTTGCCGGTGACCATCGCGAGCGGGGACGATCGGGTGGAGTCACCGGCCGGAACCACGCCGCGGGTGCGGCAGCTCGACCACCCCATCGTGGCCGGCCTACCGCCGAAGTGGCCGTACCTCCTTGGCTACAACCGCGTGACCGCGAGGGACGGAGCCGACGTCGTCGTGGCCGTCGGTGATGACCCGCTCATCGTGGCCGGGACCTCCGGCAGCGGACGCGGCGCGGTCTTCACCTCCGACTGCGGCCCGCACTGGTGTCCTCCGCCGTTCGTGGAATGGGAAGGCTACGCGCCGATGTGGCAGCAGCTCGTCGGGTGGGTTGCCGGCCGCTGACGTCATCGGAGCGTCACAGGCGAGCCCGACCACGTCGTCGCTGACACAGCACCGTCATGGTGACCTCCGTAGGCTCGACTCGACTTCAGCCAAGGAGACCGTCTTGAACCCCTATCCCTCGCCCTCCCGCCGCCTGCTGGGCCTGCTCGTGGCCGCGCCGTTCATCTTGGCGGCTTGCTCCACCGCCGGCGAGACCGCCGAGCCGGCACCAGAGGAGACCGCCGCCGCAACGGAGGTAGCCGCTACCGACGCGATGCCGGAGGCGACGGACGAGGCCGGCAGCGGCTCGACGGCGGCCGCCTTCCTCGACATCGAGCTCACAGACGCGACCACCGGCGAGACCTTCACGCTCGCGGGTCTGGCGGGCGATGTCGTGGCCATCGAGCCCATGGCCATCTGGTGCAGCAACTGCAAGGCCCAGCAGAACAACGTCAAGGAGGCCTATCCGCGGATCGCTGACGCGGGCGTGACCTACATCAGCCTGGGTATCGATCCCGGCGAGAACGAGGGCTCCCTTGCGCGGTACGCCGAGCGCAACGGCTACGAGTGGGCGTTCGTGAAGTCCCCGACCGAGCTGTCGCGGGAGCTGAGCGACCTCTTCGGCCCACAGATCCTGTCCGCGCCGTCCACACCGCTCATCGTGCTCGACGCGAACGGCGAGGTCTTCACCCAGGAATGGGGCTTCCACGACCCCGACAGCCTCCTGGACATCCTCGGCGAGGCCTCCGAGGCCTCCGAGGCCGCCTGAGTGGCGCTCCTGGGTG
>JBFLKP010000305.1:0-2560 GCA_040883225.1 Candidatus Limnocylindrales bacterium | reverse complement strand
TTGACGGTCCGTCGTCCGCTCGTGGGCGAGACATCGACGAGGCCGCTGTCCTCGAGCTGGCGCAGGGCCGCAGAGGTCGGTGAGCGACTCACCCCAAGCATCTTGGTCAGCTCGACCTCACCAAGCGGGTCACCGGCGGCGAGCTGCCCGCTGAGGATCAGCTCCTGCAGCTGCACCAGCGCCCACTCGGAGACGGCCCGGCGTCCGGGTCGGACTTCTGCGTTCGCCGCAGGGATCGACACGCTCATCCGAGTCGGCCCGATGGCGGGCGCCGGCACCGCTTTGATGGTCGTGCGCGAGACTCCAGCATCGGTCTGTGATGGTAGGTGATTGGCCGACCCCTTTCGTCATGACGAGCGGCTCAGTCGGTGTTGATCATCACGTGCTTGACGAAGGTGTAGTCCTCCAGTGCGTAGGCTGAACCGTCACGTCCGTAGCCGCTCTCCTTGACGCCACCGAACGGCATCTCGGCGGGCAGGGTGTAGTGCTCGTTGATCCAGACCGTGCCGAAGTCCAGAGCCTTGGACACTCGCATGGCGCGGCTGATGTCCGAGGTGAAAGCCGAGGCGCTGAGGCCGAAGCGGACATCGTTCGCCCACCTGACCGCGGTCTCTTCGTCTTCGAAACGCTGGATGGTCACGACCGGCCCGAAGACCTCTTGCTGGACGATCTCGCTGGCCTGATCGGGCGCGGCGATGACGGTCGGCTCATAGAATGCGCCGCGTCGGTTCGGTCGCGACCCACCCACGACGATCTCGGCTGCCGGGCGGGCACGCTCCACCATGCCCTCGACGCGATCCACCTGGGCGGGTCCAATGAGCGAGCCCATGAACAGGTCTTCGTCCTCAGCGGGGTCGCCCCAGGTGATGGTGCGGACCTGCGCCGCGACGGTCGCCACTAGCCGTTCGTAGACCTTTGGGCCGGCCAGCACGCGCGTGGCCGCGGCGCAGTCCTGACCACAATTCCAGAAACCGAACTCCTTGATCTTCGCGGCGGCGAGGTCGATGTCGGCGTCATCGAAGACGATGACGGGTGCCTTGCCACCGAGCTCGAGGTGGAGGCGCTTGACCGAGTCGGCTGCCAGTCTGGCGACGTGGCGACCGGTGCGAGTGTCACCGGTCAGCGAAATCATGCGTACCTGCGGGTGGGTCACGAGCGCATCCCCGACGTCCTCACTCCGACCGGTGATGACGTTGAGCACGCCGGGCGGGAGGTGCTCCGAGGCGATCTCGGCGAAGGCCAGGGCGGTGAGCGGCGTGAGCGAAGACGGCTTCAGCACCACCGTGTTGCCAGCGGCGATGGCTGGTGCCATCTTCCAGGTAGCCATGTAGAGCGGATAGTTCCATGGCGGGATACCGACCACCACGCCGAGTGGCTCGCGGCGGATCATCGAGGTGTGGCCGGGAAGGTACTCCCCTGCCGCCTTCCCTTCCATCACGCGAGCGGCCCCCGCGAAGAACCGCAGCAGGTCCACGCAGATGGCCATCTCATCGAGAGCCGCGCGGATCGGCTTGCCCGCATTGCGGCTCTCGAGTCGACCCAGCTCGCCAGCACGTGCCTCAAGTGCATCAGCCAAGCGCAGCAGCGCACGACTCCGCTCCTGGGGTGTCGTGCGACGCCAGGACTCGAAGGCCCGAGCGGCGGCAGCCACCGCGCGCTCGACATCTTCGGGCCCAGACGCCGGCACGCGCGCGATGATGGTCCCAGAGGCAGGGTCGTATGTCTCGAGGGTCTGTCCGGAGGCAGCGACGACGAGGCGGCCGCCGATCCACTGCTGCTGGCTCGACGCGTCGTTCATGAGGCTTCTTCCGACACATTAGGGCTGTGATCGCGATGGGTCAGGGCCGCACCGATGACGCCGGCGTCGCTGGCGAGTTCGGCCCAGCGCAACGGTGGTGGAGCTGGCCGCACTCCGGCACGGCCGTGGTAGGACTCCTCCATCGCGCTCTGCCAACGCCGGCCGGCGCGTGAGACGCCGCCACCGATGACGAAGGCGCCCGGGTCGAGGAGGCTCGCGAGCGTGGCCAGACCGGTGCCGAGAGCACGAGCTGCCGTCTCCACGACGACGGCCGCGACGGCATCGTGATCCTCGGCACGGGCGAACACTTCCGCCGCCCCGTCGACCTCGAATCCGGTCGCCTCGCGGTAGCGCCGGCGGATGCCCTCTCCGGACGCATAGCGCTCCAGCGTGAGCGTGGTGCCCGGATCGACCAATCGCGAGACCTCGAGCTCGCCCAGCCCGATGGCCTCGCCTCGTGCGCCCGCGCGTATCGAACCGGCCTCGACCAGCGCATACGACAGGCCGGTGCCGACGATGACGAAAGCGTAGTCGTCGAGGCCCTGCGCGGCACCCACCGCAGCCTCGCCACGTGCCGCACAACGAACGTCCGAGTCGACCGTCGTCGGTGCGATGTCCGCGAGCAAGTCTCGCGGCTGATCGGTCCAGGCTAGGACCTCATGGCTGGCTAGTCGTCCGTCGCGGTCGACATACTCGGGAAAACCCGCGCCGATACCCATGAGTGCAAGCCCCAGACCAGCAGCCACCGCAGCCAGCTCCTCC
>JBFLKP010000006.1:0-3654 GCA_040883225.1 Candidatus Limnocylindrales bacterium | reverse complement strand
GCCCTTGAACCCGTCAAGATCGATGTCACCTGGGACGATCTCGATCGTCTCGTCGCCGAGCTCGCGGAGCGCCTCGCGGCCACGCCGGCACCGGACGTCGTCCTCGCCATCTCCCGCGGCGGCCTGGTGCCCGCGGGCATGCTCGGCTATCGCATGGGCTGGCGCGACATGCTCCTGGCCGCGGTCGTGGCCTACGACGACGAATCGGGCTTCCGGGGCAAGGCCGATTTCCTGCAGTTCCCCTCCGATGACCAGATCGCGGGCAAGACGGTGCTGGTCATCGACGAGGTCTGGGACAGCGGCACGACCATCGCCGCGGTATCGAAGCGCATCCGCGACGCTGGCGGGACGCCGGTGACCGCGGTGCTGCACTACAAGCCGGGCCGGTCACGCGTGGACATCGTGCCCGACCACTACATCGTCGAGACCGACGACTGGGTCCTCTACCCCTTCAAGGCCGGCAAGTGAGCCGGCGCCGTCGCGGCGCTTCATCCGCGCGGCAGTTCCGATGCCGATGAGCCCGCGCCTGGCCACGTTCCTGATGTTCGTGGTCAACGGCTCCGTCGTGGGCACCTGGGTGGCGGCCATCCCCACGGTCAAGGACGGCCTCGGCGCATCCGGGAGCGAGTTCGGCATGGCCCTGCTGTTCCTGCCCTTCGGGGCGCTCGTGGCCCAGCAGGTCACCGGTCAGCTGCTGGTGCGGGCCTCGAGTCGTCGGATCCTGACGGTGTCCGCCTTCGTCCTGCCGTGGCTGGTGGTGCCGCCGATGGTGGCGCCCAGCCTGCCCCTGCTGGCGGCCACGCTCTTCGTGCTCGGCTACGCCAACACCACCATGGACGTCACCATGAACGCCCACGGCGTGGCGCTCGAGGATCGTGGCGGCAAGTCCATCGTGTCCGGGCTGCATGCTGGCTGGTCGCTGGGGGGTGTGGTGGGAGCCTTGGGCATCGCGTTGGCCCTCGAGCTGGGGGTGCAGCCGGTGGCCGAGGCGGTCGTGGCCGCGATCGTGCTCTTCGTGCTGGGCCTGCTGGCGTCCCGCTCGCTCGGTACGGGCTCGGTGCGCATCGACGGGGCCACGGGTTTCCACTGGCCCTCGCGGGCGGTGATCCCGCTGGCGCTCATCATCGTCCTCATCGCCTTCGTCGAGGGCGGCCTCACAGACTGGGGCGGCGTGTACCTGGACCTCGGCATCGGCGCGCCGGCCTCGATCGCCGCGGTGGCCTATGCCGCGCTATCGCTGGGCATGTTCGTCGGACGCATCGGGGGTGACCGGGTCAAGGATCGGGTCGGCTCGATCCGGCTCACGCAGTGGGGCATGCTCCTGGTCGCGGGCTCGGTGGCGGCCTTCCTCGTCGTCCACGACCAGTGGGTCGCGCTCGCGGGCATGGTGGCCGCGGGCATCGGCATCGCCAACACCATCCCCCAGATCTTCGGAGCCGCCGGGCGCATCCCGCCAGGCGGACCGTCGCTGTCGGCGGTGTTCACGGCCCTGACGGTGGCCTTCATGGCCGGCCCGCTCATCATCGGCACCTCCTCGGACATCGTGGGCATCAGCGGCACGTTCTGGCTGTTCGTGGTGGCGTCCGTGGCGGTCGCGTTGCTCATCTCGCGCGTGCCGGTGGCCGAGACCAACCCGCGCTTCCGACGCTGAACCTTGGGCTACGACCAGCGTCTTGAGCTGGCCGACGGGCGACTCGTCTGGTACCTCGACGAGGGCCCTGATCATGGCCTGCCCGTGGTCTTTTGCCACGGCAGCCCGAGCTCGCGCCTGGCCGCCGTCGATCTCGTGGGCGGCACCGTGGAGCGTGGGGGTCGGCTGATCGCGCCGGACCGGCCGGGGATGGGCCGCTCCGACCCCGAACCCGGCCGCTCGCTGGCGGGCTGGGCGGGCGACGTGGCCGAGCTGATGAACGCGCTGGGCGTGGCCCGGTTCCGCGTGCTGGCGGTCTCTGCCGGCGGGCCCTACGCGCTGGCGCTGGCCTGGGCGCTGCCCGATCGCGTGGAGCGGGTGGCGCTGCTGAGCAGCCCGGGCTCGTTCGACATCCCCGGCGCCTTGGACGGCATGAGGCGGGAGCATCGGTTCACGTGGCTGATGGCGCGCTGGTCGCCGCGGGTCCTCGGCTGGCTGCTGGGACGGCAGATCGCGGTGTTGCGGCAGGACCCCGCGGCCTTCGAGCGCGCCATCGTGGACTCGATGCACGGGGCCGATCGGGAGGCGCTCGAGGCGTTGGGGCCCGAAGGACGGCGGCGCTTCATCACGGCCCCGATGGTCGAGGCGCTCGCCAACGGCACCAAGGGTGCGGTCGAGGACCTGCGGACGCTGCGGGCCCCGTGGGGCTTCGGGGTGCAGTCGATCGAGCTGCCGGTGCACCTCTGGCACGGCGAGGCCGACGACGCCACGCCGAAGCAGATGGGCGGCTGGCTCGCGGCCATGATCCCCGGTGCCGAGGCGCACTTTCTGCCCGGCGAGGGCCACGTCTCGACGATCCTGCGCTATGCCGACGAAGCCCTGGACGTGCTCCTGGCCGAGTGACGCTGGCTGGGGCTCGCGGTGATGCCGGTCATCGTCGCCGGTAGGGGTTGCGGCGGCGGCGACCGTCGGGCGTCGCCCCTGGGCCGATCGTCGGGCGTCGCCTGGGGCTGATCGTCGGGCGTCGCCCGGAGCTGTGGGACGATGGCGCCCGATCGATCGTCCTATCCGTTCGCTGCCGGCGCCGGCTGCCGGCACCCGATATCGCTGCCGTCGATCCGTCTTGGCGACATCTGTCGCCCCCATCGACCTTGGGCACGCTCGTGGCCACGTCCGACCCCGGCTGCCGGCCACGAACCGGCGGTTCCGAGTCTGCCGAGGCATATCCAGCCCTCCCAAGCTCGGCATCGGACCCCGGACCGGCTCGAAAGCGCGCCCTTCGTCGGCACTGGCGACGCCTGTCTACATCGAGCACGCGATCAGGTCGGTAGCGTCGGTACCGGCGACATCTGGCGTCATCGAGCCAGGTGCGGGTCGTTGGGCCGCCGCCGATCGCCGCGCTCGGCGACGAGGTCCCACTGGCGGTCCTGCACTTGCCGGAGACGCGTTCCCGATCGCACTGAGGCAGCAGGTAGACGACGCTGCCGAGCTTGCCACCGCGGTCGCCACCGCGGTCGCCGCGGGCCTTCATGAGCGGTGGCAAGAAGGAGCGGACATCGGCGAGCTGGAGCGGTTCTATCGCTTCGCCGACGACCGAAGCCGGGGTCGGGCACGTGCCGGGCTGGCGGACCGCGGCCGTCGACCTTCGTCCCGCCGACCTGCATGATTGAACTTACGGCTACCGCAGCCCGCGGAGAGGTGGCCGGGAGGGTCGGTACGGAAGGAGAAGACGATGAGCCGCACGTGGCTATCGATCAGGGTCGAGCTCGTCGAGGGTCATGGGGAGCGCCTTTGGCCGCGGCCCGGACGCATCTTAGCGGTGGCTCGACGCCACACCTTTGCCGCCTTGGCCGGCGCGATCGATGACGCCTTCGCCCGGTGGGACCGCGCGCACCTGCATGAGTTCCGCCTCGCCGATGGCACCCGCTTGACCACGCCCTACGGCGATGAGGATGAGCTTGGCCCATCGCTCGACGATCGCCGGGCGACGGCGTCGCGCCTGCGGCCCGACGAGCAGTTCCTGT
>JBFLKP010000304.1:0-2882 GCA_040883225.1 Candidatus Limnocylindrales bacterium | reverse complement strand
CTGGTGTGGGCCTGGCAGTACCGACTCCCGGCCGCCGTGCTGGCAGCCATGGCGATCATCTGCACCAGACCCGGCTCGATCAGATCGTTCCGCAGAATCGGTCCGGCCAGACCGGAGAACGCCCCGGCGAGGCCCGGGACCCGGGCCATCGTCAGGATCGAGTTCGGAACGAACCCCAGCACCGCTTCCATCCGATCGAACACCGGAGCCAGCTCCGGCACCGAACCGGGGTCATCCACCGGACTGACATTGGCCATCGACTCTGCTCCCTCGCTCCCCAGCACGACACCGGCCCCTCACGCCGCGTCACCACGAACAAGGACCGTGAGCCATCACCCTACGCTCCTCGAGTCGGCGCTGCCCGACGAACCACCCGTCGCGGCAGCGGACGACCACGAGCTACGCGCTCAGGCTGTCACCTCTCCGGCAAGGCCCCATGGTGGCAGCCGGTATCGAAGCCCAAGTAGTGCGCTCGGGAACGCGCTCACCAGGTGCGGTCGCGGTATCAGCGCTTGACATCGAGCGGGCACCGAGCGAAGGAAACGCCGGTTGCCGGGCGGACCTGGCTGATGCGCGAACCGATTCGCCGCACACCTCAGAACCGGCGACATGGGGCTGCCGACCTTGCCGGCTATCAGGTGGGCTCTGGGGTGGACGACTCGGCGGTCTCGGGAAGACGCTGGTTCAACGGGCTCTGGCCTCGACGTCGAGTTGGTGGTGGGTGTACTCATGGGCGAGCCAGCGCAGCCCATCCGCGACGGTGCCCGTGCCCCAGTCTCCGTGTTGGAAGGTGGTGTCGTGGTCGAGCTGTCTGCTCAGTTCCACGAAGGTGCGCGTTACGTGTCCCAGCGCCCACAGCGCCGGCACCGTTGGCAGGTTGAGGTAGTTCCGGGCGGCGGCGAGCTCGTCGGGGTCCCACCCGGCTAGCAGTGAACCGGGGTCGGCCTCGACTTGAATCCAACGCTCCGACCAGCTGCGGGCCAAGTCGACGAGATGCCACAGGTAGGCCGTTGCGTTCCAGCCGCCGTCGCCGGCGGCAACCATGCCGTCCCGACTCGCAAGCAGTGCCACGTAACGCTCAGGCGCTGCTTCGATTGCGTCGACTGCTGTGTGCGAGGAGATGGCCCACTCGAAGCCGCAGACGTCACAGCGGTCGGGGACGGTCCCGTTGCTGATCCAGGCAAGAGCACCACTGAGGAACGGCGAGAAGGTTGGCTCCACCTGGCAAGTATCGCGCCGAGCAGACAGGTGCCCAGCCTGCGTCCAGTCGCGATACCGGATGCCGATACCGAGCGGCCTGCGGCGCAGTGCGCCGGAGATCGAGCGACCTGCCGAGATGGTCGGGGCTGGCTGTGGTGCGAACAGGTCAGGCTGCGATTGTGGCGTACCAGTGTCGATCACGTAGCGAGGGCCGGCGAGCGAGTCGGTTCTCGAGCCGTTCGGCGGCAGCGTTGGCGCGCCCGGAACGCCAAAGGGCCGTGATGAGCGTGTCCTCGAGTACCTCGAGTTGGGCTCGACTACCCCCGATCGTCACCAGATCTGGTTCATGTTCGAGCAGGCGGTCAGCCGCCTCGTTGGTGTCGCCATCGGCGAAGTCGGCGAGGGCTCGGGAGGCTTCCGCAACTGCGCCGTTCATCGCCGCCGCGTTCGAACGGATCTGGGCCGATCGACCGAGCCCGGCGAGCACGAACGCACGATGCAGCGCCCCGAATGCGAAGCCCGGCGGTACCGGGGCGTGCTCGAGAACGTGCCAGGGCAACGGTTCGGGCCAGCCCTCGAGATGAAGGCGCCACATCAGCGACGCACCGTCCATCAACGCTCCCAGGGGTGGGCTGGCTTCGTCGAGGATTGCGTCGAGCCGGCGCGCGGCGGCCACGCTCTCGCCGTCGGCCAACTCGAGGAGTGCCTGGTGCCAAGTCAGATGGCACAGACTCGTGCTCGCGCTGCCCCAGTCCTCGAGCCACTTGCCGAGCCAGTCGCGGCCTTCGCCCTCGGCCCCGGTCTCCAGAAGCGCGTGGGCCATCGCATGGGCGGCCGGAGCGTTCTCGGGTCGCGCTGTGAGGGCTCGCTCGGCGAGCGTCCGGGCCTCCACGTGCTCGCCGGCCTCGGTGGCGATGAACGCTTGCTCACCAAGGAGGAACCAGTCGTCGCCCCAATCAGCGGCGTGCTCGAGGGCGAGAGCACGGTGTCGATCACGACGGTCCGTCGTCGGCAGCATGATGTTGTAGAGGATGTGCATGTACCAGACGACGAGCCGGTCCCGGGGATAGGCGCGCAGGTGTTCGAGACCGCGACGCTCGGTCTCGAAACGGTCCGGACCAAAGAACGCCTCGAAGAACGCGACGACGCTGCGCTCCCGCTCCGTCGCGGCCTGCGCAGCGACACCTGCGCTGCGCAGGGCAGCCACGCTTTGGTCGACCTGGCCCCGCATCCTCACTCGCAGCGATCTGAGAACCAGAGCCAGCACCATGTTCTCGTCGTGTGCCAACGCCGCATCGATTGAACCATCGACATCGGACCGGCCGGCAAGCATCAGATCGACCGCCGCTAGGTAGTTGACGAGTGCCGAGTCCGACGAAGACGTCACCGTCAGCCCACCAGGCTCTTCCCCCATGGAGCGGCAGTCTTGCCCAACACGGTTCGACCCGCAACGGGGCATCTTCAACGAGGAACGCGCCCCCACCCGATACCGGCCCAGGCGGGCACCCTGGAAGTCGATCTTCCCGCCGGGACCGACATGTTCGTGTGGGCCAATGACGACGCGTGCGCCGAGCTGTTCTGATCGACGGGCTTTGGTTCACACACCCGAACACCTGTCGAGATCCTGGTGACGAGCGACGATGCGACTGCATCCATGATCGAAACGCTCGAGAACGCGTCGG
>JBFLKP010000303.1:0-3395 GCA_040883225.1 Candidatus Limnocylindrales bacterium | reverse complement strand
TCGGCCTCCGCCTGGGCTTTCACCTGCTGGCTGCCGGGGACGACCATCACCCGGATGCCGTCGGCGATCCTGTGGCCCTTGAGCAGGGCCGCGGCCTGGCGCAGATCGCTGATGCGGCCGTTGGTACAGGAGCCGATGAAGACGGTATCGACCTTATGGCCCACGAGGCTGACACCCGGCTCGAGGTCCATGTAGTCGAGGGCCTTGCTCAGGGTCCGTGCCTCGGCCTCGCTGGCGGCGGCCTGCGGGACCGGGATGGGCTTGTCGATGCCGATGCCCAGGCCAGGGTTCGTGCCCCACGTGACCATGGGCTCGAGCTCGTCGGCATCGATGGTGATGGTCTTGTCGAAGCTCGCACCCTCGTCCGTGTGGAGCGTGCGCCAATACTCGACAGCACGGTCCCAGGCCTCGCCCGTGGGTGCGTGCGGGCGGCCCTCGACGTACTCGAAGGTGGTCTCGTCGGGGGCGATGAGCCCGGCCCGGGCGCCGCCCTCGATGGACATGTTGCAGATGGTCATGCGCTGCTCCATCGTGAGCGCGCGGATGGCCTCCCCCCGGTACTCGAACACGTGTCCGGTGCCGCCACCGGTGCCGATGCGGCTGATGAGGTTGAGGATGATGTCCTTGGAGGTCACACCTGGCTTGAGCGAGCCGGTGACGTTGACCTCGTAGGTCTTCAGCGGCCGCTGCAGCAGGGTCTGTGTGGCCAGCACCATCTCGACCTCGCTGGTGCCGATGCCGAAGGCAAGCGCGCCGAAGGCGCCGTGGGTCGCGGTGTGCGAGTCGCCGCAGACGATGGTCATGCCCGGCTGCGTCAGGCCCAGCTCGGGCCCGATGACGTGGACGATGCCCTGCCTGTCGGAGCCGAGGGCGTACAGCGGGATGCCGAACTCCTGACAGTTGTTCGCCAGCTTGGCCAGCTGGAACGAGGCCTGCTGGTCGAGGATCGGCAGCGAGCGGTCGTGGGTGGGGGTCGAGTGATCCGCGGTGGCGATGGTGCGCTCGGGATGGCGCACGGTGAGGCCGCGGCGGCGAAGACCCTCGAAGGCCTGCGGGCTGGTGACCTCGTGGATGAGCTGGAGGTCGATCCCGAGGACCGTGGGAGCCCCGGGCTCCTGAAGGACGACGTGGTCGTCCCAGATCTTCTGGACGAGTGTGCGCGGCGCGCCGGCGGTGCTAGGCATAGGCGGAGTGTAGCCGAGCGGCGCGAAGCATCCGCGAGGTGACCGGCGCCGCAGGCGCCGCCGTGGGGTCGTCGGGCTAGCGGTAGAGATCCGGTCTGGGGCCGACCGAGACGGCCTCCCGATGTCCCGACTGGAGGGCGCGCACGAGGGCCTCGGCCACGACGGTTGCGGCGAAGCCGTCCCACGCGCTGGCGGTCGGACGGCCATCACGCAGGGACTCGACCCAGTGGTCGATCTCGGCGTCGTACGCCGGGCGGAAGCGGTCGAGCCAGTCGGGTGGGAAGCCCTGCTCGGCCGCTGTCTCAGCGGTCACGAGGTCGTGGCCGCGGGGGCCCATGGCCACGTACCCCTTGGTCCCGAGGACCTCGCAGCGCACGTCGTAGCCGTAGCCGGCATTGCTGAAGACCTCGATGTCGACGCGCGCGCCATTGCGGGCCTCGAGCCGTACGAGCAGCGGGTCCGCCAGCTGACGCGTCACGCTGGGTCTGTGGCGGGGCTTCTCGAGGGCCACGCTGACGATCTCCTCGGCCAGCAGCCAGCGGGCGATGTCGATCTCGTGGATGACCGTGTCGGTCAGCGTCTGGCGCGTGGTCAGTGTGCGGGGCACCGAGGGGTTGCGGTGGATGCAGTGGATGACCATGGGCTTGCCGATGGTGCCGGCGTCGACGGTGGCCTTGATGCGGCCGTACTCGGGGTCGTAGCGACGCATGAAGCCGACCGTGGTGAACCGGCGGCCGGCTACCATCTCGGCCTGCAGCACGAGCTCGCAGCTGGGCACGGTGATGCCCAGTGGCTTCTCCGTCATGACCGGCTTGCCCGCGGCGATGCACGCAAGCACGAACTGGACGTGGGTCTCCGTGCTGGACGCGACGATGACGGCGTCGACCTCGGGGTCATCGATGAGGGCCTGGTCGCTGGTCGCGACGCGCGCGCCACAGCGGTCGGCGACGGCGCCCGCGAGGTCGTGGTCGACGTCGTGGACGACCACGAGACGGGCCTTCTCGCCGAGCTTGGTGACGCGGGCCGCGTGGTCCGCGCCCTGCTTGCCCGTGCCGATGATGCCGATGCCGACCACTATCGACCTCCTGGTTGTCGTCGCTGGCTGCCGTGCCTGGGTTGGCGGTGCGATGGCCTCATCGTGCCACGCTCAGCGCCCGATGGTGATGCCCCGGGGTGGCGTCGGGCGGATCCGCGTGCGGCCGCGGTCGATGTCCGCCCACAGGATGGCATTGCCGGGCCAGCTGCTGGCCGTGGTCAGGGCCGCGTGGGCGGCGGCGGCCGGCGCGGGGTAGGCGGCGCCCATGAGCTGTCCGTGCTCGGCCACGATGGCGCGGGTCCGTCGGGTGTTGCGTAGGAGCAGGAGCGACGAGACCGCACGGTGCCGAGCTTCCGCCAGCGCATCCGACTTCGCGTGCGCCCAGCGGATCTGCTGCTCAAGCCGGCGCAGCTCGGACTGGACCTCTGTCGCTACCAGCGGTTCGCTCGGATCGCTCGGCTCGAGCAGCAGGTCGATCACCCCGGACACCGGCCGCCTGACCCAGACCTCGGGGCTCGGGTGCCATCGCGGCTCCAGGATGCCCAGCAGCGCTTCGCCCATGGCCGCCTGGTGGCGGTCTCGGATCAGTGGTCCGGTGCCCGGGTACAGCCGCACGCTCAGATCCATGCCCAAGGTCAGGCCGACACGCGCGAGCACTTCGGTCGTGGGATCGTACCTTCCGCGCTCCAGGGCCTGGAGTGTCGATGCGCTGACGCCCGCTGCGCGCGCCAGTGCGCGCTGGGAGAGGCCGGCGTCCTCGCGGGCACGCCGGATATCGCCGGCCACACGGTGACGCAGATCGAGGGCACGCTGCGTCCCCTCACGCTGGATGCGGCTGTAGGCTCGGGAGACGCCGGGCATCGGTGGAGTGTGCTCGGGCTGGCTTCGCGGGGCCTTACGATCGACATGCCGAACACTTTGGGCAGATCGACAAGAGGCGTCGAGCGCGAGTCAGCCGGGCTGTCGCGCCAGACCGACATGTCCACTGCCACGACAGCTGGCGCTCTGCAGCGCGACGTTGCCGTACCCGGAGCCGAGCGTCGACGCACAGGTCGCGACCGTACCGCATGACGTGACCGACATGTCGATCACCGTCAGCAGTCCGGCACCTGTAGTGGGGCTCCGTTCGCCAGAGCTGTCGCTGTACACCGACATGTCCGACCGGTACGTCAGCT
>JBFLKP010000005.1:0-23179 GCA_040883225.1 Candidatus Limnocylindrales bacterium | reverse complement strand
TCCTGATCGAGCACGATGCCCGGCTCGGCCTCATCGGTCTCGACCGGGTTCACGCGGACGACCAGCCCATAGTCGGTGGCGGTGGCTTCCGCATCCTCGAGGCGCATGGCCACGAAGTCGGGCGTGCCCACGGTGGCGATGGCGGACGGGCTTTCGCTAGGTTGCTCGGTGGCGACCGGGCTCGGCGAGAGCGAGGCGTCCGGATCGGTCAAGCTGTCGAACGGGCGGAAGAGGATGAGCACGATCGCCAGAGCCACGATGAAGGCACCGACAAGGATGCCGCCCACGAGCAGCACGGGCGTCCCTTCGTCCTCTTCGTCGCCGGGCGGTGGCGGAGGAGGTGTCTCAGGCGGCTCGAGCGTGACCTCGGGCTTGGCAGCGAGTGCGGCGAGCGCGGCCTCCGTGGCATCCGGGTCCGGTGCGACCGGCGTGGTCGTCCAGGCGGCCCCGGCAGCAGCGGCGTCAGCTGCCTCGGCCTCGGTCTCGGCGACGATGGCCGGCGCTTCCGTATCGGCGTCCGTATCGGCGTCCGGTGCGGCCTCCGTCTCGGGCGCCTCCCCTTCCGGGTCGGGCTCGTCCTCGGCCTTGTGAGCTGCCTCGAGATCGTCTCCGGTCTCGGGCTCTGAAGCTTCCGGTGCTGCCGCTTCGGCCGGCTCGCTCGCCGTCTCGATCTCGTCAGCCTCCGGCGGAGTGGCTCCGTTGTCAGTGGGCGGGGTGTTGTCGCCGGCGTCCGGCCGCTGGTCTGTCATGGCAGGCGGACCTTAAGCGAACCGGATAGGTGCTGTGGGGTCATCCCCACGGCCATCTGGGCCGTTACCGACGCAAGTGTCAGTTTCTTCATCGTCCGCCGCTCCTCGCTTCACTCGCCGGCGGCTCGCGATGTCAGATCTCAGAGACCGAGGGCGTCCTCGAGGGCTGCCTTGGTCGCGTCACTGTCGGCCACCAGGACGAGTACAGGAAAGGATAGTCCTCCCGCGATGTCGGTATCGCTGGCGCTGTGCGCGCCGGGCAGGTCCTTCATGGCCTTCCTGGCTGCAGCCCGGAACTCCTTCTGGTCCTTCTTGCTGTCCCAGTCGGTCTGCCACACGACAGCCCATGCGTCGTCGGGGCCGTCGAGGCTCACCAGGCGGTCGCCGCCCCATCCAGCCGCGGCTTCGGCGTTGGGCAGCCGTGCCGGAAGCGCCGGGAACAGGGAAGCGCCCTTCTTCCCGTCTGCCAGCCACACATGCGTTTGCATCTCCCCGAGCGTCTGCTCGTAGCTGGCCACCCAGTCGGGGCCAAGCGAGGCGACGACGTCGGGGAGCTCGATCGGCACCGGCAGCTCGTCGGGGTACAGCTCCGGGTGGAGGATCTGCTCGGTCGAGACCGGTGGGTTCTCGAAGGCCGCGTCGACGGCCGCCCAGTCACCGCGGCCGCGGAGCGCGTTCACGAAGGCGAAGCCATCGATGTAGGGGAACTCGAGCTGGCGGGAGATGACATCGGGCAATCGGCCAAGCTTGCGCATGTCTTGCTGGCTCAGAGCCTCGGCCGAGACGCCAAGAAGGTCGGTGAGCTTGAGCTCGCGGGCAGCCCAGTCGTACATCACGGCCGTGGCATCACCCTCGACGAGCGCCTGCTGAGCCAAGATGGCGTCCGACTGAGCCAGGTCCTCGATCATCCAGGCGTCGAGGTCCCATTTCGCGTCCTGCAGCGCGTGGCCGTACTCGTGTGCCACCACGATGGATTCGAGCGCGCCGATCTTCTTGACGGGACCGATGAGCGTGAAGGTCGTCGTCTCCGGGTCGTAGTAGGCCAGCACCTGCTGGTCATAGACCTTCAGGATCAGGGACTTCAGATCCTGCTCCGGGCCGATGAGGCCAAGCCGGGTGTAAGCATCATCCTCGGCTTCGAGGTAGTCGTCGGGATACTCCTCCTCCAAGAGCGCCCGAAGCTCTGCCAGGAAGACCTCGTTGTCGACGACTCGGTACTCGACGCCGGTGGCTGCGGGCAGTCGGCGCACAGGATGCACCGCCTCGATGACCTCGGTCACCTTGGCGGCCATCTTCTCGGTGAAGCCCTCCGGGGGCTCGACGGGGTCACCCTGTGCCAGGGCGGGAGTGATCGAGAGCGACGTGAGCAGGAGCGCGGCCGCGAGCGCGTGTCGAAGGGAAGGCATGGCCGCATTCTGCCAGCCCTCGGGCCTGAGCCCCAGCAGGACGAATGGCGTGTATCGGCGAACATGCACCAGATGTGGGTTTCTTCATCGTTCGAGGTCTGGTGCCGTAATGCTCGGTGAGTACTGTTGTCGGCACGGAACCGCGAAGTTAACCCTTCACAGTTCCCTCTCCCTCCCTCTTGGAACGAGGGGCGCTGATTGGGCAGGCGTCCCTCGTTCCTTCTCTTTGTGCCACCATCGAGCCCATGGAGATCACCTGGTACGGCGGCTCATGCGTTCGTCTCAAGGGACGTGAGGGGGTCGTCGCCGCAGACCCATTCCGGTCCATCGCCGGTCCCACGGGCCGCGGACTCACCGCGGACATCGTCTCGTTCAGCCATCCGGACGAATCGGTCGTGACCGGTCGTGGCACCAAGGCCAAGGCCGGCGTGACCTCGCGCCAGCTCGGTGTGCCTCTGCCGACGAGCCTGGAGCAGGCCTTCGTCCTCGACGCCCCCGGCGAATACGAGGTGCATGACGTGATGGTCACCGGAGTGCGCACCTTCCGGGACGACGAGCACGGCGCCGCGCGTGGCATGAGCACCTCGTTCGTCTACCAGCTCGACGGGGTCTACATCGCACACCTCGGCGAGGTGGGCCACCTGCTCGACCAGGACACCGTGCGCGAGATGGGGCACGTCGATGTGGTCTGTCTTGGCATCGGCACCCAGCTGAGCGCCGCGCACGCGGCCGAGATCGTGAGCCAGCTGGACGCCCACATGGTCGTGCCGCTGGCGCTGACCGAATCGGCGGCCAAGCCCGAGGGCGAGCTCGAGCGCTTCCTGAAGGAGATGAGCGCAACGCAGCTGCAGGCTGTGCCCAGCCTGAAGGTGACGATCTCGAGCGTGCCCAACGAGACGGCGGTCGTGCTCCTCGAGCAGAAGGGTCGCTAGCCCGAGGTCCTACCTGGCTGATCGCGCCTGTGCCCGCACCTGGGCGAGCCTGACCTCAAGCACCATGCCCGGGTCGAAGCGCCGGATGCGTAGCCACGAGGCCGCCTCGGTCAGTCGTCGCTCCGCGGTATGGAAGGAACCAGAGCCGATGTGGTCGGCCACCGCGACCAGGGCTGCTGCCGGTGCGAGCCCGACCAGCTCGGAGTCGAGCAGGCTGACGCCTTCATCGGCTGCCAGACGCTCCGCCTCCTCCCATACGCGCCACAGCGGCGTGACCTCGTGGTCGAGCAGGTTCATCGAGACCTGTGCACAACCCTGGGAGACCAGCTCGATGCCCAGCGCCTGTACCGCCGGCAGGCCACCGTCGCGCTCACGGATACGCGCGGCGATGCGCCGCGCAATGGCCACGTCGGTGGTCGAGAGCTGGACGTTGAAGGCGATGAGGAAGGGTCGTGCGCCCACGACCGTGGCGCCGGCCGTCGGGTGCGGGCTGGCAGGGCCGAGGTCTGGCTCGCCACCGGGCTCGGCCATGGCTCGGGCCAGGCCCTCGTATCGTGGGCGCCTGATGTTCGCGAGGATCTCGCGCTCGGGGCGCCGAGCAGCTCTGGCGTAGAGGTAGACCGGCAGCTCGAAGCGCTCCGCGATACGAGCCGCGAAGTCCCGCGCGCCGAGGACGCATCGCTCCATGGTCGTGTCCCCAAGAGGCACGAAGGGGATGACGTCGACAGCGCCGATGCGCGGATGTCGGCCGACCTGCTGGTTCATGTCGATCCGCTCGATGGCGACCCCGACCGCCGCCTCCATGGCACCCATGACACGACCCGGGTAGCCCGCGAGCGTGAACACCGCACGTCCGTGGTCGGGGTCGGCCGTGCGGTCGAGGAGCCAGGAGCCGGCCGGCCCGGCCACGGCCTCCGCGATGGCGTCGAGCGTGGCGGCGTCGGTGCCTTCGCTGAGGTTGGGCACGCACTCGACCAAGCTCTCCATCGGGTCCATGGCAGCGATGCTAGCTCAGCGTGTGGCCCGGCTCGCTTCGGGTCGGGCAGGGCTCTGGGCCGACCGGGCAGCCGATGCGCTGGTGTCCGGCGTGCGGCGGCCGAAGGCCACGGTCTCGATCTCGCGTAGCGATACGGCCACACGATCACCGATACCGAGGTGGCGGACGCGGCTGCCGGCCTCGACCCACAGCCGCTGGCCGTCGGTGGCGCGCACCTCGAGCAGGATCTCCGAGCCCGAGAAGCGACGTGCGATGACCTCCCAGCCGGCACCGTCAGCGGGCCCATCGGGCGCCTCGTGGATGGCGAAGTGCTCCGGGCGCAGCAGTACGAGGCCGTGACCCTCGATCGTGCGACTGGCGGAGCCCACCAGCGGCACCGGCCCGAAGCGTGTGTCGGCCCGGCCACGCGCAAGCTCCCCCGGCACCAGGTTGGCGACCCCGACGAAGGTGGCCACGTACGGCGTCGCCGGCTCGGCATAGATGAGCTCGGGCGGCGCCACCTGCAGCACCCGGCCACGGGTCATGACCGCGACCCTGTCGGCAACGGTCAGCGCTTCACCCTGATCGTGGGTCACGAAGATGGCGCTCTGGCGTGCCTCGCGCAGGATCTCGCGAACCTCCGCGCGCAGCTGCGTGCGCATGGCTTGATCGAGCGAGGAGAACGGCTCGTCGAGCAGGAGCACGTCCGGTCGCGGCGCCAGCGCCCGGGCCAGCGCCACTCGCTGCTGCATCCCGCCCGACAACTCGTGAGGCATGCGTCCGCCGTCACCAGCGAGGCCGACGAGCTCCAGGAGCTCATCGGTGCGCACGTGATGGTCGGGATCGCGGCGGATACCGTAGGCCACGTTCGCGCGGACCGAGAGGTGCGGGAAGAGCGCCAGGTCCTGGAACACGAGCCCGACACGGCGTCGCTCGGGCGGCACCATCGACGATGGCGAGGCCACGCGCCGACCGTTCACCTCCACCGTGCCGGCGTCCGGTCGCTCGAAGCCCGAGATCAGACGGAGGGCGGTCGTCTTGCCGCAGCCCGAGGGGCCGAGCAACGCGAGCATCGTGCCCGACTCCAGCTCGATGTTGACGTCGTCGAGCGCGACGACGTCGTCGAAGGACTTGCTGATGTGGTCGAGCCGGACCGCCACGTCGCGGGCGTCGCTCACGCCTCGATCTCCCCGCGGCGTACGAGCAACGCCACCGACAGGAGCGAGACCATCAGCAGGAGCCCTGCAGGCACAGCGGCTTGCGCGTAGAACGCTTCGCGGGCGGCGTCCCACAGCTCGGTGGCCAACGTCGAGGTACCGGGCGGTGCCAGTAGCAGGGTGAGCGGCAGCTCCTTGAGGCCCGACAGCAGCACCAGCATGAAGCCGGCCACGATGCCGGGACGCAGCAGCGGCAGGGTCACCGTACGCATCACGCCGACGCTGCCCTCGCCCAGCGAGCGGGCTGCTTCGACCGTGCGGGGTGAGACCTGCAGCATGGGGCCGCGCATGGCTCCGACCGCCTGGACCAGGTACCTCAGGCCGATGGCCAGCACCAGCACGATGGCGGTCTGGTAGAGCAGCGGCAACGCGTTGAGCGTGAAGAAGACGATGGCCAGCGCGAGGCTGATGCTGGGTATGGCATAGACCGCGTACAGGAGCCGATCGGTGAGGGTCGAGGCACGGCCTCGAAAGTGGGTGATGAGGCGCGCTAGCGGCAATGCCAGGAGCGCGGCCACGAGCGCCGCCCCACCGGCCAGCAGGACCGAGTCTCGCAAAGCGTCGAGACCCACCTCGAAGGGCAGGCCGGCACGCAGTCCGTCCGCGAGCCAGACGCCGATGGTGATGACCGGGATACCTAGTGCGAGCAGCGCGATGGAGCCACAGAAGAGCATCGCCGGGATGCGCCAACGTCCAAGCGCGACGGGAGCTGGTAGGCGGCGCCGGCCGTGGGGCGTGTTGAGCGCCGCGCGGCGCCGGATCCGGCCCTCGGCCCAGACCAGGCCGAGGGCCAGCACGAGGAGCAGCAGCGCAAGGCCGGCAGCGCTCGAACGGTCGAACGAGAAGCGGTACTGCGAGTAGATGGCCGTGGCGAGGGTGTCGTAGCGCAGGATCGATACTGCGCCGAAGTCGCTGATGGCGTAGAGGCAGGCGAGCAGCGCGCCGGCACCGATGGCCGGGAGGAGCACCGGCAGGATCGCCGTGCGGGCCGCCGCCCATGGTCCGCGGCCAAGCGATCTGGCGGCTTCCTCGGTGGCCGGGTCGAGACGCGCCAGCGCCGCACGCGTGGCGATGACGACGTAGGGCATGGTCGCCAGGCTCAGGACTAGGGCGGCGCCCCAGAAGCCGTAGACGCTGGGCAACCCCAGGCCGCCCAGCCAGCCACGCGGCGCAAGGGCTCCGACGAAGGCGAAGGCGAGCAGGTATGACGGTACCGCCAGGGGGGCGATGGCCAAGACCGACCAGGCGCGCCGAGCGGGCAGATCGGTGCGCATCGTCAGCCACGCCAAGGGCACACCCAGAGCCACCGAGCCGAGGATGACGGCGTTGCCGAGCACGAAGGTCGAGACGATGAGCTCGAGGGTGCGCGGCCTCAGCAGGGCCTCGAGAGCGCTGCTGCCCCCGTCCACGGCCCGCAGGACGAGATACGCGAGCGGGATCAGCGCGAGCGCGGCCACCGTCGCGGCCACGCCCAGCAGCGGCCACGGCGGCGCTGACCGTCGGGTGGGCGGTTGGCGGAGGGCGGAGCGGATGGCGGCGAGGCTGGTCACACGTGCCCGGGATGGTGGCGATCGACGCTAGTCGAGAGCCCCGACCTCGCGCAGGAGCTCGACGGTGCCCTGCAGGTCAGCGAGGTCGGAGAGGTCGACCTCGGGGGCCTCGATGGTGTCGATCGGTGGTAGACGCGGATCCGCGACCACGCCCTCGAGCAGCGGGTACTCGAAGGTGGCCCCGCTGAAGTAGGTCTGGGCCTCCTCGCCCAGCAGGTACTCGATGAAGGCCAGCGACGCCCGCGGCTGGTTCGTCGCAGCCACCTGGCCCACCCCGGCGACGTTGACCAGGGCGCCGGGATCACCACCACCGAAGAACCGCTGAGCCACCGGGTAGTCCTCGCCGTTCTCCGCCAGCAGGCGCAGGAGGTAGTAGTGGTTGACGAAAGCGACATCGACCTCGCCCGCCGCGACGCCCTCGACGGCCGCGGTGTTCGAGGGATAGGCCACGGGCTCATTGGCCAGGATGCCCTCGAGCCATTCGCGAGCCACTTCCTCACCCTCGATCACACGCAATGCCGTGACGAATGCCTGGAACGAGCCGTTGGCCGGCGCCCATCCGATGCGACCGGCCCACTGTGGATCGGTGAAGGCGAGGATGGAGTCGGGCAGTTCGAACACCTGTGACGTGGTGTAGGCGGCCGTCCGAGCGCGACCGCTTACGCCGGCCCACTGCCCTTCGGCATCACTGAAGCCGGCGGGCACGGTATCGAGCAGGTCCTGCGGGAGGACCGCGAGAAGGCCGGCGTCCGCAACGGCGCCGAGGGCTCCAGCATCCTGCGCGAAGTACACGTCGGCGGGTGAGCGGTCGCCCTCTTCCAGCAGGAGCGCGGCCAGCTCCGCGGTGTCAGCGTACTTGACCTCGACCTCGATGCCGGTGGTCTCGGTGAAGGACTCGATGACTGGGCCCACGAGTGACTCGCTTCGGCCGGAGTAGACGGTCAGCGGCTCGTCAGCGTCCTGGGCTCCGGCGGCGGTGGGCATGAGCAGCAGGGCGACGGCGCACGAAACGACGAAGGCGCGGGATCGGAACACGGGCTTCCTCCGGGGGGACTCGAAGCAGGAACTCGGTGCGACGGACCGAGTGCGACCTTGTAGCTCAAGGGCGCCCGCCCTCAAGGCTACGGCACACGTGGCAGTCGCGTCAACCGCGCATGCTTACCGGTATCAAGGCAACTTGATTAGTTCAGGCGAACTCTCGTCGCATGACGGGGTAGCGCTCGTCGGGTGCCGCCATCTCGAATCCGCAGGCTTCCCAGAACGCCGGGCTGGCGGCCGAAGCCTCGTCCGGCGCGAGAGTGAGATCCGGGTAGGCCTCGACGGCCGCGAAGCCACGGGTCGCCAAGTCGGCGACCACGTCGTCGATGAGCGCGCGAGCCAGCCCTCGGCCGCGTGCTTTGCTCGTGGTGGCGATGCACGTGATCACCGCCGGTAGCGGCGAGCTTGGCAAGGCTGGGTAGAGTTCCCGTACCGCCTGGGCGCGGGGATACGCCGACAGTGGTCCGAACTGCGCGTAGGCCGCCGGGTCGTCACCCTGCAGCAAGACCTTGGCGTACGAGCCGAACACATGGCGGCCACGCCGCAGTAGTCGGAGCTTGGCAGGCGCGTCGGGCTCGGGGCCCCCCGCATCGCCCTCCGGCTCGGGCGCGAAGGGGTTGAACGCCGGTTCGGCCGTGGCGGCAGAAGGATCGAAGGGGTTGTAGGAGGCCTCGCCGCCGGGCCTTGGTGCGAAGGGGTTGTCGGAGCGCGGGCGCGGCTTGGGCTTGGGCTTGGGCGTGGTCGGCTGCCACCAAGCCGGTCGGGCATCCTTGGCGCCGCGGACCTCGTCCTCCCAGTAGTCGCAGCTGCGGTGATCGAAACGAGGGTCGGCGCACGGCGGGAGTCGCTCGAGATCCGGGGTCTCGGTGACGTCGAGGATGTGGATGTCGGCGTGGTCACTCACGCCCGACAGTGTAGGCCGCTAGGCGCCGAACTGAAGGCTGTCCTGGATGGCGTCGAAGTCCGTCTCGGCACCATCGGCGAGGTCGGCCGAGACGACGAAGTTCACGAGATAGGCAGAGCGGCCCCACTTGAAGAGCCAGGAGCGGACCCGGATCTCGCCAAGGTCGTCATCCACGATGGTGAAGTCGTAGCGGACACCCTCGGCCGAGGGCAGCTGGTACTGGTGTGGCGAGAAGTCGCCACGCAGGCCGGGCAGCCCAGCGAGCCGCTGATTGGTGTCCTCCTTGACCACGTACCACTTGCGGCCGCTGCGCGGCTCCGCAAGCACCAGCAGCAGCGGCGCCACCTTGCCTTCGACGACGGCGCCCGTGGCGATGGCGCTGACCCGCAGGTCGGTGTCCGCGAGCACCTGATCGATGCGATCCCCCAGGCCAGGGTTGGCGGCGCCGATCGCATCGATGATCTCGCTCGACTCCTGAGCGTCGACCGCGATACCCGTCCACCCTGCAGGCAGCACCATCTCGTAGCCATCGGGATGCTGCCACCACGTCGAAGGGGCGCTGTCTGGGGCAGCGCCTTCGGCGGGCTCGGCCTCAGGCGAGGACACAGCTGTCCCGGCAGGGGCGAGGAGAGCTTGGAACACGGCTGTCGTCGGCGCGCTGCAGCCAACGGCGAGAAGGCCGACCAGCGCGATGACGACGATGCCGACTGGGGTCGTCCGGCTCGTCATGCGGCCCACAGCATGCCCCAGAACCGGGGAACGTGCAGGCGATCGTTCGGCCCCTCAGCGCGTGACGAAGGCCCTATCGGTAGGTGCGCCGGCCACTGCTATAGTCGCTGGACATCAACCCTATATCGCCTCGCCTTCGGGGTCGGGTGGAATTCCCTACCGGTGGTCGGCGGAACGGACGCCAGGCGTCTCCCGCCAGCCCACGACCCGCGCACCAAACGGTCGCGGTGGATCCCCTTGCAGGGAGCCGACGGTCACAGTCCGGATGAGAGAAGGAGAGAGGCGCCGCCGACCCGCCAGCGGTGTCGGTGTGCGGTCGCTCGGTGAGTGCGTCCGACCCGTTTCGACGGGGATCATGCGCTCGCTTCTCCTTTCGGTACCTCGACGGCGTGGCCGGAGGCCAGACCGACGTTGGACGCCATCGAGCTCCAGGGCATCTCGCGCAGCTTCGACATCGCGGGCGTGCCCCTGCACGTCCTCGATCACCTCGATCTGCGCGTGAGCGAGCGCGAGATCGTCGCGATCGTGGGGCCCAACGGATGCGGCAAGTCGACCCTGCTTCGCGTCATCAGCGGGCTGCTGCCGCCCGACCACGGCCGCGTCCTGGCCTTCGACTCCACGGTCGCCGGACCCGAGCCCCGGATCGGCCTCGTCTTCCAGGAGCCGCGCCTGCTGCCGTGGCGAGACGTGCTCGGCAATGTGGTCTTTCCGCTCGAGCTTGCCGGGGTCGGTCGCGCAGAACGCGAGGACCGAGCCCGCGAGGCGCTGCGGCTGACCGGGCTCGAGGGCTTCGCCGAGGCCTATCCCGACCAGCTCTCGGGTGGCATGGCCCAACGTGCGGCGCTGGCGCGCGCGCTCGCACCCGAGCCGGATGTGCTCCTGCTCGACGAGCCCTTCAGCGCGCTCGACGCCATGACCCGGGAACGCCTCGACGAGGAGCTGCTGCGGCTGTGGGGTGAGACCGGTTCGACGATCGTGCTCGTGACCCACAGCATCTCCGAGGCCGTCTTCCTCTCGGACCGTGTGCTGGTGATGTCTCGTCGGCCGGGCCGCATCGTGGCCGAGGTCGAAGTCGACGCCGCGCGGCCTCGCCACCTGCTCGGCAGTGGAGCGTCGACCTTCAGCGCTGCCGCTGATGAGGTGCGGGCGGTCCTCGCACGAACGGCCGAGACCGAGGTGGCAGCATGACCACGGCGGCCAAGAAGGCCGGGGCCGCGGCGGGCGAGTCCAGGCGCGACGTCAAGGGGCCTCGCTGGCGCCGCCTCCTGCACGACGTCGCACCGGTCGTCGGCGCGGCCCTCCTCTTCATCCTTGCCTGGCAGGCGATCGTCACCCTCGGCGACTACCCGTCGTACATCCTTCCGGGACCAGCGGTCGTGGCCGAGCGGTTCGTCAGCGGCTGGACCGAAGGCATCATCGGGCCGCACTTCTGGACCACGCTCACCGAGGTGCTCCTGGGTCTCGCGGCCGGCGGCCTGGCGGGTGTGCTCACCGGCATCCTCCTGGCTCGCTCCCGGCTCGCGGCGCGCATGCTCTCACCCTACATCGTGGCCGCACAGGCAACGCCCATCCTGGCGCTGGCCCCGCTCATCGCGCTCTGGTTCGGGACGGGCCTCGGAAGCCGAGTGCTGATCTGCGCCCTCATCTGCTTCTTCCCCATCGCCGTGGGCACGATGGTCGGCATCCGCTCGGTCGATCCCAAGCTCATCGAGCTCGGGCGCAGCTTCCGAGCCAGCCGGCGACAGCGTCTCCTGCGCATCGAGGTGCCTTCCGCGCTGCCGCAGATCATGGGCAGCCTGCGCATCGGCGTCACCCTCGCGGTCGTCGGCGCCATCGTGGCCGAGTGGGCCGGGGGCGACTCCGGCCTCGGCGTGCTCATCAACCTCGCACGCGGCTCGATGTTCGACATCCCGTTGATGTTCGCCACGCTCATGACCATCGGACTCATGGGCGTCGCGCTCTACCTGATCGTCGTCGCGGTCGAGCGGCGGCTCGTTCGCACGACCTCCTGAGCCACAGAAAGGAACAGACCCCTATGACCTCCACATCCTCCCGGGCGCGCCGGCTGCTGGCGGCAGCGGCGTTGGCGACGGCGTTGTCCGCGGGTAGCACCGGCGCAGCCACAGCCCAGGACACCGCTGAGCCTGCCCTCGAGCCGGTCCCCCTCACCGTCGGACTGGGTTACATCCCCAGCGTGCAGTTCGCGCAGTTCTACCTCGCCGACCACGCCGGCTACTACGCGGAGGCCGGGTTGGATGTGACCTTCGAGAACAAGATCGACCCCGAGCTCATCACGCTCCTGGCGCGGGGTGCGGTCGACATCGGCATGGCCGACGGCACCAGCGTCATCCCGGCCGTGAGCCAGGGCATCCCGGTGCGTTACGGCGCGACCGTCTACGGGCAGGACCCCAACGTCGTCTTCTCGCTCGGAGATAGCGGCATCGAGACCGCCGTCGACCTGGCCGGCGCCAGGATCGGGATCCCCGGGCGCTACGGCTCGTCGTGGGTCGCCCTGCAGGCCCTCCTCGCGTCCGCCGGCCTCACGCCGGACGATGCCGAGATCACGACCTATCCCGACTTCGGGCAAGCCGTCGCTGTCGATGCCGGGCAGGTGGATGCCGCCACCGGGTTCATCACTAACGAGCCGGTCCAGCTCGGCCTGCGTGGACGGGACGTCAACGTGTTGCGAGTGTCGGAGGTGGCGCCACTTCCCGGACCAGGCCTCGTCGCCGGCGTCGAGACCATCGAGCGCAAGGGTGCGGCACTGCAGGCCTTCGCGACCGCCACCGTCCGGGCCATGGAGGAGATCACCGCCGACCCACAGGTCGGGTTGGAGGCCACCTTCGAGCGCGTCCCCGAGCTGGCAGCCGACCCCAAGACGCAGCTGGCCATCCTCGAGGCCACGATCGAGTCGTGGAAGGGAGACCACGCCGCCGAGCATGGCCTCGGAACGGTCGACCGCGAGGCGTGGGAATCGGGGCTCGCCATCATGCGCTCGCTGCCGGGCTCCACGGTCAGTGATGAGCTCACGGTGGACGATCTCGTGACCGACGCGCTCGGCTACTAGCGATGGCCGATACTGGAGCCATGTCTGACGCTCACACCACGCACGCCATCTCAGAGGAGCACGACGACGGGCACGGACACGGTCCGACCGGAGATCCGCTCGGTCCGATCGACTGGGAGACCTGGGTCTATGCGGGCGCGGGCGCGCTGCTCGGCGTCCTCGTCGTGCTGGCGCTCGTCATCGCCCGCGGAGGCTGAGCGGGGCTACTCCCCTTCCGGCTTGCGCAGCGTGCGCTTGGCCACGCGTTCGCGCGCCCGATCAGCGGTGCCCTGGACCTGTTGCAGGCGTTGGTCGAGCTCGGCGGTGACCGCACTGGCATAGCCCTCATCGCCGATCGAGGGCAGGTTCGCGCGTACGTTGACCGCGGCCGCCCGCGCGGCGCTATCGAGCAGCAGGGCGGCGACCTCCAGATCGCTGGCGACGTAGAGATTGGTGCGGCCGGCACAGCGTTCGACCAGCTCGACCTGGGCCTGGCAGGCCTTGACCAGCTCGAGCGGCACCTTCGTGGCAGCCCGCGCCGCTTCGCGCGTGGCGGCCTCCCGCGCCACCCGCTGCTCATCCGTCTCGTGAGGCATTCCGCGCGCGGCACGATACGCCGCGTAGGCGGCTGCGTCCTGCTCTGCGAGCTCGGTGAAGCGCAGTCTGGCGGCATCCGAGGCCGCCAGAGCCTCCGCATGCAGCTCGCCGAATCCCGCGTACTTCTCGCGGTCGAGCGAGAGCCGCACGACCATGGCCGTGAGGCTGGCAGCGAGTGCAGCAGAGACCGCGGCAGCTGCGCCGCCGCCCGGTACGGGCTGCTCGGAGGCGAGCGCCTCGAGGAAGTCGCCCAGCCGTTGGCCGGCGAGGGAATCGGTGCGTGGGGTCATGACCAGCATTCTCGCACGCGACCGAGTCGTGGACCGGGACCCTGAGGGGTTAGGCGGCGCTCGTCTGGACCGGGCTGGTGCCCAGATCCTCGATCATCCAGCGCCGGTCATCGAGTCGATGGGTGAGCCGATAGCGGCGGCCCGCGGCGTGCACCACGAAGACCGTGCGCGGGCCGGACGCGATCGAGTAGGCCGAGGTCTCATCTCGCACCGACTCGAGAGCGGTGACCGCGAAGCGGCGGCCATCGGTGCGGATCTCGCGCGGACGCCCGGTAGCCGTGTCGACGGCGACGGAGGTGGTCGTGGGGATGAGGTGGAACACGGTACGGACTCCTCTTCTGCGGCGCGTCCGAGGGGCACGGTTCGGACCGCTATCGAACATCTGTTCTGTTACGGCTCCGGGAGACTATCGAACATCCGTTCGAACGTCAAGCCTCCAGCGAGGGCTACCCGCAGCCTCAGCGCTGTCCGTGCCACCTCCGCTGTCACGCTCCGGCGCGGCTTCAGCGATCGGGCGGCTGCTCCTCGCGAGCGCGGCCGATGCTGCCGCCTTCGGGCGCCGACATGGGATCGCGCTCGAAGGGCTCGGCGACGCCGCTATCGATGAGCCGCGCCCGCCGGATGGCCCTGGAGCCATAGCGCGCCCGGATGGCATCGGCGGCGGCCGTGGCCTTGCGCCGACGCTCATCCTCGGCCGCGAACAGGCCCATCTGCTGGCCCTCGCCCAGGTGGGACGCAGCCACGCCCAGCAGCCGCACGCGGATGCCCTTCAACTGCGGACGCGCGAGGTCGCGCGCGGCGGCGAAGACATCCTCGGTCTGGTCGGTCGGCTCGGGCAAGGTGCGCTGTCGGGATACCGTGTGGAAGGAGGAGTCGCGTACCTTGACCGTGATGGTTCGGGCCTTCACCCCGCCTGTGCGCAACCGGCCAGCCACGCCTTCGGACAGTGCCAGCAGCGTACGTTCGAGCACCTCCAGGTCGGACGCATCGACGTCGAAGGTGTGCTCATGGCTGACGGAGCGAGCAGGCTCGGCACCGGAGACCGGCGACGAGTCGATGCCGCGAGCGCGCAGGGCCAGCACCGGGCCCATCCTGCCGAAGCGCCGGGTCAGCAGGTCGTCGGGCAGGGCCGCGAGGTCACCGATGGTCCGGACGCCGAACTCGGCCAGGATCCCAGCCGTCTTCTGGCCGACACCCCACAAGCGGGAGATGGGCAGCGGAGCGAGGAAGGTGGCCTCGCTGCCGGATTCGACCACCACGAGCCCATCGGGCTTCTCGAGGTCGGAGGCGACCTTGGCCACGAGCTTGGTCGCGGCCACCCCGACCGAGACCGTCAGCTCGAGCTCGCGCGCGACATCGGACTTGATCGAGCGCGCGATATCGGTCGGGGCACCGTGGAGGATCTCCGAGCCATGCACGTCGAGGAAGGCCTCGTCGATGGAGATCTGCTCGACCGCGGGCGTGTAGCGCCGCAGGATCTCCATGACCTGCTTGCTGACGCGACCGTACTTGCGTCCGTCGACGGGCACGAAGACCAGCTCCGGACAGAGCCGCGCGGCGGTTCGCAAGGGCATGGCCGAGTGGACGCCGTAGCGGCGCGCCTCATAGGAGGCGGCAGAGACGACGCCGCGGTCGCTTGCACCCCCACCGCCGACGGCGATGGGCCTGCCGCGCAGCTCAGGGTGGTCTCGCTGCTCGACGGCAGCGAAGAACGCGTCGAGATCGACGTGCAGGATGGTGGCGCGGCTCACCACACCATCATGTGGCCACGGGACAAGCCCTTGGTCGGGCGAACCACGCCCCCTGAGCTAGCCCTTGGGCTCGACCTCCACGGTGACCTCGGAGACCGTGTCCTGGTACACCTTGATGGCGACCTTGTACGTGCCGAGCTGACGCAGCGGCTCCTCGAGGTCGATCTTGTGGCGGTCGATCTCGATGCCACGGCGCGCAAGCGCGTCCGCGATGTCCTTGGCCGTGATGGAGCCGTAGAGCTTGCCGCCCTCGCCGACCTTCACGCCCATCGTCAACGTGGTGCTGCTGATGCGAGTGGCGTTGATCTCGGCTTCCTCGCGTTCCTTCTTGCGCAGCTCCTCGCGGCTGGCGATGTCATGCAGCCAGGCGCGATAGGTGCCGCCGGCGGCCGGAACGGCCAGGTTCCGCGGGATGAGGTAGTTGCGAGCGTAGCCATTGGCCACGTCCTTGAGCTCTCCGCTCTTGCCGAGCGGATCGACATCCGCTGTGAGGATGACCTTCACGCTGAATTTGCCTCCTTGTCCGGTTCTTCGTTCTCGAGATAGCCGCGTGCTTCCAGCTCCGCGCGGACGACATCAGCGCTGGCCTCGATGAGGGCCGGCAGTCGTCGTGCGAGGGTGCGAATGGGCAGCGGGAGGAAGCGTCGAGCGGCTTCCATGTCGCGCTCCAGCTCACGGCCGTCGATGCCAAGGGTATACATCTTCTCGATCATGAGCTCTCTGGGCACCCCTTCGAGGAAGAGGTCGAGCGCGATGACCGTGACCATGACGTCGTCGACCCGGCTGATGAAGGGGATGAAATCGGGGATGAGGTCGATGGGCGAAACGACGTACGCCACCGCGATCCCCAGGATGGCCTTCCTTGACCAGGGTACTCGCCGATCGACCGCGAGCTCGTAGACGAGCCTGCCGTACACGGGGGCCCGCGAGGCGATCGGTAGGAAGGGCCAGAAGCTGAGCGCGGTCAGTCCCAGCCTGAAGGTGCTTCTCAGGGCCATCGGGAGCGCGAGTCTAGCACCCGCACGCCCCGCCATCCCCTCGCGCCCGCGCGAAAGCAACCCCGAATCCCTGGGCGCGTCGCGCTTGACAATCGAACAGGTGTTCGGTACCGTGATGGGCGCAGGAGGTCCCGTGACCAAGCACGACGCGCTCCGCAAACAGCGGATCATCGATTACATCGCCACCACCGTTCGGGATAGCGGCTACCCGCCGTCCGTGCGAGAGATCGCCGCGGCCGTGGACTTGGCCTCGACATCGGCGGTCCATCACCACCTCTCTGCCCTCGAGCGGGAGGGCATGCTGGAGCGTGATGCCACGCAGTCGCGCGCCATCCGCCTGACGCCCGCGGCGCTGCAGTCCACGGACGCGGGCACAGACCATCTCACCCGTAAGGCTGAGCCTGTGACCGCCGCCATCCCCGTTATCGGGGAGATCGCCGCTGGCGGGCCCATCGAGGCCTATCAGGACACCACGGAAACCGTGACAGTGCCGGACATCATCAACACCAGCTCGGGGACCTATGTGCTGCGCGTCCGGGGCGACTCCATGGTGGATGCGCACATCATGGACGGGGATCTTGTGGTCATCCGGGAGCAAGCGACGGCGCACGATGGCGACATCGTGGTTGCCCAGGTCGAAGAGAACTCGGTCACCCTCAAGCGCTTCTTCAAGGAGCGGAACCGCGTTCGGCTGCAGCCGGCCAACGAGGCGTACGAGCCGCAGTTCTATGACGACGTGCGCATCCAAGGCAAGCTCGTCGGGGTCATCCGCCGCGTCGACTAGGAACGTTCATACACGTTCTGTGCGTTTGTCCACGGGTTATCCACAGAAATGGTGGAGAGTTGGCCTTGAACTCGTGGAGATGCGCCTTGCGGGAGGCCTTCCGCAGCCGCGACCATCGGTCGTAGCCCACGCTTCCATCCGTGAGTCCATGCCCTAGCCGGGGAGACCAGCGCTTGTCCATCGATCGCCTGCCGCCGCAATCCATCGAAGCCGAGCAATCGGTCCTGGGTGCCATGCTCATCGACAAGGACGCCGTAACCGAGGTTGCGGAGATCCTCAAGCCGGACGACTTCTATCGCGGGCACCACGGCACCATCTATGCGGCCGCGTTGGAGCTGTACGAGAAGCGCGAACCGGTGGACATCATCACCATCAGCGAGGTGCTGGAGCGGCAGGGCAAGCTCGACCAGGTCGGTGGCTCGGCATACCTGACCAGTCTGATGAACCTCACGCCTACCGCGGTCAATGTGGTGCACTACGCTCGCATCGTCGAGCGGAAGGGTGTCCTGCGCAACCTCATCAGCGCGGCCGGTCGCATCGCCGGCTACGGCTACGAAGAGGATGGTGATGTCAGCGAGGTCATCGACCGCGCGGAGTCTGAACTCTTCGCCGTCTCGGAGAAGCGCGTCTCGTCAGGCTTCTCGCAGTTGGACACCCTGCTACACAGCGCCTGGGACCGCCTCGACTACCTGCACCAGCACAAGGGTGAGATCAGTGGGATCCGCACCGGCTTCACCAAGCTGGACTCGCTGACCACGGGCCTCCAGAAGTCGGACCTCGTGCTCGTGGCCGCACGTCCGTCCGTGGGCAAGACCAGCCTGGCGCTGAACTTCGCCGAGCACGCCGCGGTCAACGAGAGCAAGGTCGTCGGCGTCTTCAGCCTCGAGATGAGCAAGGAGCAGTTGGTGCTGCGCCTGCTGTCGTCGGTCAGCGGCGTGGACTCGAACCTGCTCCGCACCGGCTGGCTGGAGGAGATCCACTTCGCCCGCCTCGCGCCAGCCATGAGCAAGATGGCCCAGGCACCGATCTTCATCGACGACACCCCGAACATCAGCGCCATGGAACTGCGGACCAAGGCGCGCCGCCTGCAGGCGGAGTCGGGCCTCGACCTCATCCTCGTGGACTACCTCCAGCTGATGCAGTCGGGCATCACCTCCAAGGACGCCAACCGAGTCCAGGAGGTGAGTGACATCTCACGCAGCCTGAAGGCCCTCGCTCGCGAGCTGCAGGTCCCCGTCGTCGCGCTCTCGCAGCTCTCGCGGCAGACGGAGAACCGTGGCGAGAAGGGCGAGCCACGCCTCTCCGACCTGCGCGAATCGGGCGCTCTCGAACAGGACGCCGACATGGTCATGTTCCTGTGGCGGGACAAGGAGCGCTCAGCGGAGGAGGACGACGCGGACGGCGAGATCGTCAACCTCAAGCTGGCCAAGCACCGGAATGGGCCCACCGGTGAGATGCAGCTCTACTTCAAGAAGCGCCAGACGCGGTTCGAGAACGTGGAAGAGGACCGCTATGCGGAGAGTGCGTACGCCTAGCCCACGAGCCGGAGCCCCGCTGCCGCAGGAAGCGGTTTCCGACGCCAGGAGGTCCGAGCGCGTGGCCGGATGTCGGCGGCATCGGTCGACCATCTTCGAGGCCGTGGTCGCCTCTCGGCCCTACACTCTCCTCATCACACCGGGACACGATACGAACAGAGGAGACGCACGATGGGCGTCATCATCATCCGCGAGATGGTCGGCAGCAGCTCTGAGTCCTGGAGCGCCGCGGCCGCTAACGCCGTCGCCCGAGCTGCGTCCACGGTCCGCAACATCCGCCAGGTGGAGGTCGTGCGGCATACGGCCAAGGTCGACGAGGATCGGATCACCGAGTACGAAGTCGAGCTGAAGATCTTCTTCGAGTACGAGGGCACCTGACCCCACTTATCCACATCCTGGTAAGCGTGGAATGAGTGACCATCGTGAAGATGCGGCCATGCCCAAGCAGTCGGTGACTTCAGAGCACCCCACGGCGCCTCCCGCGACCGATCCGCCCCGCCGGCAAGACTCGCCTGAGCCACACTCGTCGGGCCTGGCCATCATCGGCAGCAAGGTCGGTCAAGCCGCGCCAGCGAGGTCCATCCTGGCTCGGCCCCGCCTCGTCGACTGGTTCGAGCAGCATGCTCGGGCCAGGCTGATCGTGCTCTCAGCGGAGGCCGGATACGGCAAGACGACCCTGCTGGGTGAGTTCGCCAACCACACGCGCGACCGGGTCGTCTGGTATCGGCTGGAACGATCGGACGGTGACTGGATCACGTTCCTGAGCTACCTGGTCGCCGCGCTGCGTGACGTCTGGCCGGACTTCGGCAAGCCCACAGAGGCGCTCTTGCGGAATGTCGCCGCCATGGGCTCCACGCAAGAGGTCGTGATGGCACAGTTCCTGGCCGACCTCAGTACCGCAGAGGCCGGCAGGATCGCCGTGATCCTGGACGATTACCACCTCGTCGACCAGTCGCCCGATGTCCGGATGATCGTCAGCCGGATGCTGGAACGGGCGCCTGAGGGCATGTACCTCGTGCTGTCGGGACGTGGCACGCCTACGCTCTCGATCGGACGCCTCCGAGGGCAGGGACGCGTCTCGACGCTCAACATCGATGACCTGCGCTTCACACTGGCCGAGATCGAACAGCTATTCGCTGCCACCTACGGTCAGCCACTCGACGACGACGCCTGCCGAATCATCGCCGAGCGGACGGAGGGATGGGCTGCCGGCCTGCAGCTCGTCGCAGCGTCGATCTCGGTGAGCCGCCCAGAGGAAGTCTCGGACTTCATCGCCGCGCTCAGCGGTGCCACGGGCCCCATCTACGACTTCCTCGCAGAGGAGGTGCTCACTCGCCTGTCGCCTGACACGCAACGGGTGCTGATGCATGCATCCCTCATCGAACGAGTCGAGTCGGAGTACGTCTCGGTCGCGCTGGAGGCGGGGGGTACGCCGGTCGACCTCAGCATCATCGAGGCGTCGCTCGATCGAGCTGACTCCCTCGGCCTGCTCGGCGTCCGCAGCATGGCTTCGCGTGGTCGACGGTTGCAGGCGCTCTTCCGGGAGTTCCTCCAGGTGCACCTTGAGCGCGAGGTGCCGACCGAGAGGATCGAGGCGATGCATCTGGCGATCGCCCAGGTGTCGGAACTGGACGACTGGCTGATGTCCGCACGCCACTACTCCAGCGCACGAAGCCACGACGACGCCATGAGGGTCATCGGCTCGGCGGCGGGCGAAGCGCTCGGCACCGGAGCGTGGGGCGCCGCCGTGGAGATCGTCGACACGATGCCGTCCACAGATCCGCCGGCGGCCGTGAAGGTCATTCAGGCACGCGCATTGATCGGTGAAGACGACGAGAGACGAGCGCTTGAGATCCTATCGGGCATCGACCGATCAGCGCTGTCCCCAGAGGAGCGCGGACTCGTTGGCCTAACTTGGGCTGCAGTCCACCACATGAACGGCGAGCGAGCCCCGCTGTACCAAGAAGTCTCAAGCGTGGCTGGTGACCCGGAAGTCCCGTTCACAAGCAAAGACGTAGCCGCCTCTTGGCAACTAGTAGTGGACGCGATGTCGGGAGGCTGCATCACGGACGTGGTGCGGTCCTTGAAGACCCTCGTGAGGCGACAGAAGCACGCAAGCCTTGAGTACTTCGCTGGCGTGAGCCTGCACAACCTGGCCTTCGCAGAACTCTCTCGCGGCAACTACCTCGAGGCAATCGAGTTCTCGCGAGACGCTACACGGTGGCTTGAGAAGGCCCAAGGTGACTACGGTATCGCCGCATCTACGCTGTCTATTGAGGCTGCAGCGATCGCCGAACTTGGCAACCTCGAGGAAGGGCTGCGCATTGCGAGTCTATCGGCAACGGAGCAGGCGGCTTCGGCCGACGCAATCGCCGACGCTGCGTACATGCACGCCGTATGTGGGCGCACGAGCCGGGCAAGAAGCCTCCTGACGAAGTACGAGCGCGGCGACTCAAGGTGGGCTCGCGAGCTCGGCGCCTACCACCAAGGGTTCTACGCGCGTATCGCCGTGCACCTATCCGACGGCGCATATTCCGCTGCTCGCTCGGAGTTCGACGTGCTTGACGGTCTCGAATACCAAGCCATCGACGCACCGTCCAGAACAGCGGTCTTGCGTGCAACTCTAGCCGTACTGGAAGGAATGCCTTCCGCGACCGAGGCAGCCCAGGAAGCCATGGCAATCGCCTCGAGCCAGCATGCGTGGCGGTGGATGGCTCGGGCACGCATCCTCGACGCCGTCTCGAGCCGAGATGGCGATAGCCTCGCGACGTGGATCTCTGAGGCTGAGAGTGAGTCAGCTTTGGCCCTGCTTGAGATGGCTGACGTCATCTCATCGGCAATCGGACTTGTCACACCGCTACCACCCGCACTGGAGCGCTCAATCCTCCGGGAGCCAGCAAGATGGGTCTCTGCACTCGGCAGACACGTCGCGGGGACGGGAGATGATGCGAGAGCAGCGGCTTCATTGGTGGCCCGGTTTGGAACGGCAGATGACGCGGAGATCCTCAGGCGCTTCGAGATGGGGTCGTCAGGTCGACCGAAGAAGCGCGGCCTTACTGGGCAACTGATCCGAAGGATCAGCCCCACGGTGCGGATCCACGACCTTGGCCTCTCGAGCTATCAGGTAGGGAATCGTTCAGTGGCCCTGGCGGACACGCGAAGAAAGTCCGCCGCACTGCTACTGTTCCTGGTCACCAGGCCGGACTTGGCCGCCAACCGCGAACAAGCGATGGAGGCAATGTGGCCGGACCAGACGCCGAAGTCCGCCCTCAACAGCCTGCACCAGACCATCTTCTATCTCCGGCGAGAACTTGAGCCTTGGTACGAGGACGGGCTGACTGCCGACTATGTTCACATGGACGCCGAGTTGGTACGTCTCGACCGCGACCTGTTTCAAGTAGACAGTATCGCGTTCGCCCGCCAAGCAGCCGAGATAATCCGCGCGGGCGCAGCCGTCGAGCGCGGCCCAGAGATGTTGGCTCTGTATCGGGGCCCGTTCGCGCCCGAATTCGAGTACGAGGAGTGGGCCGCCGAGTGGCGAACCCACCTCCACACCACGTACCTTCGCCTCGCGCATTGCACTGCGAGCGAGTTCCTCAGGCAGCGGCGGTTCGGCGAGGCCGTCGAGATACTCACGCCGGTCGCGACCATTGACCCGTCGGCGTTCGACATCAGAGCGACGCTCGTTGGTAGTCTGGCGGCATCAGGGGCGAGCGACGCAGCGATGGCGCACTATCGAAGTCTGGCCGCAGCACACGAGAGGGAACTCGGACTGCCGGTGCGCGCCTACGAGGAGATCATCGCAACCGTGAGTTCTATGTCCTGACTAGACCCTACGTACTAGTACTTATAGGGTGCCGATGACCCCGTACCTAACCTTGCCCCTGCATCAGCCAATCGGCCGGTGCCAGAGTCACGGGGCAGAAGCCGTGGGACCACTCAGAGGGCTCGAGAGAGGGGACCTCCGAGGCGCACAGCGACCGCCCCCAAGTCAACTCCGGACAGAGCGCCGGGGAGAAGGGGAAGAAATGGCTCCCATCAACCACGTCAAGCCCTGGTAGTTCGAATGCCTCGAACGTTGCTGTCGAGGCTCACGTTGCTTTCGACACTCGTAGCGACACTGATCATCGCGGGCAGCGCGGGCATCCAGCCCATCTGAAGTAACTAGCGGCCTCCTGGTACCAATGTTGGATGGGGAGTCGACGGTATCGATGACGATACTGGTGGACACCCCGCTGATATCCAGGAGTCGCGACGTTGTCGAGAAACCTTCGGATACTACTGACGGTCGTACCGGTTGCTTCCGTCGCGCTGCTCGCGTTGAGTTTGCGATTCTGGCCCGTTGATTTCAACGGGTCCTTTTGGGGTTTCTCGGGCCAGGCTGAGACACTGGCCGCACTTTCTTTCTGGGTGGTAACGACAGTTGTCGCGTCTGGAGCTCCCATCCAGATGCCACGAGGATCTCTGGTCAGCGTTGGCGCGGCGCCGATCATCGCGGCCAGCGTTCTAGGTGGACCAACAGCTGGGGCGATTGTCGCAGTGCTTGGCACCGTCGAAGTCAGGGAACTCAAGGGTCGTGTTCCTTGGTACGGCGTGCTCTACAACCACTCATTCCCTGTCTTGGCCGCGGTTTCGTCAGGTATGGTGTTCATCCTCTTCAGCGGCAGTGCTGGCATC
>JBFLKP010000302.1:0-3440 GCA_040883225.1 Candidatus Limnocylindrales bacterium | reverse complement strand
TCGCCTTGCCGCTGTACACGACTCGTGCTGCGTACAAGGCCGTCGTCGACATCCGCGAGATGTTCACGCAGACCGTGAAGGCCCTCGCCTCCGCCATCGACGCGCGAGACCCCAGTACCAAGAAGCACTCCGAGCACGTCTCCGGTATCGCCGTCGAGATCGGACAGGCGATGAACCTCAGCGAGCCAGAGTTGGAGCAGCTCGAATGGGGTGGCCTGCTGCACGACATCGGGAAGATCGGCATCCGCGACGCGGTCCTGCTGAAGCCTGAGAAGCTCACGCGCGAGGAGCGCATCCTCATGAACGAGCACCCCGTGAAGGGCGAGGAGATCCTCAAGGACGTCGACCAGCTGGCCGCGGAGCGCCCATTGATCCGCCATCACCACGAGTGGTACAACGGCTCTGGGTACCCTGACCGCCTCATCGGCGAGGAGATCCCGCTTCTGGCTCGTGTGCTCCACGTCGCTGATGCCTTCGAGGCCATGACAGCCTCACGCCCCTATCGCCCGATCCCGCTCACGGCCGCCGAAGCCTTCGAGGAGTTGAAGCGGTACGCCGGCATCCAGTTCGACCCTAGCGTCGTCGAGGCCTTCGGCCGCACCAAGACAGCGCAGGAAGCCGCGCAGGACATCGACGACGAGCCTGGCGAGCCAGAACAGCCCTTGCCCCCCATCCCGACCCTCGGCCAGGTCGCCGCCTCACGTGCGAAGGCCCGCCCGATCCCGACCAACTCAGCCCCCGCCGAACCCTAGACGGGAGGCTCCGAGCACATGGCGGGCCACTCAGCGGCCCGGTCACAGCCTGATCGAGCCTGCCTGAAAGCAGCGGGGGGTGCTGCCTGATGCTCTTCATCGCGGTCATCCTCGGCATCGCCGCCGGCCTTCTCGCTGGCGGCAGTCTGCGGAACCTGCTCTCGGCCCAGCTCAGGTTCGGAGCCCTCATCATCGGTGGCCTGCTCTTGCGAGTGGCCACCCAATGGGGCCTGGATCAGGGCATCGAACTGGTCGAGGTCCTTCGCCTCCCGCTCTTCGCGACCTCCTTCGGCCTGCTTGTCGTGGCGCTCTGGCTCAATCGCTCGCAGCCAGGCCTGCTGTTGGCGATGGCCGGTATCGGCGCGAACGGCCTCGCGGTCGTGGTGAATGGCGGATACATGCCCGTGTGGATGCCCGCCCTCGAGATCGCAGGGCTCACCGCCGATGACCTCTCCGCGACCTTCCATGTCCTTCTGCCCGACGAGCTCAACCTCGAGTTCCTGTCGATGGCGGGGCCGCTTGGCGACATCGTCCCCATCACCATCCCCTTCCTCTCCAACGTCATCAGCCTCGGTGACGTCATGCTCGCAGCCGGCGTCGGCTGGTTCCTGTTCTCGGCCATCGCCCGCGGCACGTCCGACCCCGACGCTGGGGTGGTCTCGCTGTGGAATGCCAAGCCCGAGGCTGAGGTCCGCACGACCGCCGCGACCACCTACATCGATCCTTCTGGCATCCAGCGGCCGATCGTGGGCGGATCCGGCATGGGCACCGGTCTGCGCTCCTCAGCGGCCCACGGCGCTGGAGCGGTCGAGCCGACGCCGTTCGACCAGACCCTTGCCGCTCGCATCCGCCAACACCCCTACGTGCGGCTCGCTCGCGACGCTCGCTTCTCGGGTTTCTGGCTCGCCGGCACCATCAGCGTGTTCGGCGATCGACTGCACCAGATCGCGCTCGGTGTGATGGTCCTCGCGGTCACCGGCTCGGCCATGCAGACCGGCCTGGTCTTCCTCGCGGCCACGCTGCCGAACCTGCTGCTCGGACCGATCGCAGGCACGTTCGTCGACCGTTGGGACCAGAAGCGGGTGATGATCGTGAGCGATCTCGTTCGCGCCGGGCTCGTGCTGCTGCTGCCGTTCGTCATCGAGGTCAACGTCTGGCTGGTCTACCCCGTGGTCTTCCTCACGACCACCGTCAGCCTCTTCTTCCGCCCGGCCAAGACCGCGATCCTGCCGCGCATCGTCAGTCGGGCGGACCTGATGCCGGCCAACGGCGCCATCTGGACCGGCGAGACCCTGGCCGACATCGCCGGCTATCCGCTGGCGGGCCTGTTCGTGGGCCTGCTTGGCGCCAACGTGGCCCTGGCCTTCTGGGTCGACTCGGTCACCTACATCATCAGCGCCGTCCTGCTCGCTGGCCTCGTGATCCCGCCGGCAGTGCGCGAGGCCGGACCGAAGGTCACCGGGGCCATCGGGGCCTTCATCGAGGAGCTCCGCGAAGGCTGGCACTTCCTGCGGGGCGACGTCACGCTCTTCCAGAACACGCTCGTGTCGGTCCTGGCGCAGCTCTCGGTGGGCGCCACCCTCTCGCTCATGGTCGTCTACGCCGAGCGCACGCTCTCGGGCCAGATCATCCCCTATCCGGAGAGCTACGCTGTCATCGAGGCAGCCATCGGTGTGGGCAACCTGGCCGGTGGCTTCGTGGTCGGCGCCATCGGTGCCAGGCTGCGCAAGGGCTGGTTGATCATCAGCGGCTTCGCTGTCATGGGCCTGGCGACCATCGCGCTGGGTCTGACCTCGAACGAGCTGCTCGCGGTCGGCGCGGCCGTGATCGTCGGCGTCTTCAACCTCGTCTACGTCATCCCCAGCCAGACGCTCTTCGCCGAACGGACCCCCGAAGGGATGCTCGGGCGGGTCGTCGCCATCCGCTCGAGCATCGTCATGGGTGCCCTGACCGGCGCCATGGCCGTGGCTTCGGGGCTGGCCGACCAAGTGGACGCCGGCGTCATCATCGCCTTCACGGGCGTGCTCACCGTGCTGGCCGCGGTGGTCGCAGCGTGGCTGCCGGCTGTCCGTGACGTCTGAGCCCGGCAGGCTTGCCCGGTCACCGCGATAATCGGGGGGACGGGAACGACCCAGGGAGAGCTCCACTAGATGACCGACGAGAAGAAGCCTGAAGACGCCGCCCCCGAGCAGGACGTGGCGGAGGAGCCGGTCGGCGAGCCCGTGGAGGATGACTCGTCGGAAACACCATCCGCTGACGAGCCCACCGCGGACGGTTCGGAGCAGGAGCCTGCTGGGACCACGCCGGTCACCGGAGCCACCACCGGGGCCGCGGCTCCATCTGCAGCCAAGGGTGGCCCCCAAGAGCCGCCCTACATCGATGATCCCGTCTCCAAGTGGTGGGTCGGCATCATCATCGCGGTCTTCGCCCTCATCTTCGTCGTCGTCCTGGCCTTCGGCCGGGGCGGCTTCCTGGCTGACGTCTTCGAGTCAGACGATCCAACGCCCGAGCCGACGATCGCGACCAGCCCTGAGCCGGAAGAGACGACCGAGCCAGTCGACGCCACCATCGAGCCCACGCCCGAGCCGACGCCCGAGCCGACGCCCGAGCCGACGCCCGAGCCCACGCCCGAGCCGACGCCCGAGCCCACGCCCGAGCCGACGCCCGAGCCCACGCCCGAGCCGACGC
>JBFLKP010000301.1:0-2744 GCA_040883225.1 Candidatus Limnocylindrales bacterium | reverse complement strand
TCACAGCCCGGACCCTAGCACCGCCTACGGCGGTCAGGCCGCCGGATATCGGTCCTACCCGCCCGCCTGACCATCGTCGAGGTCGAAACGGTGCACTGCGGTGCTATCGTCCCTGGGGTATCGGCCGGCGTGGTGCTGGCGCCGTCATCATCCGCCCATCCGGAGAGTCATCAATGGAACTGGTCTTCGCCTACATCGACCCGGGCTCCGGCAGCCTGGTCATCCAGGCCCTCATCGCCGGCCTCGTGGCTGCGCCGATCTTCTTCCGCAAGCAGATCTCGCGGTTCGTGAACACCGTCCGCGGCGGCGACACCGCGACCGCCACCGAATCGAACGCCAGCACGAGCGCCAAGACGGACGATACGCCGCAGGGTGGCTGACGCCCCCGCCGCCCCGAGCGCGCCCGAACGCGACGCCGGCTCCTATCGGGACCCGGCGGGCTTCGTCTTCCGCCGCGAGGGGGTCGTCTTCCGCCAGGTCGACCGGTCCTTCGCCGGCGACTGGCAGGCCTACCTCGACTCCGGCCTCTACGAGCGCCTGCGGGACGACGGCATCGTCATCCCGCACGAGGATGCCGATCTCGAGCTCGCCGCCGCGCCCGGCGCGGCCGCGGTCATCCTTCCGCAGCAGCTCGAGCTCATCTCCTACCCCTACGAGTGGTCCTTCAGCCAGCTGCAGGACGCCGCGCTCCTGACGCTGCGCGCGCAGTCGCTGGCCGCCGAGGCCGGGTTCACGCTCCGCGACGCGTCGGCCTACAACGTCCAGTTCCACCAAGGTCGCCCGGTGCTCATCGACTCGCTCTCCTTCGAGCGCGCCGAGCCGGGGGCGCCGTGGGCCCCGTACCGCCAGTTCTGCGAGCACTTCCTGGCGCCCCTCGCCCTCATGGCCAAGGTCGACATCCGCCTGGGCTCGCTGCTGCGCGACCACCTCGAGGGCATCCCGCTCGACCTCGCCGCCCGGCTGCTGCCGGGTCGCACGCGCCTGAGCTTCGGGCTGGGCCCGCACATCCACCTCCACGCCCGAGCCCAGAAGCAGCACGCCGACGACAACGCCGCCGCCGACCACAAGCCGGGGGCCTCGATGTCGGCCGAGAAGCTGGCCACGCTCATCGAGAGCCTGCAGAACACGGTCGCCGGTCTCTCCTGGGAGCCGGAGGGCACCGCCTGGGCCGACTACGCGGACAACACCAGCTACACCGACGCCGCCACCGAGGCCAAGATGCGGGCCGTCGAGGCGGCCGTCACGAAGGTGGGTGGCAGCAGCGCCTGGGACCTGGGCGCGAACACCGGCCGCTACAGCCGGATCGCCGCCGACGCCGGCTATCGCGTGGTGGCGCTCGACATCGACCCCGCCGCGGTCGAGCGTGGCTACCGCGCGCTCAAGGCCGACGGACGTACCGACATCACGCCGCTGCTCGCGGATATCACCGATCCCAGCCCCGCGCTGGGATGGGCCAACGCCGAGCGCGCCAGCCTGCTCGATCGCATCGACGCGGACGTCATCCTGGGCCTCGCGCTGGTCCACCACCTGGCCATCGGCGCCAACGTGCCGCTCCCGATGATCGCCGCCGTCTTCGCCGGCCTGGCGCCGCACGCGGTGGTGGAGTTCGTGCCCAAGGACGACCCCATGGTCCGGCGCCTGCTGGCCTTCCGCCGCGACGTCTTCGACGACTACCACGTGGAGGGCTTCCGGTCCGCCTTCGAGCCCCACTTCGAGGTGGAGGCCGAGACGCCCATCGAGGGCAGCGGCCGCATCCTCTTCCACTTCCGTCGCCGCTAGCTCGGCACCAGCTCCTCGAAGGCCGCGTCAGCCTCGTCGGTGAGGTCGATGAGCTCGAAGTAGTCGCCGCCGACCATGCCCAGCACGCGGTCGGGCACCCGCTCCACGTCCAGCCCGAGGTAGCGGCCGAGGATCTCGGGGTACGTGTTGACCAGGCTCAGGCCCGCGGGTAGCGGGGCCTCGCCCTCGGCGCCCGGCAGGTAGAAGGCGTTGAGCACGCCGAACTTCGTGACCAGCTCCTCCGCGCTGGCCGTGGTCCAGTCGAACGTGTCGCGATCCTCGTCGTAGCGCTCGTGGTATGGGCCCTCGTCCGCCTGCAGGATGATGATGGGCTGCTCGTCCTCGGGCACGTCGAGCAGCGTCCCGACGATCTGCTTGAGCTGCTCGTTGGTGTAGATCAGCTGCGTCTCATACGAGGCGTTCTCACCATCCACCGTGCCGTCCTCGAGGAACACGTACGGGTCGTGGGGCACGAGGAAGTGGGCGAAGACGAGCTTGGGGCTGGGCTGGTCGCCGAGCGCGTGGAGCGAGGCGAACTGGTTCTGCGTCGAGACGGCGATCTGGCGCTCCGAGCCGTCGATCGAGCGCCGGGTCACGACCGCGGCCAGGGCCTCGAGGCTGGGCAGCAGCGAGCGATCGGCCAAGGCGGAGCCGAAGGACATGACGAAGCGCGGCTTGACCGTGAGGTCGGCGATGGGCGAGTAGGCGCTGGGACCCCACCACGATCCGGCCACGATGTAGTCGTAGCCGGCCTCCTTGAGCGTGGAGGCGGCGCGACTCGTGCGGATGCGGCGGACCAGCTCGTCGTACTGATTGCCGCCGCCGGCGAGGTCCTCGTGCAGGCTCATGTCGTGCACCGCGCTGAGCGAGAGCGCCGTGCGCTCGAAGTTCGCGCGGGCATCGTCGACGACCTGGAACCCCTGCTCGCGGAGCCAGTCGGTGAACTCGCTGTTGTCGATGCCGGG
>JBFLKP010000300.1:0-6752 GCA_040883225.1 Candidatus Limnocylindrales bacterium | reverse complement strand
TTCATGACCCTGGCTGCGCAAGTGCTCACCGGGTGGCCCGGCACGGCGACCAGTCTGATCCCTCAGTCCTGGTCGGGACCCATTAGGCTGCGGCGATGGCACTGGGCAAGCGGGTAGGCCAGATCCTTGGTCGTGGTCGGGGAGAAGAGCGCCGTGAGCGCCCGCCGCTCATGGGGCGTGGCCGCTTCGACGTCTCGGTCATGGCCATCCTCAAGGACGAGGCGCCGAACATGGAGGAGTGGCTGTGCCACCACATGGCCATCGGCGTGGACCACTTCTTCCTCTACGACAACGGCTCCACCGACGAGCTCCACGACGTGCTCAAGCCCTACGCCGATCACGGCGTCGTGACCACGATCTACTTCCCCATGCGCGGGCTGCAGCGCGACGCCAACAACCACGTCGTGCGCTTCTTCGGCGACACCACCGAGTGGATCGCCTACGTCGACATCGATGAGTTCCTGGTGCCGGAGCGAGACGAGTCGATCGGGGACGTCCTGGCGCGCTTCCCCGAGGCGGAGCAGGTGCTGGTCTCACGCAAGGAGTTCTGCTACTCGGGCAACCGCACGCCCGTCGGGGGCCTCGTGACCGAGTCCTATCGTGAGTACAGCGAGCACGTGCCGCGCATGGGTACCGACGAGATCCTGGCCAAGCCCATCATCCGGCCCCGCGGCACTGCCCGCGTTGGCATCCACAACGCCTTCACGGTCCACGGCCGAACGGTCAACACCGCCGGCGAGCCGACCAGCGAAGAGGCCACGGTCATCGAGGACCCGACCTACGCCAACCTCCAGATGAACCACTACTTCACCAAGTCGTGGGCGGAGTTCCAGGCCAAGCGCACGCGGGCGACGACCTCGACGCACGCCTTCCAACTGCCGGACGTGCCCTTCGACATCCCCGGGATCGAGGATCACGTCATCGACCGCTGGCAGCCCCGAACGCGCGCGTTGATGGAGGAGATGCGCACGATCGCGCGAAGCCCGGCGCGATACGGCAGCAAGCTGCGGATGCCCGGCTTCCCCATCAACGACCTGTTCGGTCAGGAAGCCACGGCCATCGTCTCCAACGAGGCCGCCGGACTGGCCGAGGCCCGCAAGAGGCGCTCGTTCCGCGGCCTGCCCATGCCGGGCGTCCGCGGCGCCCACGTTCGCGGCGAGGACCACGACTACGAGCCGGCTCCCGGGAGATTCCTACGCTCGCCACACATAGAGCAGGAGATGGCCTGGTTGCAGGCGGAGATCACGTGGTCGGCCCTCGAGGCCGAGCCGCCGCTGGAAGTCAGCGGGGGCACGCTGGAGGCGAGGGACGTGCCCACGGTGCGACTCGACGGCAGGTCCGGCTCACTCGTCATCCCCGTCGGCGGTGCCCCGCTGCGCCAGCACGCGTTGGCCTACGTGCTGCGGGTCGACGGCGCCGGGCCGATCGGCTTCGAGCTGTCTGCGCGCGAAGCAGGGGGATGGCGTAGCGCCGCGACCTACGAGGCGCCCGGAGCCGGGACGTACCTCGGCTTGGTGGCGCTGGACAAGAAGCCGCGCACGATCGATGCGGTCCGCCTCAGCCTGGACGGGACGCGGGAGGTGGCGGTCTACGACTTGGCGCTGTTGACCTTCGGCTGAGCGGACTTGCGGCCGCCGCTCGGGGTGGCCCCGCGGATCCGCCCGAGCGAGACCCAGGCCTCCGGGTCACCGGCCAGCTCGGCCACACGAGCGGGTAGCTCGCCGTCGCGGAGGTGGGCCAGGGTGGTGGTCTCGAGGATCTCGCGCAACGCGGCGCGGATGGCGATCCAGACGTCCGTGAGCGGCTCGGCCGCGCCCTTGTACTCCATATTCTCCGGACGGTCACCGCGAACGTTGGCGAGCGGTCCATCGACGGCGCGGATGACGTCCGCCACGCTGATGTCCTCGGCGGGTCGGGCGAGCGCGTAGCCGCCATCCGGGCCGCGCTGGCTGCGCACGATGCCGGCGTGCTTGAGCTCGAGCAGGATGGTCTCGAGGAACTTGGCCGGGATGTCCTGGGCCTCCGCGATGCGATCGGCCTTCATGGGCTTGTCGGTCGCGGTGGACAGCTCGGCCGCGGCGCGGGCGGCGTAGTCGGCTTTGGCGGAGACTCTCATGTGGGGCCATTGTCCCATATCTCGATAGGAATAGTAGGACCGCTCTGTTACCATGCTCTGGAGCAAAACCGACCAGCGCGTCGGAAGTCGGAGACCGGAGGCAGAGCAACGTGAGGCAGGAACGGAGCGCCAGGCGCCGTGAGCGCATCCTTGACGCGGCCTTCTCCGTCTTCAGCCAGCGCGGCTACCGACAGGCGGGCGTAGACGAGGTGGGTCGCCAAGCCGAGACGAGCAAGGGCGGAGTCTACTTCCACTTTCCCACCAAGGAGTCGCTCTTCCTGGAGCTGCTGCGCACCACGGCCGACCGGCTGACGGGCAAGGTCGAGCGCACGATCGCACCCTACGACGATCCCATCGAGCGCGCCGACGTGGCGCTGCGCACGGTCCTGGGGGTGTTCGCCGGCCACCGCACGATGGCCCGCCTGTTCCTGATCGATGCGGTCGGGGCCGGCTCCGAGTTCCAGGCCGAGCTGCAGCGGCTGCATGAACGTTTCGCGGGCATCATCGCGCAGCAGCTTGACGAGGCCGTCGCGGCCGGCATCATCGAGCCTCTCGACACCGACGTCGCGGGCATGGCCTGGTTCGGGGCGCTCAACGAGGTCGTCATGCGCTGGCTGATGGCGGAGCGACCGGGACGGCTGGAGGACACCTACCCGACCCTTCGCGCCATCCTCTTGCGCAGCGTCGGCATCCCGGAGGCGCGTATCGCCGCGCTGGCTTGGCCATGACCTACGTCGAGCGGACAGCCGCACCCGATCTGGCCACCGTCCTGGCCCCACTCGCGGCTCGGGCTGCGGGCGCGGAGGAGGCCACCCTGGTCTCGGCCACGGTGCCGGTCGCACCCGTCGACCCCATCGCGCTCCACGGCATGGCCCGGCCACTGGGCGCGTCACTGTGGCTGCAGCCCCAGGCCGGCGTCGCCATCGTCGGCATCGGCGAGGCCTGGTCGGCGCGGCAGAGCCACGAGGCGCGCTTCGAGATCATCTCTGTCGCGTGGCGGATGCTGCTCGACGGCGCCATCATCGAACCCGGTGACGCCCCGCCTGAGGCTGGCCCCGTGCTGCTCGGCGGGTTCGCCTTCGACGATGAGCCCGTGGAGTCGGAGACCTGGCTGGGATTCGAGGCCGGCTGCATGACGTTGCCGGCGCTGACGCTCTCGACCACGCCTGCCGGATCGTGGCTCACCGCTTCGGTGGTGGTCGAACCCGAGGGCGTGCCGCCGGCCACCCTGATCGGGTCCCTCGACCAGACGTGGGCCTATCTGGCCGAGGCGCCGGTGCAGCCCTCCGGGCCGGCGCGCCAGTCGCTGGCGGTCCGCCGGCGTACGCCCGATGCGGCGGCCTGGCACGCCTCGGTCGCGCGACTCGCGGGCGCGGTCGGTCGCGGTCGGCTGGACAAGGCCGTGCTCTCGCGTGAGATCACGCTGCAGGCCGCCTCCGACATCGACATCACCGGTGTGCTGCGTCGCCTCGAGGCCTCCGCGCCCGAGTCGACGGTCTTCGCCTTCACCCGGGGACCACGCACCTTCATCGGAGCCACGCCCGAGCGCCTCGTCAGCCTCCGCGGCCGCGAGCTGCGCACGATGGCCATGGCCGGATCGGCGCGGCGGGCCGATGACCCCGCCGAGGACGTCGCCTTGGCAGAACAGCTGCTGGCCTCCGACAAGGAGCGTGAGGAGCACGAGGTCGTGGTGCAGATGCTGCGCGGGGCTCTGGCGCCGGTGACCGACGAGCTGGAGATCCCGCGCCGCCCGCAGGTCGCGCGCTTTCGACACGTGCAGCACCTCGTGACGCCGGTCTCGGGGCGGCTTCGCGACGATGCGGATGTGCTCACGCTCGTCGAGCGGCTGCATCCCACGCCTGCGGTGGGCGGCACGCCACGCCAGCTGGCGCTCGAGCTCATCTCTGAGGAGGAGCCGCACGAGCGCGGCTGGTACGCAGGCCCGCTGGGCTGGATCGGCCGTGACGGCGGCGGTGAGTTCGTGGTCGCCCTGCGGTCAGGCGTCATCCGTGGCGCCGGGGTCACGCTCTTCGCCGGCTGCGGCATCGTGGCTGACTCCGATCCCGCGCGTGAGTGGGACGAGTCGTCGGCCAAGCTGCAGGCGCTGGGCTCGGCGCTGGGGCCGTTCGAGCCGTGAGCGGTGTGTACCGCACGCCCGCTGCCCCGCTGCGGGCGATCGCGGACGCCCTCGTCGCGGGTGGCGTGCGAGACGTGGTCATCTGTCCGGGCTCGCGCTCGACGCCGATGGCGCTCGCGCTCAAGGCCACGCCCGCGCTCCGCTGCTGGGTCCATCTCGATGAGCGCGCCGGGGCCTTCTTCGCGCTCGGGGCCGCGAGGGGCGGGCGCCGTCCGGCCGCGATCCTGGGTACCTCTGGCACCGCCGTGGTCAATTTCGCTCCAGCCGTGGCCGAGGCTCGCTACGGGCGCGTGCCGCTGATCCTGCTGACCGCCGACCGGCCACCGGAGCTGCAGGGTGTCGGCGCGCCGCAGACGATCGACCAGACGGAGCTCTACGGCCGCCACGCCAAGTGGTACGCCGAGCTGCCGGTGCCCGACGAGGCGTCCGACACGGAGGTCGAGTCCCGCGGCACCGTGGGTCGGGCACTCGACGTGGCCACCGCGGCCCCGGCCGGTCCGGTCCAGCTCGATCTGCCGTTTCGCGAGCCTCTCCTGCCCGATGGGTCGTTGCTGGGGTCCGAAGTCGTCGTGCCCGCCGACGAGCCCGGGCCGAAGCCGCCCGCACCCGACCTCATCGAGCGGCTCCTGCCGCGTCTTCGCGCTTCGGCTCATCCGCTCATCGTCTGTGGGCCCATCGATCGCCTCGGTTTCGCGCCCGCCGTGGCGCGGCTCGCCGCCGAGCTGCGGGCGCCGGTCGTGGCAGACGTGCTGGCCAACCTGCGCTCGGGTACCCACGATCGCGCGCTGGTCGTCAGCCACCACGACGCCCTGCTGCGAGCCTCCGGGTTCGCCGAGCGCCACCGACCCGATCTGGTGCTGCGCTTCGGGGGCACGCCGACCTCGAAGGCGCTGAACACCGCGCTCGAGGCATGGCCGACCGAGCAGCTGCTCGTCGACGACGGCGGCGGCTGGAACGTTCCCGCGGGCGAGGCTATCGAGCGGGTCGATGCCGACCCTGTGGCGTGCGCCGAGGCCCTCGCCGAAGCGGCGCGAGGCGAGGGCTCTGGTGACCCGGCCTGGCTCGACGCGTGGTTGGCGGCTGACGCCGCGGCCGCCGAGGCTCTGCGCGTGTGGGAGGCGGGTCTGAGCGAGCCTTTCGAGGGCGCCGTGGCGCGGGCGGTGGGTGCGGCAGTGCCAGACCACGCGGTCGTGCTCGTGGGCAACAGCATGCCCGTGCGCGACCTCGACACGTTCCTGCCCGGCACGGAGCGGCCGCGTCGGTACCTCGGCAACCGTGGTGCCAACGGCATCGACGGCCTCATCGCGACCGCGCTGGGCCTGCGCGCCGCGCAGGCCCACCCGGTGGTGCTGGTCCTCGGCGACCTCAGCTTCCTCCACGACCTGACCTCGATCACGGCTGCGCAGCGCCTGGGGCTCGACCTGCTCATCGTGCTCGTGGACAACGATGGGGGTGGCATCTTCTCGTTCCTGCCGCAGGCGGCGGCCGAGCGGCCCGAGCTGGGCCTGCCCGAGCACTACGAGACGCTCTTCGGGACCCCGCACGGGCTCGACCTGCGGCCGATCGCGACGGCCCTCGGCGCCGCGCACCGCCGGGTCGGTGGGGGCGACCTGGCGCGTGGCATCGGGGCCTGCCTCGGCCGGCCCGGAGTGACGGTGCTGGAGCTGAACACCGATCGGGCGCGCAACGTCGAGCTGCACCACGAGGCGTTCGCGGCGGTCGAGCGGGCACTGGGGTCCGACGCGTGAGCCTCAACGTCCTCACTGCCGGCAGCGGCCCATCGATGCTCCTGCTCCACGGCTTCACCGGCACGGCCCGGATGTGGTCGAACCAGATCGAGGCCTGGTCGGCGAGCCACCGGGTCATCGCGCCAGACCTCCTGGGTCACGGCGGCTCCGCGGCCCCCTCCGACCCCGCCGTCTACGCCCTCGAGCGTCAGGCCGACAGCCTGGCCGACCTGCTGGTGCTGCTCGAGGCGACTCCCGCCATCGTCGTGGGCTACTCCATGGGCGCGCGCCTCGCGCTCGTGCTGGCCCTCGAGCATCCCGCTTCGGTGGCCCGGCTCATCCTCGAGAGCCCCTCGGCAGGTATCGTCGACGATCGCGACCGGGCGGCCCGCCGCGAGGCGGACGAGCAGCTGGCCGAGGTGGTCGAGCGTGATGGCGTCGATGCCTTCATCGCTCGCTGGGAGGCGTTGCCGATCTTCGCGAGCCACGCGGAGCTGCCCGCCGACGTCCGGGCCCACCAGCGCGTGGAGCGCCGTCGGCACACGCCAGCCGGGCTCGCAGCCTCCTTGCGCGGGGCAGGGCAGGGGGCCATGTCGCCGCTCCACGAACGGCTCTCGATGGTGGTCGCACCGAGCCTCGTGCTCGGCGGCGCGCTCGACCCGACCGGCCTGGCGCGCGCTCGGGCGGTCGCCGAGCGTCTCTCCAACGCTCGACTCGAGGTCATCGCGGGCGCCGGACACACGCCGCACATCGAAGCGCCGGACGCATTCCT
>JBFLKP010000299.1:0-2565 GCA_040883225.1 Candidatus Limnocylindrales bacterium | reverse complement strand
TCGCTCCGCTGATGCGGTCGACCGGGCTGCCATCGCAGACGGCCAGCTCGCCCACGTAGTCGTCGAAGTCTTCGTCGAACCGCATCTCCAGCCAGCCCCAGTGGTAGGTGCCGGCCCGCTGCTCGGCACAGCTCGCGAGGTGCTCCCCCTCGTACCAGCGGCCCCTGAGCGTGTGCTCGTCGATGATGGCGAGCTTCATCCAGCCGTCGCCTCGGCCGTAGGTGGCACAGACGAAGTCGCCGACGCGGTTCAACGTCAGGCCGGGGGTGCCGTAGTACTCCCACACGCCCGAGAAGCGGTCGTGGAGCGCGCCTGGGTCGGTCGACCAGTCGAGCACGTCCTCACCACAGCGCACCGGCTCGGCTGCCAGATCCTCGGTCATCGGCGACTCGGGCATCGGCGACTCGGCCGCCAGATCTTCGGGCATCGGCGACTCGGCCGCCAGATCTTCGGGCATCGGCGACTCGGTCATCGGCGACTCGTCCGCGAGGCGTTCGCCTGCGAGCGCGAGGCCGGCGACCAGTTGCCCGGTCTCGACCTGCTGATCGGCCAGGAGCCGTGCCCGCTGCTCGCTGGACTGGAGGTGGGCGAACCGGTCGCGCGCCCAGGCAGCGACCTCGTCCGGTGTCGCGTCAAGGACGTCGTCGGGGGCGTCGGCGAAGAGGGTCCACGCCTGCCACAGGCCCGGTACCCGGTCAGCCACGGCGCCGAGGTCGGCCATCGAGCCATCGGCGCGCAGCTCGCGCACGAGCGGGGCGATGCGGGCGACCTCGGGAAGATGGATCTGCACCAGCCCGCGGCTTGCCGACTCGAACACCATCCAGTCATCGCTGGACAGCCGCTCCTCGAGCAAGGCCAGCTCCGAGGTGGCGGCCGCCGCGGCGCGCTCGAGGGCGAGGGCCAGCTCGTCGGCATCATCCTGCGCGACAGCCGGCACGGCCAGCACGAGCGCGAGGGCAGCGGAGGTGAAGGTGGTGGCCAGCGTGTGCATCAGCGTCTCCGTCATAGGTCGGCGAAGGGATTGGGCGGCGGGGTCTCGTCGGGCACCGCCACGGGTGTGGGCTCGGGTGTGGGCTCGGGCTCCGGTGTGGGCGTCGACGTGGGCTCGGGTGCAGGCGGCTGCGTCGGGCGCGGCGTGAGCGTGAGCGTGGGCGCCGCTTCGGGGACCAGGCCGAGGGCTGCGGCGATCTCGTCTGCGGTGGCCAGGGCATCCACGAGCGCATCCCGGTTGCGCTTGCCCTCGCCGAGGATCTCGACGCAGTGGCGGTTGCGCTTTTGCTTCGCGGTCTGGCGGTTGGCCTCGATCACGTCGGCGGCGATCTCGGCGAGGTCCGCGGGCGCGTCGTCGAAGGTGTCGAGGTAGAGCCTGGTGGCGATGTCGAGGTCGCTCCCACGCGCAGCCGGAGCATCGAAGATGGCCCACGCCCCGACATCGTCGCGGATGAGCTCGACGGCGCGCTCGAAGTCGGGTAGGCGTGCCAGGTCGAACCCGGCAAGGACGTAGTCGCCTTCGACGTACACATCGGGGTCATCGATCCACTGCCGGCAGCTCCACATGCGTTCGCGCATCGAGGCCACCTCGTCAGCGAGGTCCTCGCGGAAGGCGGCCATGACGCCGGCGGTGCCCGGTGCGGGCGTCGGCTGCGGTCTCATGACGACGTCGGCGGCGCTGGGGCTGGGAACGGGCAGGCCGAGGCGTTCGATGATCGCGTCGAGGGTATCGATGGCGGTGATGGTGAGCTCGCGTTCCTCCCGCGCGAGCTGCAGACGCTCGCGCACCAGTGACGCCTTCTCGTCCCTGGTCTGGGACAGCCCCGAGGCCAGGGCGGCGGCGGTGCGTCCGACGTCCGCGCTCGAGCTCGACTCGTCGAGGAGCAGCGAGACCGAGGAAAGGAACGGCGCGTCCAGCCAGAACGGCCACGCGCTCAGCAGCTCGAGGGCCCCGGGGTGATCGTGGAGGTAGCGGACGATGGGGACGTGGTCGGGCAGTCGCTCGAGGTCGACGTAGCCCCAGCCCTGGTCGACGATGTACCAGGCCGGCTCGTCGCGGTAGCTGCGGTACCGGGCCAGGTCGGCCTTGATCTCGCGCAGGGCGTCGACCAGGTCAGCGCGAACCTCATAGAGGGCAGCTCGCTCGTCGTCGGGTGGAGCGGCAGCTACGCCGCCGAGCAGCCCCAGGACAAGCACGACTCCACCCAGCACGGCCATCAGGCCCCGCGCACTCCGCTGCATCGACACGCTCCGATCGTCTTGCGCTGCAGCCGGCGGGGGGCCCGGCGTTCAAGTCAGGTTCATCCTCGAGCGTACACCTCCGGAGCGGGCAGCAAGGGCCCGGCGCCGGCGGGGCGGTGCTAGAAGTCGACGCTGCCGTCGAGCTCTCCATCCATGGCGTCGAGCGCGCCGAAGTCGGCAGCTTCGTCGCGGTTTCGCACGCACTCGCCGCAGAGTGGCAGGCCACCCGGACCTCCGGTGGGGTCATCATCAGGATCGTCCAGCAAGGCTGTCCCGCAGCGGTGGCAGAGCTCAGGCTCGTCGTCCGCGAACGTCATCCATGCACCTCCGTGT
>JBFLKP010000066.1:0-24248 GCA_040883225.1 Candidatus Limnocylindrales bacterium | reverse complement strand
TGACCGATCGGTGGTCGACCTGAAGACCCCCGACCAGGCGTACAGCGCCACAGCCAACGACGCGACGGCGAGACCAAGGCTCGCCACCCAGCACCAATCCTCGACTCGAAAGGAAGCTCACACGATGCGCAACACCAACATGAAGCTCCTCGGCACCGCCGCCGCCCTCGCTGCGGTCATGGCCGTCCCCTCCTTCGCCGCCGCCCAGGACGAGAACGCCAAGGTCCGCGTCGGCCACTTCAGCCCTGACGCTCCGGCCGTGGACGTCTACGCCGGCGAGGACGCGATCCTCACCGACGTGCCCTTCGGCGTGCTCTCCGAGTACCTCGAAGTCCCCGGCGGCACCTACTCCATCGCCGTCGTCGCTGCGGGCGCCGACCCTGCCGACGGCGCCGTCATCGGCCCGGTCGACCTCGAGTTCGCCGCCGGCACCATGACGACCGTCGCCGCGACCAACGTCCTCGAGAGCATCGAGGCCCAGGTCATCGCCGACGAGCCCATGCCGCAGGAAGGTATCGCGCAGGTGCGCGTGGTCCACTTCAGCGCTGACGCGCCTGCCGTGGACATCGCCCTCGACGAGGGTGACGTGGTCGTCGAGAACCTCGAGTACCCGACCGCGACCGGCTACCTCGACCTGGCCGAGGGTGAGTACGACCTCGAGATCCGCCCCACCGGCACGACCGACGTCGCGTTCGACATCGATCCGCTCGACCTGCCCGGCAACACCAGCTTCACCGTCTTCGCCATCGGCTCCCTCGCTGACGGCACCTTCACTGTCCTTCCCGCCGTCGACGCTTCGGCCGAGATGATGGACGACGAGATGATGGACGACGAGGAGATGGCCGAGGACGACATGGCCGAGGACGAGGAGTCCGAGGAGAGCGACAGCTAGTCACCAGTCCTTCCCATCAACGCCGACGGTGCGACCCGCAACGGGTCGGGCCGTCGGCCTACTCACCCCACGTATCCCCGCAGAGGATCCCTTCCCGATGAATGACATCCGATCCAGGAGCCGCAAGGCCGGCCTCCTCGGCACTGCAGCCGCGCTGACCGCGGCCCTTGCCATCCCCTTCGCTACCGCCGCCCAGGACGACAACGCCAAGGTCCGCGTGGGCCACTTCAGCCCTGACGCCCCGGCCGTCGACGTCTACGCCAACGGTGGCCCCATCCTCGAGGATGTGCCCTTCGGCGTGCTGTCCGACTACCTCGAGGTCCCCGGTGGCACCTACACCATCGAGGTCGTAGCCGCTGGTGCGGACCCGGCCGACGGCGCCGTCATCGGCCCGGTCGACCTGGACTTCGCCGCCGGCACCATGACGACCGTCGCGGCGACCAACGCCCTCGAGAGCATCGAGGCCCAGGTCATCGCCGACGAGCCCGCGCCGCAGGGTGACACCGCGCAGGTCCGCGTGGTCCACTTCAGCGCTGACGCGCCCGCGGTGGACATCGCGCCTGACGGTGGCGAGGCCCTGATCACCGACCTCTCATACCCGGACAACACCGGCTACGTCGATCTCCCCGGCGGCAAGTACGACCTCGAGATCCGCCCCGCGGGCTCGACCGACGTCGCCTTCGATATCCCCGAGCTCACCCTGACCGACGGCATCAGCTACAGCGTCTTCGCCATCGGCTCCCTCGCTGACGGCTCCTTCACCGTCCTGCCCGCGGTCGACGCATCGGTGGCCGGTGTTCGCGTGGGCCACTTCAGCGCCGACGCCCCCAACGTGGACGTCTACGCCAACGGTGGCGCCATCCTCGAGGATGTGCCCTTCGGCGCCCTGTCCGACTACCTGTTCGTGCCGGCCGGCACCTACACCATCGAGGTCGTGGCCGCTGGTGCGGACCCGGCCGACGGCGCCGTCATCGGCCCGGTCGACCTGACCTTCGACGGTGGCACGCTGACCACGGTCGCCGCGACCAACGAGCTCGCCAACATCACGCCTGTCGTCGTCAACGATAAGCGCGTCCAGCCCAACGCCAACGGCGCCAAGGTCCGTGTCGTCCACCTGAGCGCCAACGCGCCCGCGGTCGACATCGCCCCTGACGGCTCGAAGCGCAATGCAGCCATCTTCAAGAACCTCGAGTTCGGCCAGGCCAAGGGCTACAAGAACGTGCCCGCGGGCGAGGTCGACCTCGACATCCGCGCGGCCGGCGAGCGAGCCAAGGCGTTCGACATCCCGCCGCTGCCCCTGGAAGACGGCAAGGCCTACAGCGCCATCGCCATCGGCCAGTTCCCCGACTCGTTCGACGTGATCCTGGTCGAGGAGGCGTCGGTCAACTAGCACTCCCCCGGACATCCGTGTGAGGCCCGGCGTCCCCCCGGCCGGGCCTCACACGGTACTCGTTCCCACGAACTACCACCGCAGATCCCGCCCGATCACCGATATCCCTGAGGAGAGACCCGTCATGTTCAAGTTCAGGAAGCTCATGGCCAGCGTCCTGGTCGCCAGCTTCGCCGTCACCGCCATCGCTCCCGTCGCCGGCGCCGCGTTCGTCGAGTCGAAGGGTCAGATCAAGTCCAACAAGGACGTGGTCACCCGCATCGTCAACTACAGCGCCAACAACCGCGACCGCCTCGACACGCTCATCGCCGCTGTCACCTGCAGCCAGTTCGATGGCGCCATCGTGAACACCCTCGTGAACGCAGAGAAGGTCACTGTCTTCGCGCCCACGAACTACGCATTCCGCCAGCTCGGCCGCCAGCTCGACCAACTGCTCGACCTGGGTCTGGGCAAGCAGGGCCTGACCGCCGCCAACGTCTGCGCCGTCGATGACCTCCTCGGCGAGGGCACGCTCGCAACCATCCTGACCTACCACGTGACCACGCCGAAGATCTGGTACGGCCAGGCCCTGCGCGCTCGCGGCAACGACATCACCATGCTGTCCGGCGAGAAGGCCCGCGTCAGCGGCTTCGCCAAGCGTGTCAAGGTCGACGGTCAGTTCGTCCGCGTCAAGAACATTCGCTCCGGCAACGGCATCACCCACGTCATCAGCGGCGTGATGATCCCGCCGAGCATCGAGCAGGCCATCGCCGACGCTCTCGACTGAACCTGCTTTCCTCTCCCCCCTCTGCCAGTCGGGCCGGTCCTTTGCGGGGCCGGCTCGACTGATTCCTGTGCCTCACTCGCTGGTGACCGAGGGGGTCACCCACAGCCGGCCGGTCCGGCCATCGCCACCGTCCTCGCAGCCGAGGCCAAAGCCCCCATCCCGCGGGCGCCATGCGCATGGGTGCTCGCGATGGGAAGGGTCCTGGGGAGCGGACGGGAAGCGCTTCTGAGGAGTGACGTCGGCTGGGCTGGGGTGAATGGGGCCGAGCTGCCGGAGGCTTCAGGCGTTGGCGCGGGCTTGAGCCCTGGCACGGCGTTCCTCGAGCCTGCGCGCGGAAGCCACCATCTCTTCGAGGAACGTGCCCAGCTCGGCACGCGCGGCTTCCGCTGCGGGGGTCAGACCGCTCAGCTCGAAGATGCGCAGCTTCTTGACCAGGGGCATCACGACCTGCTCGTAGTGGATGCGCAGGTCATAGATGCCGGCCAGTGCCATCTCGGCCGCCTTGCGACGGAAGCCCTTGATGCCCGCGCCGGGCATCTCAAAGCCGAGGATCTCGGCCGTCACGGCCTCCACGGTGGCGGAGGGATAGGCTTCGGCTGCGGCCGCGAGGATGTCGCGGTAGAACGTGGCGTGGAGGTTCTCGTCGGTCGAGATGCGCACCATGATGCGATCGGCCACCGGGTCGTCGGAGTATCGACCGGTGTTGCGGTGGGCGGCACGCGTGGCCACCTCCTGAAGCGCGACGTAGGCCAGGCCGCGGAGGGGGTCGAGCGTGGGCCGCTCGTAGCCCTGCTCGAGCTGTGCCATGCGCGACTGCTCGAGCGCCGTCGGGTCCAGGTTGCGGGTGACCGTGAGGTAGTCGCGCAACACGATCGAGTGCCGACCCTCCTCGGCCGTCCAGCGTCCGACCCAGTTGATCCAGGCTCCGTCACCCTCACCGAACATGCCGTAGATGAGTCGATGGTACGAGGGCAGGTTGTCCTCGGTCAGGAGGTTGACCTCGAAGGCCGTACGGGCTACGCCGCTGAGTCGCGGCTGATCGGGCGTCCACGGCTCCTTGTCGAAGTCACGACCCTGGCTGTAGGGGATGTAGTCGTGCGGGAACCACTCCTCTGCGATCTTGAGGTGCCGGTCCAGCAGACGCGCGGCGGTGGGCTCAAGGTCGATGAGCAGTTGCCTCGCGTCGTACGGCTTGACGGCCAGGTCCGGACGAGTCGGGGACTCGAGCTCCTCGGGCGGGGGTAGCGGTTCGTGGTCGGGCCGGTCGGTCATACCGACAGCGGCGGCGTCCGGCGCGGATCCGGCACGAGCGAGCGAAGGTCTGGCAACGCGGACATGGCTGCGAATGCTACCTCCGGACCCGGGTTCGCGCGCAACCGCTGGCCGACCTCGCGTGGCAGCGGCGGTGGGTTTCGCAGGAGTCCCCGCACCCCGCCCGCGATGAGCGCACGGGAGGCGTGGTTGGGATCGAGGGCGATGCCGGCGAGGTTGCGCTCGATGGCCGCGGCGCCGTCGAACTGGTCGGTCGAGAAGGGCAGCGCGAGCATCGGGACACCGAAGTTCAGGGCCTCGGTGACCGAGTTGTTGCCGGCGTGGGTGATGAGCACCGAGGCCTGCTCGAGCAGCACCACCTGTGGCAGCGATGCCCGCACGAGCCAGTCGCCCGGTAGCTCGCCGAGCGCGGCCGGGTCACTGCTGCCGATGGCCATGGCCACGCGCGCGTCGACGCGACGCAGGGCGCCGGCGATGCGCGCGAGGACGTCCGTGCGGGCCGAGAGGAACGTGCCCAGCGAGACCACGACGATGGGGCGCTCGTCCGCCCGCTCCAGCCAGGCGTGCGTCTCAGGGTCGGCGGCCTCATCCCGGATGGCGCTGCCGAGGAAGGCGTGGCGCGGGAGTCGTGCCGTGCGGATGGGCCCGTGGAGCTCGGCCGGGTAGTCGTAGAGCACCAGCTCGCCGTGCGCGGCGAAGGCGTCCTCGACCGGCTTGGCTGCGGTGTTCAGGTGCAGCAGCGTCTCGTTGTAGGCCCGGGTGAAGGCCGAGCTCACGCCTTTGGCGGTCGCTCGCAGTGCGGCCATGTCGACGGCATCCGGACCGAGGGCGGGCGGCCACGCCGATGGTACGCCGTAGAGCTCGTCACCGACCGGCAGCGCGGTCGGGTGGCCGAGCACGACGTCACCGTACGGCAGGTCCATCGATCGAAGCCCGATCGATGCCGAGAACGCGAGGTGGTCGATGAGCACGGCCGATGGCTTGGCATCAGCCACGATGTTGACCACGCGGCGAGCGACCTGCTCCGGTCGCCACAGCAGGTCGGTGGCACGCTGCTCCGCCTGGAACCGGAGCGTCGGCACCATGCCCTCGCGGGTGGCCTCGAAGAAGGCCCGGAGGGAGCGAGCTTCCGCGTCGCGTGCTGCCCGCGTGCAGAGCACGCCGGCGTTGGACCCACGCGACATGATGAGCTCGGTGTGCTCCATGCCTGCCGCTCGCACGAGCGGGGCCATGGCCGGTCCCGTGGCCACGATCACGCGGTGGCCTCGGCGCAGCCAGGCACGGCCGATGGTCAGCATCGGCGACGCGTGGGAAAGATAGTCGGGTGTGATGATGAGCAGGCTCATGCCGACACCGCGGCGAAGGGGGCGACAGCCAGGGTGCTGGCGCCGGCCGTGACGCGGTAGACGGCCGTGAGCGAGCGAGCCATGCGATCGAGCGTGTAGCGATCCTCGACCACGGCGCGGGCCCGGCCGGCCGTCCGTCGATCGGCGGCGAGGTCGAGCGCGGCCACGACGCCCTGCGCCAGAGCGTCCGGGTCGGTCGTGTCGACGAGGGCGCCCGTACGGCCGGGCTCGACGTAGGTCGCAGGCCCGCCCGCCCGGGGCGCAGTGACCGGCAGGCCCGCGGCGAGGGCCTCGACGATCGCCAGGCCGAACTCCTCCTTGGCACTGGCGCAGGCATAGCTGCCGCCGGCAGCGACGAGGGAGCGGAGGCCGGCTCGCGCCGTTGCCAGCACGAGCGCGACCTCTCTGTGGGAGCGCTGCCCCAGGAGCACCACACGCTGCTCCAGGCCGGGATAGCGGCCGTAGAGATGGCGGATCCGAGCGAGCTCGGCCGCCTCGGCGGCACTGGGGTCGCCCAGCTCACCGCCCACGATGACGAGGTTGGCGCGAGCGCTGAGCGACCCGTCGCGAGCGAAGGCTTCGACCAGGCGAGCCATGCCTTTCAGCTCGACCATGCGACCGGCGGAGACGACAAGAGGCAGCCCGTGGCGCTCGCGAGGCAAGCGGCGGATGGCCCGTTCCAGCTCGGCCAGGACCGGCGGCAGCGGCTGAGCCTCGCCGACCGCGGCCGTGGCGCGGTCCGTGCGCTCGAGATCGATGCCTTCGGCGACGACGGTGAGGCGGGGCGGACCGGCGGTGAGGTCGAGGCCGGTCAGCGACTCGATGCGCTCCACGCCTCCGTCGCGCGGGAAGAGCACGAGCTCGCGGGCCTCTCGCGCGAGCCGCTCGACGAGGCCGGTGCGGAACCACAGGGCCCCTCGGGCATCGGCCGACGCGAACGAGCGTCGATCCAGCGTCCCGGCGTCCTCAGCGGCCGCGATCGGTCCGTGCGGGTCCGGCGCCAGGGTGAATACCAGTGGGACGGCCAGCGACATCGCCACGCGCGCTGCCGCGTATGTGCCGGGGTCGGCCATACGCAGATGGACCACGTCCGGCAGGGGTCCGGCGAGGAAGGCGCTGCGGATGCCGCGAGCCGCGGCCACCGTCGAGGGCCAGCGGCTGGTGAACGCCCCGCCCTCGCCCGGCTCCAGGGCGATCGTCTCGAGCCGGTGTCCAGCCAGCGGCGCGGCATCGCTCCCGGCCCGCACGATGGTGAGGGGCTCGGCGACACGCTGTTGCCGAGCCAGCGCGTCGCCTAGCTGCGGAAGGAGGGTGCTCAGCCCGCCGTTCTCGGCGAGATGGATCTGGGCCACACGCAGGCCGTCATGCCGGCTGCGGCTGGGGCTGCGACGGCGTAGCTGACGATCGGCTCGGACGGCGCGCACCGCGCGGCCCAGCTTGCCCTCGAGCAGCTCGAACGCGGCCGGGAGCGTGCGGGCCGGGCGCTCGCTGTAGGCAGAGACAGCCGCCAGGCGCACGCCTTCGGCCTCTGCCGGATCGAGCGCGACCCGCTCGATGATCGCGCCGGCAACGGCTCCGGGGACGAGCCCGATGGTCTCGACAAGATAGCGACGCGCAGCGCCCGCCTCGGTCTCGGAAAGCACCGAGCCGAGCGCAGCGAGGACGAGGCGCGGGTTGGTGGTGGCCCAGGTGGCGAGGACCTCCTGGGCGTGCATGCCGGCGATCCCCCCGCGCCCGACGGCGCGGGCCACGGGCCACGCCAGCATCTCCGTTGCCGGTCGGCCGGCGAGCGCCCACAGCACGTGCTCTTCGTAGCCGGGGTCGCCCGCGGCCAACAGGTCAGCCAGCTCGAGGGCGGCCCGAGGCCCGGGCACGCGCGCGAGGGCGTGGACGGCGGCCAGCGCGGTGAGGGTATCGGTCTCGTCGTGAATGGCTTCGACGATGGGTTCGAGGAGCGCGTGGCTGTCGACGCCCTCACCAACGGTGGCGTCGACGACAGGAGTCACCAGTCCGAGCGTGCGCATGCCCTCGAGGATGGTCGGCGCGCGCCGGTCCCCGTCGAGCGCGGCAGCGACCAGGATGGCCGGGTTGCCAGGGCTCCGCAGCAGCTCGACCCAAGGTGCCGGGCGCGCGCCGTCGAGGAAAAGGGGGAGTTCGATCATTCCGGTCGGGACGGCGTCAGGCCGCCGGTCCAGCCTCCTGGGTGGCGTCCGCGAACTGGACCGATGTGTGCTGGGGGCCGAGGTACGTGCCGAGGCCCTGTTCGAACGGGGTCAGGGTTCGCGGCATCCGCTGTAGCAGCGGCTCGACGTCGACCGTGGCCGGCTGGTTCACGAAATCGACCGCGTCCGGGCTCAACGGGGGGTTGGGCAGGAAGCGCATGGGCCAGGCCGCGACCTTCACCAGCGCCGCCGGGGCCGGGAAGAGGAGCTTCTTCCTGCCGGTCACATCCATGGCGCGGTGCAGCACCTCACGCATCGACATCGACTCAGGGCCGCCGATCTCGAAGACCTGCTCGGCGGCAGCGTCGTCTGTCAGCGCGTCGGCGACGAGCTCAGCCACATCGCGCACGAAGACCGGCGCCAGCTGCTGGCCGCCGAAGTTCGTCATGGGCACGAAGGGGAGTGATCGGGCGAAGCCGAGGAAGCGGTTGAGCGAGACGTCGCCGGGCCCATAGACCCAGGTCGGACGGATGGCGGTCCAGCGCATGCCGGATGCGCGCACAGCATCCTCGGCCCGGGCCTTGGCCCGGAACCAGTGGTGCTCGGCATCGTGGGCCGCGCCGGCGCCGGAGATGTAGACGATGGAGGTGACGCCGGTATCCCGCCCGGCGGCCACGAGGTTCTCCGTTCCGCCGGCGTCGACCTCCTCGAAGGTGAAGCCCTTCTTGGGCTGCTCGACGGGCAGGCCGGGGAAGGCCAGTGAGACGACGAGCTCGTCGACGCCCTCGAGCGCCGTGCGCAGGGCCGCGGGATCGCGGATGTCGGCGAGGCGGATCTCGATGTCGTCGGGGAGCTGTCCGCGGGCGCCCTCGCCCCGGGAGGAGAGGACGATGACGTGGCGCCCGCGGCGGCGCAGCTCTCGGGCGATCTCGCCGCCCACGAACCCCGTACCACCCGCGACCGCGACGACGGAGGGAGGAGCGTCGTCGCGGCGGGTGGCGGGTTCGAAGATCTGGTCGATGGCCGTGGTCCGGAAGTCGAAGACGTACTGCAGCTGGGCCTGCACCGCGAGGCGATGCGCCAACGAGCCGAGCGGGCCGAAGGGCATCTCGTACTCGACGCGGTCGTCCATGCGCACGCCACCTTCGACAGGGGTGAACTCGTGCTCGTGCACCCACGACTTGTAGGGCCCGCGCTCCTGGACGTCCCGGAAGCGGTGTGGTGCGTCGACGGATTCGATGCGCGTGCGCCAGTCCACCGGGATCCCGAAGAGCGGTCGGATGGTGTAGTCGATGGTCGAACCGGCCTCGACGGAGGGGGATTGGGTATGCATGTCGAAGCCCACCGAGCGAGGTGTCACGCGTTCGAGGTTGGCGGCGCTGGAGAAGAAGTCCCACACGGCCCCGATGTCCGCGGGGACGTGGTGGCGGCTGCTGAGGATGTGCTTCGTCATGCTGGGCGGTCCTTGGTTGTACATAGTTTGTACAATCCGGATACTACGGCGCCGTGCTGCTGGTGTCAAGGGTTGTACAATCTTCCGCATGACGTTGTACAAGGTTGGCCCCTGGCGGCGTTCGATCGTCTGGTTCCGTCGCGACCTCCGCCTTGCCGACCACCCCGCCTTGTCCGAGGCCGTCGCCGGCGCGCAAACCGTGCTCCCGTTGTTCGTGCTCGACGAGCGGCTGCTCACGACCGCGGCGCCGGCCCGCGCCTGGTTCCTGCGTGGCTCGATGGCCGAGCTCGATCGCTCGCTCCGCGAGCGCGGCAGCGGCTTGCTCGTGCACGCCGGCGACCCGGCATCGATCGTCCCTCGCGTCGCCCGCGAGGTCGATGCCGAGGTCGTGCTCGCGAGCGCGGACGTGACGCCGTTCGCGCGTGGTCGCGACGCGGCCGTGGCAGCTGCGCTCGAGGCGGACGGACGCCGTCTGCTCCTGCGCGAAGGGGTCACCCTGGTCGACCCCGGGGACGTCCGTACCGGCGCCGGCGCGCCGTACACCGTCTTCACCCCGTTCTGGCGCAAGCTCCAGGCCGTGCCGCGCAGAGCGATCTTGCCGACGCCAGCGGCGGTGGCGACACCACCCGAGCTGCTTCGAGAGTCGGCACTGCCCGTGACCGATCCCTCGCCCCATCCCGACCTGCCCAGTCCCGGTGAGGCGGCCGCGCGCGAGCGGCTCGAGCGCTGGGTGGCGGGCGGCGTGGCCAGCTACCCAAGCGGGCGCGAGCGCCTCGACGGGTCCGGCTCTTCGCACCTTGGCGCCGACCTCCACTTCGGCACGCTCTCGCCGCTGCAGGTGGAGTCTGCCGCCGGCGCCGCCGACGCTGATGCCGAGGCCTTCACCCGTCAGCTCGCCTGGCGCGAGCTCTACCACCACCATCTGCATCATCAGGCCACGAAGCCGCGTCCGGTCTCGGCCCTGACGCGGGCCTTCCGCCGGGAGTCGGACGACCCCGACGCCGTGGCTGCCTGGCGAGACGGGCGAACCGGCATCCCGACCGTCGATGCGGCCATGCGGCAGCTCGCCACGACCGGCTGGATGAGCAACCGTGCACGCCTCGTCACGGCCTCCTTCCTCACCCGCCACCTGCTCATGGACTGGCGGATCGGCGAGCGGCACTTCCTGGCCCACCTCGTCGACGGTGACGTGGCCAACAACCGCGGCGGCTGGGAGTGGTCCGCGGGCGTCGGGCTCGACGCGCAGCCGTGGTTCCGCATCCTCAACCCCGTGCGCCAGGGCCAGCGCTTCGACGCTGACGGCGCCTGGGTGCGCCGCTGGATCCCGGAGCTGGAGTTCGTGCCCAACCGCTACGTGCACGCGCCGTGGGAGTTCCCGCACCCCGTTCCCGGCTACCCGGCGCCGATCGTCGACCTGGCCGAGGGTCGTAGCCGCGCACTCGCAGCGTTCAAGGCGGCTACGGCTCGCTAGGAGCGCTGCCTCGCGGCCCTGAGCTCCGCGCGCCGGGCCAGCTCCCGCACCGAGCCGCGGAAGATGGCCAGGTGGATCGGCAGCAGCACGTACCAGTAGAGCCGGCCGCTGAGACCCCGAGGCTCGAAGAAGGCGGTCTGCACGATCCGTGAGCCGCCGGGGACTTCGACCGTCTCGTACTGGAGCCAGGCTCGCCCGGGTACCTTCATCTCCGCTCGCAGCCGAAGCAGCTCGCCCGGCCGGACCGCCTCCACGCGCCAGAAGTCGACCGCGTCACCGACGCGAACCCGGCGCGGGTCGCGTCGACCGAGGCGCATGCCTGGTCCACCGACGATCCTGTCGAGCAGTCCTCGCACGCGCCAGAGGATGTTGCCGGTTGGCCAGCCGGCGCCGCCGCCGAGCCGCTCGACCTCGGCGAAGGCCTGGGCCGGGGTGGCTCGCACTCGGCGGTGCTGTCGCTCGACGATCATGCCCTCGCGGTTGTCGTCCTGGACCAGGTCGGGTCGTCCCGGGAGGCCGAGCGAGTCGAACCAGGTCGTCTCCACGTCGTGCCGGTCGGTGCGGTCGATGGCGCGCCTGACCGCGAGCTCGAAGGGCGTGGTCTCGACGTCGAAGACTTCGGCGGGACGCGGGTCCCGCACCACGACCTCGTTGCGCAGGCCCTCGATGAGCGGTTTGGCGATCGACGCCGGCACCGGCGTCACGAGGCTGCACCAGTACGAGCTCAGGCGCGGGGTCAGCACCGGCACCGGGATCATCAGCCGACGCATGCCCCGCAGGCGGGCGTAGGTGTGCATCATCTCCGCGTACGAGAGCACGTCCGGGCCGCCGATCTCGACGACGCCTGCGCGCTCGGGGTGGCCGGCGGCGCCGCGCAGGTAGTCGAGCACGTCGCGGACCGCGATGGGCTGGCAGAGCGTGCGGACCCAGCGCGGCGTGATCATCACCGGCAGGTGCTCGACGAGGCTGCGCAGCAGCTCGAAGGAGGCGCTGCCCGAGCCGATGATGACCGCGGCCCGGAACTCGGTCACGGGCACACCGTGAGCGGCCAGCTCAGCGCCGGTCTCCTGGCGGCTGGCCAGGTGTGCCGAGAGGCCGCTGTCGGGATCGCCCAGCCCACCGAGGTAGACGATGTGCCTGACCCCGGACTCGCGCGCGGCCTGCCCGAACCATCGCGCCGCCCGCAGGTCCCGCAGGGCGAAGCCGGCCTCGCCGCCGGCCATCGAATGGGCCAGGTAGTAGGCCGTGTCGATGCCTTCGAGCGCCGGCCCGATGGTCGCGGGGTCGAGCAGGTCGACGCGGACGATCTCCGCCTCGGGGAAACGCTCGGCCAGGCCCCGGGGGTCTCGGCTGGCGAGGCGCAGCTCGTGTCCGTCCGCCTCCAGCAGCGCGACCAGCCGCCCTCCGACGTAGCCGCTGGCACCGACGATCAGGATGCGCATGACGTCTCCATCCTGCTAGGGCCGGCCGCGGCTCTTGGCCAGCACGATCTGCAGGTCCTGGGTCATGCCCGTGCGGAACCCGGCCTCGCTGATCGAGAGGTAGTAGTCCCACATGCGGATGAAGCGGTCGTCGAAGCCCATCGCGCGCACCTCGTCGAGGTGGGCGAAGAACGACTCGCGCCAGGTCTTGAGTGTGCGCGCGTAGCTGTCGCGGATGTCGCGCACGCTCTCGACGAGCAAGCCCGTGCCCTCCAGCGAGCCCTCGATGGCCGCGAGCGAAGGCAGGACGCCACCGGGGAAGATATGGCGCTGGATCCAGTTCGCGCCGCGTAGCTGGGCCTCGTAGGCGTCGTGTGGGAAGGTGATGACCTGGATGCTGGCGCGGGCGTGAGGCTTGAGCGCGCGCGAGACGGCCGCGAAGTAGTCGCGATAGTACTCGGCGCCGACGGCCTCGAGCATCTCGATCGAGACGACCGCGTCGTACTCGCCGGAGAGGTCGCGATAGTCGCGCAGCTGCACGTCCACGCGATCATCGAGGCCGGCCTCGTGGACGCGCTCGCGAGCCAGGTCGTGCTGGGCCTGGGAGATGGTCACGCTCGTGACCCGGGCATCGAGCTCGCCCGCGAGGTAGAGGGCCATGCCGCCCCACCCGGTCCCGATCTCGAGGACGTGGTGGTCGGCCCGTACGCCCGCGCGCTCGGCGATGGAGCGGTACTTGTTGCGCTGGGCGTCGGCGAGCGACTGCTCGGGCGACGCGAAGTCGGCCGAGGAGTAGGTCATGGTCTCGTCGAGCCAGAGCCGATAGAAGTCGTTGCCCAGATCGTAGTGGGCGGTGATGTTGCGGCGGGAACCATCCTTCGTGTTGCGGTTGCGGCGATGACCGATGGTGCGCGCGATCCTGGCCGGCGTGCGCCACCAGCCCTTCGACAGCGCCAGCGCCTCGCGGTTGGCCACGGCCAGCGAGATGAGGCCGACGAGGTCGGGGCTGCTCCAGAGGCCGTCCATGTAGGCCTCGCCGCCGCCGACCTCCCCACCGACGAGCAAGCGGCGGAGTGCCTCGGGGTCGTGGATGCGCATCTCGCCGCGCAGCTCCGAGTCGGGATCGCCGAACACCCTGACCGAGCCGTCAGGCAGCGTCACGCGGAGGGTGCCGACGGCGATGCGCGAAGCGGCGGCCAGGGCCACGCGGCCGGCGACCTGGGTGAGCAGGTCGTCCACGGAACCACCGGTGCGGGATGTCAGCGATGAGACCTTCATCGGGTCACCTCTGAGTGCTTGCGGAAGGTGAAACCCCGGCGCCACATGCGCCAAGCGTGGAGGTGGATGGCCACGATCGTCTTCTGCGTCGCGAGGGGCACGCGCAGCAGGGTGCGCAGGAGGTTGCGATCGGTCAACCGGAAGCGCTCGGCCACCAGCGTGGCGGTGAGCAGTGGCTTGCCCCTCTCCGTCTCGGTGATGGCGATGCGCACGCGGGCGGGATCGTCCTGCACGCGGACCGTGTAGTGGGCCTCCATGTCGATGAAGGGGGAGACGTAGAAGTCCTTGTCCATGTCGTCGACCCAGGCCTTGCCCTTCCGCTCCGGGCGCAAGGTGTAGAGCCGCCGCTCGTGGTGCGTGTTGTGGACCTCGACGATGACGACCTGCATCACGCCCTCGCGGTCGCGGCAGAGGTAGAAGCTGGCCGGGTTGAACTGGTAGCCCAGCACGCGCGGCGTGGCGATGAAGGTGATCCGCCAGCCATCGGTCTCGAAGCCCTCCTCGCGCAGGTGCTCGTGGACGGCGGTGCGCAGGTCGCTCGCGTCGGGCACCCAGTGGTCCCGATCACGGAAGGCGAGCACGTTGCGCCGGCCGCGGCTGAAGAGGCGGAGCCGGGCATCCACCTCATCGAGCTCGTCGAGGTCGAGCGCAAGGTAGAAGACATCGTGCTCCAGCTCGTACGGCATCGGCTGCGAGCGGCGATGACGGACCACGCCGCGCAGCAGGTGTGAGCGCAGGTCGCTCGTCGCTGTCACGCGGCCAGCTCCAGGGGCCGGGCCGCGTGCTCTTCGATCATCTCCGCCGCCTTGATGCCGGCGCGGCAGCCATCCTCGTGGAAGCCGTAGCCCAGGTGCGCCCCCGCGTAGTACGTACCGCGATGGCCCTGGATGTCACCGACCGCCGCCTGGCCGTCGAGGGTGGAGAAGGTGTACTTGGGGTGCGACATCGGCCGCGAGACGATGACCTTCTCGTCGGGGATGCGGTCGCCGGGGTTGACCGAGGTGACGTACTGCGCCGGGGTCTTGAGGCGCTGGAGATTGTTCATCCAGTAGCTCATGACCAGCGTCTTCGCAGGCTCGCGGCAGTCAGCGGTCTCGACGTTCCAGGATCCCCGGGCACGCCGGTGTCGCGGGAGAAGCGACTCGTCGGTGTGGAGCACGACGTCGTTGGTGGTGTATTCGAACAGGCCCAGCGCCTTGCGCTCGGCTGAGTCGGCGTCGTTGAGCAGGGAGAGCGTGACATCGGCATGGGTGGCCATGACCACCGCGTCGAAGCGTTCGCTGCGGCCAGAGAGGTTGTTCACGGTCACGCCCTCCTCGTCACGCCGGACATCGACGACCGGGTCGCCGGCGACGAGGGTTTCCGCGGGCAGGCCATCCAGGATGCGCTCGACGTAGGTCATCGAGCCCCCAACCACCGTGCGCCAGGGCTTGCCGTTGCCGAAGCCGATGAGCCCGTGGTTGTCGAGGAAGCGGAGCAGATAGTCGGCCGGGAAGTCCATGATCTCGGCCGCCGAGGTGGACCAGACCGCAGACACCACCGGCACGAGGAAGTGGTTGCGGAAGCTGTTGCCGTAGCCGCCTTCGTCGAGGAACTGGGCCAGGGTCTGGCGCGTCCAGATGTCTTCGTCGAGTCGCTGGCGGGCGATGGCGTAGAAGCGGCGGATGTCGCGGATCATGCCCCAATGCGATGGGCGGGCAAGCGCGCCGGGCTGCGCGAACATGCTCAGCGGATGCCTCGAGCCGAACTCCAGGTCGCACGCTTCACAGGTGTGGCCCAGCGACATCTCGGTCGGTTGCGTCTCGATGCCGAGCTCCGCGAACAGCGCCGTCAGGTGCGGGTAGGTGGGCTCGTTGTAGACGATGAAGCCGGTGTCGACGTTGACCGGGCCCTCGGCCGTCGGTACCGTGACGGTCTTGACATGGCCACCCGGGCGGGTGTCACGCTCGAAGATGCGGAGTCGGTGGTCGTGGCGCAGAGCCCATGCCGCGGATAACCCGCTGATGCCCGACCCGATGATGGCGATGTCCATGCCTTGTTCCCCTCGCTTCACGCTCTATGTACAAGGACAGTACAATCTTTGTACAAGGTACGCAACCCCCTGAAGGAGACCGTCATGACCAAACTACACGAGACGATCGAAACGTCCCTCGACCGCGAGGCCGCCTTCGCCTACATCTCGGATTGGAGCCGGCAGGCGGAGTGGGACCCGAATACCGTCTCCGCGGCACGTATCGGTGAAGGTGGCCCCGAGCTCGGGGCTCGCTACGCGCTCGAGGTCAAGGGCTTCCGCTCTCCGGTTTCCATGGAGTACCGCATCACGGAGCTCGTCGCGCCTGAGCGCCTCGTGCTCATCGGTGAGAGTTCCTACGTATGGACCGAGGACGTCCTCACATTCAGCGAGACGGAGACCGGGACGCGAGTGGACTATCACGCCGAGATCAAACTCAACGGCGTGCTCAAGCTGGCCGAGCCGTTCATGGGACGCTATTTCGATGGCATCGGCGAAGGCGTGAAGGTGGGCATGAAGCGAGAGCTCGATGCCCGTGCGTGACCTCGTCGATGGGCTGCTCGAGCTGACGGTCGTCGGCAGCTTCACCCGCATCGGCTACCTCGCCCGGCGCCGGCTCTATGACTGGGACGACCCTGCGACCGACGCGCTCGACGGCCGGACGGTGCTCATCACCGGTCCCACCTCGGGCCTCGGCCGCGCGACCACGGACGCCATGGCCGAGCTGGGGGCGCGGATCATCCTCGTCGGCCGCACGCCCGAGCGACTGAGCGCGCTCAGCGACGAGCTCGCGCAGCAGCACGGTGAAGCCCGCTTCCCGACGGTCGTGGCCGACATGTCCTCGCTCGAGAACGTGCGCGCCGCGGTCTCGCGCGTGCTGGAGACCGAGCCGCGCCTCGACGTGCTCGTTGACAACGCCGGTGCCATCCACGACGAGCGCCAGGTGACCGACGATGGCCTCGAGGCGACGTTCGCCACGATGGTGGCCGGTCCGTTCGTCCTCACCCGCGGCCTGCTGCCGCTGCTGGAGGCGAGCGGGGACGGTCGCGTCATCAACGTCGTCTCGGGAGGCATGTATGCCCAGTCCCTGCCCCTGGATGACCTGCAGTTCGAGCGCGGCGAGTTCGACGGTACCCGCGCCTACGCTCGTGCCAAGCGCGCCTCGACCGCGCTCATGCGTGAGTGGTCCCGTCGCTACCGGGGACACGTCCGCTTCGACGCCATGCACCCCGGCTGGGCGGACACGCCCGGACTGGCCGAGTCGCTGCCCGGGTTCTACGACCTCATGCGGCCGATCCTGCGCAGCCCGGCCGAAGGCGTGGACACCATCACGTGGTTGGCCACCGACCCTGCGAGTGACCGTCCCCGCGGCCGGCTCTACCTCGACCGCCGCCCTCGACCGTACGACCGTGTGCCGGCGACCCGCCTGGACGCGCAGGACCGCCGGCGCCTCTGGGATGCGGTCGTCGACCTGGTCGGCGCAGAGGACCGCGGCTAGTCGTCCCCGAGCCCACCCGTCACCTGCTCGCGCCCCGTCGCCTATGGCTCGGAGAACCACTCGCGGCTGCGGGGGCGGCGGAGCGCGATGACCACGGCCACGAAGAGCACGACCGCCACGAACGAGAGCACGAACCCGCCGGGCGCGAAGAGCAGGATCAGCGCGAGCGGCAGCATCAGCGAGGTAAGGCCCATCGACAGGCCGAAGCCGGCCTGCTTCCGCTGCAGCACCAGCGTCATGGTGAAGATGAGGTAGGCCAGCAGCGCCATCCAGACGATGCCGATGAACGAGACCGGCGCAGCCACCGCCTGATCGATGACGATGGGCATGGCCAAGCCGAGGATGGATAGCACGAGCAGCGAATAGCCCATGAACAGGAGCACGCCGGGGGGCATGGCCTTGATCACGTCCCACATGTGCCCGATTGTCCCACGCGGCGCGGCCGCAGCCGGAGGCGATACCCTGCCCGCATGAGCATCGACACCCCCGCCTGGGTCCGAGACGCCATCTTCTACCAGGTCTTCCCGGACCGGCTGGCCCGCAGTGGGCGCGTCAAGGCGCCCGGTGAGCTCGAACCGTGGGAGGCGGAGCCCACCGTCGACGGCTTCAAGGGTGGCGACCTCTACGGCGTCATGAACCACCTCGACCGGCTACAGGGGATGGGGGTGACCGCCCTCTACCTCAACCCGGTCTTCGCCTCGGCCTCCAACCACCGCTATCACGCTTTCGACTACTACAGTGTCGACCCGCTGCTGGGGGGCGACCAGGCGATGCGCGAGCTGCTCGACGAGGCGCACGCGCGCGGCATGCGGGTCGTGCTTGACGGCGTCTTCAACCACTCGGGCCGGGGCTGGTTCCCCTTCCATCACCTGCTCGAGGTCGGAGCGCGCTCACCGTACCGGGACTGGTTCTGCCTCTCCGAGGATGCGCGCTCGGGAACGCAGCCGCTCATCGCCTTTCCCTCGCCGGACCTTCTCGAGCAGTTGGACCCAGGCCAGCCGAAGGACGGCAGCCCGCGCGGCGTGGCGTCCCGCGAGCTGCTGGGCTACGAGGCCTGGTGGGACCTGCCGGCCCTGCCCAAGATCGACCTCACGAACTCCGCGACGCGCGCCTACATCCTCGATGTGGCCGAGTATTGGGTCCGATTCGGCATCGATGGCTGGCGGCTGGATGTGCCCGAGGAGGTGGAAGGCGAGTTCTGGCGCGAGTTCCGCGCACGCGTGCGCGCGGTCAAGCGGGATGCCTACATCGTGGGTGAGGTCTGGCACCACAAGCCCGAGTGGCTTCAGGGCGACATGTTCGATGCCTTCATGAACTACCCCCTGACGCAAGCGCTCCTGGGCTTCGCTGCGCAAGGGCACCTCGACCTCGAGGGGCCGCTGCCGTTCGAGTACATCGGCAAGCTGCACGCGTTCGACGGCGAGGCCCTGTGGCAGCGACTCGAGGAGCTGGACGGGATCAACCCCAGCGAGGTCACCGCCGTGCAGCTGAACCTGCTCGGCAGCCACGACACGCCCCGGCTGCGTACGCTCTGCGGCGAAGACCTCGACTCGGTGCGGCTCGCGACGCTGCTGCAGTTGACGCTGCCAGGCGCGCCATGCATCTACTACGGCGACGAGATCGGTCTGTCCGGCTCCATGGACCCGGCGTGCCGGGGCGCGTTCCCCGACGACCCGGCGGAGTGGAAGCAGGAGCCCTACGAATGGGTCGCCGACCTCGCCGAGCTGCGACACTCGAATGGCGCCTTCCGCGACGCCGAGCTCGAGTTGCTCGGCGTGCAGGGTCCGGCCATCGCCTACCTGCGACGGCTCGGCGCGGACGCCTTCGCGGTCGTTGCCAACGCCGGGGACGCCACCCTCGAGTGGGCGGTGGGGCTGCCAGAGGGCCTGGATCGGGCGGAGGTGATCCCCATCCGTGGTGGTGCGCCAGGGGTTCGATCGGCCGAGGTCACCGATGGCTCGCTACGCGTCGAACTGCCCGCACGCGACGGGATGGTGGTGCGGCTGCGCTAGCCGTTTCGTGACCGCTCGAGCGGTCGTTGCCTATACTCGGTTCGTGGCGCTCGTACGCATCGCGGTCGTTGTCGTCATGGTGGCCTCGGGCCTGGTGGTCCTCTATGGCCTCATCCTCGACCGCACAGGCCAGAACATCGCTTTCACCGTAGCCGGCCTTGCCGTGCTCGGCTTGACGTTCGCGTTCACCTCGGCCTGGTTCCTTTCTCGAGCGCTGACCGATGCCCGCTGGGGCCGGACGCTCGGCTCGCTCGCGGGCGCGGCCATGGGCGGGCTCTTCGCGCTCGGCGCAGCTGGCTGCCTGGCCGCGGCGTCGATCTTCACCTTCATCCGCGCCTGACCGCCGACGGACGAACGTCGGGTACACTCCATCGGTCGCTGGCCCCCATCGTCTAGAGGCCTAGGACGCCACCCTTTCAAGGTGGAGATCAGGGGTTCGAATCCCCTTGGGGGCGCCACACCTCTGCCACTCCTTCATCGCCGTCGGTCACATCCTGCCCTCGGGCTGCTCAGGCGGCGCGTGAGTGTCGTCCTATCGAGTCGACGGGTTCGGCCTCAGTCGACTTGCCAACGGCCACGCCGAGCACGACTCCCAAGGCCACGGCCTTGGTGGTGGTCAGTTCGACCCCTTGGACTTGGCTGGCCAAGCAACCGCTAGCCGACATCCTGGCGCGACGCTGCCATCATCCTGACCCAAGGAAGCATCCTCGTATCTGCCGGCCGTGCTACTGGCACCGCATGCAGAAGGAGTCCGGTATTGGCACCCACAGCGTTGGATCTCGTCGCGTCTGGGCTCATCGGCGGCCGCACCGTCCAGATCACCCAGGGTGGGATGGTCGAATGTCGCACGTACGAGACCCCGCCACTCGCCGACGGCGATGTCCGGGTCCACACGGTGCTCTCGGCCATCAGCCCGGGCACGGAGATGACCTTCTACGGCGCGGCACCGAGCAATCTCTATCTGCGGCGGCATTGGGACAAGGACCTGCGCCTCTTCGTCGAGGGCACACCTTCGATGCAATACCCCATCACCTTCGGCTATCGAGCGGCCGGCGAGGTCATCGAGAGCCGGGACGCCGGTGTCCCGATCGGCCATCGCGTGTTCGGCAACTGGCGGCACACCGAGTACATCCTGATGCCCGGGACGCAGGCGCTGGAGCAGACACTCCCAGCCGAGTTGTCGTGGTCGGATGGGGTCGATATCGGTCAGATGGGCCCGATCTGCGTCAACGGAGTCGCCTTCGCCGAGGGTGAACACCGAGGAACGCCGGTCGTGGTGTTCGGGGCCGGCCCGGTGGGCCTCATCACGGCGCAAGTCGCGAGAGCCGACGGGGCCTCGAAGGTCTATGTGGTCGATCGGATCCCGAGCCGTCTTTCGTTGGCTCGAGACCTCGGGCTCGAGCCCATCGAGGCTGCATCGGGGATCGATGTAGCCGCCGTGCTCAAGAGGCGTCACGGCTCTGAAGGGATTCCCGTGGCGTTCGAGGCCACGGGCTCGTCGAGCGCACTGCATGAGGCCATCCGCGTGGTGCGCAGGACCGGTCTCGTGGTCGCGCTCGGGTTCTATCAGGGTGAGGCTGTCGGCCTGCGGCTCGGCGAGGAGTTCCACCACAACGGGATCCGCGTCGTCTGTGGCCAGATCGGCAACATCCACGCGTCCTGGTCGTGGGGTGCGCTCCGTGCCCGCACGCGTGACCTGGCCCTGGCCGGCGAGCTGGTCCTGGGCGGGCTCAGCCGCTTGGTGGTGCCCGTCGAGAAGGTGGCCGAGGGGTTCGCGGCACTCTCGCCACCAGCGGAGGTCCTGCAGGTCGCCTTGGACTACTCGGAGCGGTGAGGACGTTGCCTGAGCACGCCAGCTCCAACAGGAGCGCTCGCTCGTGACGAAGCTGCTCCTGATCGCCGGTCGGCCGTCCCACAGCCCGGGGGCCCACGAGTATCGCGCCGGGATGCTGTTGCTGGCGCAGTGCCTCCAGGCGGTCCCGAACCTGGAGGTCGACGTCCACGACGAGGGTTGGGTCTCGTCCGACGATGCCTTCGCGGGGGCGAGCGCCGTCGCCATCTTCGCTGACGGAGGCGTGCGCCACCCCTTGCTCGAGGACGACCATCTGGCCACGATCTCGAACCTCATCGACGAGCGCAGGCTTGGGTTCGGCCTCATGCACTACGCCGTCGAGTTGCCTGAGGGAGATGGCGCCGAGCGAGTCGGCTCCTGGATCGGCGGCCACTACGAGGATCAGGTCAGCTGCAACCCCATCTGGAAGGCCCGCATCGAGCACCTCCCGGCGCACCCGGTGGCGCGCGGGGTCGCACCCTTCGAAACGACCGACGAGTGGTACTTCAACATCCAGTTCGACCAGGCCGCGGTCGACCGATCAGAGATGCCCGGGTCTGCCGGACGGATCACGCCGATCCTGGTGGCGACGCCCTTGAATGCCGTGCGTCAGGGACCCTATGTGTACCCCCAAGGGCCGTATCCCCACATCGTCGCCGCCAGCGGGCGATGCGAGACCTTGATGTGGGTGTTCGAGCGCTTCGACGGCGGTCGTGGTTTCGGGTTGACAGGCGGCCACTTCCACGCCAACTGGGCCAACGCTGCCTTCCGTACGGCGGTCCTCAACGCGCTGGTCTGGATCGCCGGTGTCGAGGTTCCGGTCGACGGCGTGCGTTCTGTGCCCACGGCGGACGATCTGAGCCGCAACCTCGACCCGATATCCTGACGGGCGGACGGCACGATGGGCGATCGCGTCGTACTCGTCAGCAGCAACGGGACACGCGCTTCCAGACGACGCTGTCGCCCAGGTCGATGGACCGGTGCGATCCGCGTGGAACGTGTTCCGCTGCGATGGGAGGCACGACCGTGGATCGGGCAGCGGCGACTCGGATCCTGAGGGCGGAGACGACCCGTCTCGCGGCACGCACGTACAGCGAGCTGGCGGGGCTCGTCGGGGACATCGAGGTCTACGAGTTCCGGGGCGCCGATGGCGTCCGCTATCAGATCGAAGTCGAGGTCCACTGGGTGGCATCACCAGACGGACCCGTGCAGGTGCTGGCAAGCATCGATGACGGCAGTTTCCGTAGCGCGTTCCGTCCGGTCACCGACAGCTTCGTCAAGAGCCCCGCTACCGAGGGGGCGAGCTCGGACGGCGAGTGACGTCACGGGGCCTCCAGCAGCTTGGAGCTGCTGGTCACCGCGCGAGCAGTCCGCCCTCGAAAGCCTCCACCATCCACTCGAACGATCGCTCGACATCCTGCGGCAGGCCGAAGCCGCCGGCCGACTCGAGCGAGGCGAACCCATGGAGCGCTGCTCGGAGGCTTCGGGCCGCGTGCACGAGGTCGTCACCGGCCAGGCCGTAGGTCCCGAGGGCGTCGAGGACGACTCCGACCGCAGCGTCGCTGGCCGCCAGCAGCTCGACATCGCCGGCTGGTGCGGCGCGGACCGTGGCCGCGTAGCGACCCGGATGCTCGAGCGCGTAGCGACGGTAGGCCGCGGCCAGAGCGCGCAGGTCGTCTCGTGCGGCCCGACGCTCACCGCCTGCGGCACGCATGGCCGAGCCGAGCTCCTCCACGGCCAGGAGCGCCACTTGGCGGCGCAGGGCATCGAGGCCGCCGACGTGTTTGTAGAGGCTCGGCACCGCGACGTTCAGCCGTGTGGCCAGGGCCGTCAGCGTCAGCGCGTCGTAGCCGATCTCATCGGCCAGGTCGGCCGCCTCGTGAACGACGATGTCCGTGCTGAGCCCGGCCCTAGGCATCGGGGGTCGCGTCGGCGCTGCCCCTGTCCGCCTTGTTCCACCGCGCCTCCTCGGCGAGGAAGCGCAGGATCTCGGGCGTCACCACCTCGGGATACTCGGCGTGCGGGTAGTGTCCTGCGTTCGGGACCATCAGGACACGCCCATCGAGGCGCGTCGCGACGAAGTCGGCCTCGGCCGCAGGGTCGCCGAAGTCCGGGTCACGTTCACCCATCACCACGAGCGCCGGTGCGGTCACGTCGTCGAGGCGGGCCTCGGCGTAGGCGTGGCTCGTACGGGTCGTGCTGACAAAGGCGTCCCAGCGACCGGGCCCAGCGAGGCTCTCGCGGATGCGCGCGCGATGCGCCTCGAGATCCTCGGGTCGTCGGCCGGTGAAGAGCCGTGCATACCACGCGTTCCAGGCGCGCGGTCCCCACGGCTTCAGCAGCGCCAGGCGGAAGCCGAGCTCCGCCAGCCGCCCCGTGGACGGGTCCCGCACGAAGGGACCGGTCAGCACCAGCCCGGCCACGAGGTCCGGCCGATCTGCGGCAGCCGCCACCGCCGAGCCGCCGGTCATGGAGTTGCCGATGACCACGGCCGGGCCATCGTCCAACCTCTCGACGAGAGCGACGATGTCCGAGCTTGCCGTCGCGCCGTCGAACGCATCGAAGGTCGTGTCACTTTCACCGTGCCCGCGCAGGTCCATCGTGGCCACGCGATAGCCGGCGGCCGCCACGTCCGGGATGAGCGCACGGTAGGCCGAGCGCAGGTCGCCCATCCCGGGCACGGCTACGACGAGCGGACCGGCGCCGGTCACGTCGTAGGCGATCCGACCGCCTGGCCGGTCGAGGAATCGGGTCGTGGCCCGCCCGGAGCAATCCGTGGTGTTCTGTCCCATCAGGCGACCTCGCTTCGTTGGTTGGCTAATGGCATTAGCTACGTCTGCAGATGTTGGCTAATGGCATTAGCTTTGTCAAGTGCCTGGGGCCGCCTACGCTCAGAACAGGACGTCCAGGCGCAGCGTTCCCCACAGGACGTGCCAGTAGCCGTAGTAGACGAGCCGCATCGCCACCATCGAGACGAAGTCGTAGCGACGGAAGAGGGCGAGTTGCAGCAGCGAGAACACGTAGACGTGGATCCAGGTATAGCCCGCGAGGGGCGAGAGCAGGTCGCCGTCGGACAGCACGTGGAAGGTCGGCTCGAGCGCAGCCACCAGCGCGATCGCTAGCCAGGCCATGGGTTCCTTGCCGAGTCGGGTACGGGCAGGCAGCAGGACCGCCAGCACGACCGCTAGCGGCAACACGTGGAACAGCAGCTCCGCGACGTAGCCGACCGCCGGGTAGAAGGCCAGGGCCTCCGGTAGCGGCACGTTCATGCCCTGCGGGTAGCCCAGCAGCACGTCAGCGACCACGACCGACGCGGCCAAGCCCGTGGCCAGGGCTGCCGCGACCACGACGCCGCCGACCGTGGCCCGCCCGCGGACGACGCGGAATCCGAAGCGGGTGCGGAGCCAGCCGAGCGCGATGCCGCCGACGGCGGTCGCACCGATGA
>JBFLKP010000298.1:0-6429 GCA_040883225.1 Candidatus Limnocylindrales bacterium | reverse complement strand
GGCGACGACGACCGCTGTACCGCCATCGAGCCCCTCTCCGAGTCCGACGTCTGGATCAACGCGGGCTTTTTCGTCCTGCGCCCGGAGGTCTTCCGCTACCTGCGCCCTGGAGAGGAGCTGACCGACTCGTTCGCCGGCCTCATCGAGGAGCGTCGGTTGATGGCCTATCGCTACCGTGGCTTCTGGCGAGCGATGGACACGTTCAAGGACCAGCAGTGGTTCGAGCAGTCGCTGCGCGCGGGCAAGGCCCCCTGGCAGCTGTGGGAACGACAGCCGGGTCCCGACCGACCGATCGTGCGAGCGGCTGAACGATGATCTTCACCGAGACCGAGCTGGCGGGCGCGTACATCATCGACCTCGATCGCCGTAGCGACGACCGGGGCTGGTTCGCGCGCATGTTCTGCCAGGACGAGTTCCGGGAGTACGGGCTCGAGCCGCTGGTGGCGCAGGCCAACATCAGCTTCAACCGGGTGCGTGGCACCCTGCGCGGCCTCCATTTCCAGCTTCCGCCGGCGGCCGAGTCGAAGTACGTGCGCTGCACGCGGGGGGCGGTGCTCGACGTCATCGTCGATCTGCGCCCCGAGTCAGCGACGTACCTGCGCCACACCAAGGTGGAGCTGAGCGCAGACAACGGCCGGGGCATCTACGTGCCACAGCGCTTCGCCCACGGTTACCAGGCCCTCGAGGATGGGAGTGAGACGACCTACATGATCGACCAGTTCTACGCCCCGCAGCACGAGAGCGGGCTGCGCTACGACGACCCCCGGCTCGGTATCGAGTGGCCCCTGCCGGTGTCCGAGCTCAGCGACAAGGACACGGCCTGGCGCCAGCTCGATGCATGGGAGCCTGAGCTCGTCGCGCGGATGACGAGGGAGGTGGGAGCGTGATCATCGTGGATCGCCTGCTCGCCGAGCGCGAGCAGGCGGGCAACCCCGTCCGTGTGGCCATGGTCGGGGCCGGTTTCATGGGGCAGGCCCTCGCCAACCAGATCGTCAACTCGGTCACAGGCATGCGCCTGGTCGCGATCTCGAACCGCCGACCGGAGCGGGCCGAGGCCGCCTACGCCTACGCCGGGCTCGAGACCGTCGAGCGAGTGGCAAGCCAGCAGGCCCTCGAGGCGGCCATCGCAGCCGGTAGGCCAGCCGTGACCGATGACGAGATGCTGCTGGCTCGGTCGGGCCAGGTCGACATCCTCGTCGACGCCACCGGGGCCGTCGACTTCGGCGCGCGGCTGGCGCTCGAGGCGTTCGCCCATGGCACCGACGTGGTGCTCATGAACGCGGAGCTCGACGCCACCATCGGTCCCTTGCTGGCCGTCAAGGCCCGCGAGGCCGGCGTGATCATGTCCGCTGTCGAGGGCGACGAGCCCGGCGTCCAGATGAACCTCATCCGCTGGGCACGTGGCCTTGGTCTCATCCCGCGCGTGGTGGGCAACGTCAAGGGGCTACAGGACCGCTACCGCAACCCCACGACGCAGGAGGGCTTCGCCAGGAAGTGGGGCGAGAACCCGTACATGGTCACGAGCTTCGCGGACGGTACGAAGATCAGCTTCGAGCAGGCCATCGTGGCCAACGCCACGGGCTTCGGTGTCCTCCAGCGGGGCATGAGCCGTGGGGGCTCGACGCCCGCCGAGCTGTCCGAGATCGCGAGCCTCTACGACCTCGAGCAGCTGCGTCAGCTGGGAGGCGTCGTCGACTACACGGTGGGTCCCGCCGGAGTCAAGATCTTCGTCCTCGCCGAGCATCCCGACCCCAAGCAGCGCCACTACCTCGACCTCTACAAGCTGGGTTCGGGGCCGCTGTACGCGCTGACGGTGCCGTATCACCTCGTGCACTTCGAGGTTCCCAACGCGATCGCCCGCGTGGCCTTGCTGCGTGATGAGGTCGCGCCACCGCTGGCCGGCCCGGTGGTCGAGGTCTGTGCCTGTGCCAAGCGCGACCTCAAGGCCGGCGAGACGCTCGACGCGTACGGTGGCTATACGACCTACGGCGAAGCCGTGAACACCGACGAGATGCGCACGCAGCGCTACCTGCCCGAGGGTCTCGTGGAGGGCTGCGTGCTCGTGCGCGACGTCCCACAGGACACGGTCCTGACGTACGACGATGTGCGTCTTCCGGCCGGCCGCCTGGCCGACCGCCTGCGCGCTGAGCAATACCTCCACTTCGCCGGCGATACCTGGCTCGATGAGCTGCTCTCCGGGCAGGCGGCCGCGGCCTGAGCTGGCGAGGCCACATGCCCCCAGCCGGGGTCAGGCCGGAGCGCCTCCGCGAATGTGGTCGGCGAGCCGCAGCGAGAGGGCGGTGATCGTGAGCGCCGGGTTGGCGTAGCCGCCGGTGGGGAAGACCGAGCCTCCCGCGACGAACAGGTTCTCCATGCCGTGCACGCGGCTGTCTTCGTCGACCACTCCCCGGGATGGCTCCGGGTGCATCCGGGTGGTGCCCAGATGATGCCAGTTGCCGAAGATCGCCGGTGGGGGCGCGCTCGACTCCATGGTCCTGACCACCCGCCCCAGACCGGCCTCGCGGACACTGTCCGCGAAGATCTCAGCCGTCCGTCGGACGGAGTCGATGTCGAGCTCCGCCAGCTGCCAGTCGAGCACGGTGAGGGGCATGCCGAGGCGGTCGCGGCGTCGCCCCAGCCTGATGCGCGAGTTTGCCGACGGCGCCTGCTCCGCCATGACATCGACGCTGTACACGCTCGGGGCCTGTGTCGAGCGGTAGGCCCGATAGTGCCGCCACATGGACGGTACGCCGGTAAGCGTGCGCAGGAGGTGCCGCGGGAGGCCCGGTACGGGCACGAAGTGATGCGCGGCCCGACGGACGACCTGTGCCGAACGCACCGCCGCAGACCGCTCGGTGGGGTAGGTGCCTCGCAGGCGGAGCACGGCATCGAGCAGTCCCTCCCGACGCATCACCTCGTCCGACAGGCGGAACATGGCGCTGACCGCGACGCCATCCGTGGCGTCCTGGATCTCGTAGAGGCGGAATGCTTCCGCGGTCAGTGCGGCGTCGGGCTCGAGCAGGCCGACCGTGAGATCCGGGTGCTCCATGAAGTAGCGGCCCACGAGGTCGTGTCCGTTGCCGATGCCGGTCGGCTGGGTCACCGTCGAGAGCAGCAGCAGGCGAGCGGCCTCGATGGCTCCAGTCGCGATGACGAAGACCTTGGCCTTGACGCCGAAGCGTCGGCCGCCCAGCGTGGCGCACTCGATCCGCTGGGCGCGAGCGCCGTCGTCGACGATGCGCGTGGCGATGCCGTGCAGCACGACCTCCACGTCGTCGGCCCGCTCCAGTTCGTCAGCGAACCGATCGAAGCGGCTCTCGCGCCCGTACTGGAAGACCACGGACCCGACGACGGCGGGGTCGAGGGGCAGCGGATGCCCCAGCCCCTGCGCCTCCCAATGGGCCGCGTCGTACGCGTACGGGCCCAGCCCCAGCACTTCGTGGGCGCGCTCGTAGTACGGGTCAAGGTGGGCGCGGTCGAACGGCCAGCCGTGATGGGGCAGGCCCTCGCGAGGCTCCATGTCGATGGCGTCGAGCGGGTGCACGTGGACGCCCCGATGGCCGTGCCAGGCTCGCGACGAACCACCCAGGGCTCGGGCACGGGTGAAGCGCAAGGGGTAGTAGGGGTAGCCCGCATTGATGCCACGGGCCAGGGCCTGCTCACCACGGGTGTGCCGTCGAAGCACGGTCGGCAGGCGACGGACCGAGCGCGTGAACTCGAGGCCCCCGCCTTCTACGAGGAGGACGCGCCCTGCCCGCCCCATGAGCTCGCGCGCGACGGTGATGCCGGCGACGCCGGCCCCGACGATGCAGACGTCCGCTTCGAGAAGCGACTCGGACTCCAGGGCGTCGGCGTCACGTAGCATCGACGAGCTCCGCGGCTCGGCGGCTCGAGGCCGCGCCTCGCCGCGGAGCCGCGCCGTTGCCGCCGTTGCTCCCGTGGCTTCCGGCGTGTCCGTGTGGCACCGAGACCTCCTCGAGGCGCCGGAGGTCCGGCCCGATCCGACCCATTCGCAGCAGCAGCTGGACCTGCGAGACGCGCTGGTAGCGGGGACCCTCGATGTCGGCGAGGGTGAGGCCGGCGGCCCGATACGCCTCGAGCAGCTCGGCCGCACCCCGGTGGATGTCCCACTCGGGCTCGAAGCCGACCGTTCGCGAGAAGGCGTCGCAGTCCACGCGGTAGTCGCGCTTGTCGGGACCGGCACCGGCAGCCAGCTCGACGTCGCAATCGGGCACCACGCCGGCGGCGACTTCCGCCAGCTCGCGCACCTGGTGGTTGGCCGAGGTCGAGCCGATGTTGAAGGAGCGCCCGTTGACGAGCGCGGCCGGTGCCTCAAGGGCCAGCAAGAAGGCCCGGGAGATGTCACGGACGTGGACGAGCGGCCGCCATGGCGATCCGTCGCTCTTGAGCCGCACGTGGCCCGTGGCGTGGCCCCACGCGACGAGGTTGTTGAGGACCACGTCGCAGCGCAGCCTCGGCGACACGCCGTAGGCCGTGGCGTTGCGCAGGGAGACGACCACGAAGTCGTCCGCCACGAGGTCCGCGAGGTCGTGTTCGACACGCGCCTTGGACGCCCCATAGGGTGTGACCGGCCGCAGCGGCGAGGACTCGTCGACGAGCTCCCCGTCGGCCGAGCCGTAGAGGCTGCACGAGGAGGAGAAGAGGAAGCGTGAAGCGCCGGCGTCCCGCGCGGCCCGTGCGAGGCCGACCGCTGCGTGGTGGTTCATGGCGTAGGTCAGCTCGGCGTCGTAGTCGCCCAGGGGGTCGTTCGAGAGGGCGGCGAGGTGGACCACTGCCTCGATGCCTTCGAGGTCCGTGGCGGTCACGTCCCGAAGATCCCGGCCCAGCGAGGGAACCGCCGGGAGCCCTGCGGGGTCACCGAAGGTGCAGTCACGGTAGAGGTCCGTGTCGAGACCGACGATGTCATGGCCGGCGGCCTCGAATATGGGCACGAGCACCGTACCGATATAGCCAAGATGGCCGGTGACCAGGACGCGCATACGGATCTCCTCGGGCTGCTGAGTCAAACGGGCGGCTGTGACAGGGCCGAAGGTTCGCGCCACAGGCGCTACGTCGACAGGGCTCGGGTCGTTCCAAGACGCGCTGAGACGTGGGATGCGCGAGCTTCTCTGCGCGCAAACATACACGCTCCCGGCCTCGTTACGCCAGCCCCGGCGATCCCGCGTCCCGGGCTGGGGTGTCAGGCACGCTCCGGATCGAGCACCCAGCTGCGCACTTCGCGATCGAAGGGGTAGACGACCCGAGCCAGGGTCCTGGCCACCGGCGACGGCAGGAGCGCGGTGATCGAGATCGCTGCCCGGATGAGAAGCCAGTGGCGTGACCGACCGAGCGCGCGGATGGTTGGCACGTCGAACAGCTTCAGGACGCGGCGGGCCGCAGCGGTGTCACCTTGCCTGATCGAACGATAGGCCCCAGCCAGCAGGAACTGGTGGAACCAATCCCGCTGTGAGCGACGCACGATTTCGGGCTCAAGCACGCCCGTATCGAGGGCCGTCTGGAAGCAGCCGGCGAGGATGCCCACGTACTCGCCCGTGAACATGCCGCTTGTGAGCGCCCCGGGGTGGACGGTATAGGCGCTCACCGCGCGAGGTACGAGACGCACGCCGTGGGCCGCGAAGAGCCGGATCCACATGTCGAAGTCGGTCGCCTGCGCGGCCTCCGCTGAGAACGGCCCGACATCCTCATACGCGCTGCGCCGCACGACGACCGCGGGGAAACGCACGTACGACGAGTCGGTCAGGACCCGACGGAGCGCCTGGCTGGGCGGCAGACGCCGGTCGCTCGGGTGGAGCTGCTGACGTAGGATGTGGCCGTGCTCGTCGACGACCGACGTGCCGAACAGCAGCACGTGGTCGGACGGCTCCGCGGAGTCGATGGCCTCGAGGATGGCGTCGACACCGCCGGGTTGCAGGTAGTCGTCGTCGTGGAGGATGAGGACCCAGCGGCCGGCCGCCCGCGAACGGCACTGGTTGAGGTTGCCGATGAGTCCGATGTCGGTCTCGTTGGCGATGTAGGTCGCAGGACCCGGCCATTCCCGGAGCAACGCGCGCGCCGCACCCTCGCTCTCCTCGGGTGAGTTGTCGGACACGAGGATCTCGACGCGCGGGGCCACCGCCGCATCGTCGGCCATGGCCGAGCTGACGGCCCGCTCCATGAGCATGGGCCGTCGATACGTCGGGACGCAGATGCTCAGATCGGGCTCGCGCTTGGGCTCGACACGCTCGCTCATCGGCACCACATTCGCACTGGCCGACACTCGAGACATCGGGATGCGTCCATGTCGTCAGCATACTGCCCCTCGGCGTCGGACTGGCAGAAGGTTTCGCGACACCAGTACGAGCCATCACGTGTGTCACCTGCGGCTCGGACCGACCCGACACGCTCGACGACGACACGCACGCAGATCTG
>JBFLKP010000297.1:0-3439 GCA_040883225.1 Candidatus Limnocylindrales bacterium | reverse complement strand
TGCCCGGCCGGGAACTCCACGTCCACGACGGGCCCGGTGATGGCGATGACGCGCCCGACCGCACCTGCGGACTGCTCGGGCTTGGTGGTGGTTTCTGCCGCCATGTGGGCTGGTTCCTCCGTGGTGCTAGACGTTGCTGGCGCCGGTGGCGATCTCGATCATCTCGTTCGTGATGCCGGCCTGGCGCACCTTGTTGTAGGTGAGGGTCAGGTCGTCGATGAGCTCCTGCGCGTTGTCGGTGGCGTTGCGCATCGCCACCATGCGTGAGGACTGCTCGCTCGCTGTCAGCTCCAGCACCGCCTGGAAGAGGCGGGTGGCCACGTAGCGCGGCATGAGCTGCTCGAGGACCCGGGCGGGGTTGGGCTCGAAGATGAACTGGTGGCCGGGGATGCCCTCGTCGGCGTCGGGGTTGGGCTTGACCGGCAGGAGGCGCTTCATCTCGGGACGCTGCACGAGAGTGGAGACGAAGGCCGGGTAGAGCAGATGCACCTTGGCGTAGGTGTCGGCGAGGAAGTCATCGCTGATGAGGCGGGCCAGCGGCAGGATGTCGCTGAACGAGGGTTTGTCGCCGAACCCGTCGAACGACGCGGCCAGCGGCACGTGCCCGCGGCGCATGGCGGCGGTGCCCTTGCGTCCGACGGTCACGACCTCGAGCTCGTCGGTGGAGCGGGCGATCTCCTGGGCCGCGAAGCGGATGGTGTTGGTGTTGAGCGAGCCGGCCATGCCGCGGTCGCTGGTGAAGAGGACGATGAGGCGCTTGCCCTCGCGTTCCTCGGCCAGCAGCGGATGGGCCTCCGGGTCGAGCACGGCAGCGACATCGGCGAGGGCCTCGTCGAGCTTGTCGCTGTAGGGACGCGACGCCAGCGTGGCCTCCTGCGCGCGCCGAAGCTTCGAGGCGGCCACGAACTGCATCGCGCGGGTGATCTGCTTGATGTTTCCGACAGACCCGATGCGGCGCCGGATCTCACGCTGACTTGGCACGTTCCCTCTTAGGCCGTGAAGCTCTGCTTGAATTCGTCCGCCGCGGAGCGGAGCGACTCGATGATGTCGTCGTCCCACTCGCCGGAGGCCAGCTGGCTCATGAGCTCGCTGTGCTCGGCGTCGAGGAAGCGATAGAACTGGTCCTCGAAGGCGTCGACCTGCGAGATCTCGATGTCGTCGAGGTAGCCGTTGGTGACGACCCACAGGATGGCCGTCTGGCGCTCGACCGGCAGCGGGCTGAACTGCGGCTGCTTGATGACCTCCGAGATGCGCTCGCCGCGGTTCAGCTGATCGCGTGTGGCCTTGTCCAAGTCCGAGGCGAACTGCGCGAAGGCGGCCAGCTCACGGAACTGGGCCAGGTCCAGCTTGAGCGGACCGGCGACCTTGCGCATGGCCTTGTTCTGGGCCGCCGAACCGACGCGCGAGACGGAGATGCCCACGTTCAGCGCGGGCCGCTGGCCGGCGTTGAAAAGGTCCGACTCGAGGAACATCTGGCCGTCGGTGATGGAGATGACGTTGGTGGGGATGTAGGCCGAGACGTCGTTGGCCTGCGTCTCGATGATGGGCAGCGCCGTCAGCGAGCCACCGCCGTTGTCCTCGTTGAGGCGGGCTGCACGCTCGAGGAGTCGGCTGTGGAGGTAGAAGACGTCGCCGGGATAGGCCTCGCGACCGGGCGGGCGACGCAGCAGCAGGGACATCTCGCGATAGGCCCAGGCGTGCTTGGTCAGGTCGTCGTAGACGCAGAGCGCGTCCTTGACCGATTCCCCGGCGATCTCGACCCCCTCCTCCATCACGAACTCACCCATGGCCACGCCGCTGTAGGGCGCCAGGTACTGCAGCGGCGCTGGGTCCTCGGCACCGGCCACGACCACGATGGTGTGGTCCATGGCCCCCTCGCGCTCGAGCACGGCCACGGTCTGGGCCACGGTCGAGAGCTTCTGGCCGATAGCCACGTAGATGCAGACGACGCCCTTGCCCTTCTGGTTGATGATGGTGTCGATGGCCACCGTGGTCTTGCCCGTCTGGCGGTCGCCGATGATGAGCTCTCGCTGGCCGCGCCCGATGGGGATCAGCGCGTCGATGGCCTTGATGCCCGTCTGCAGCGGAGTGTCGACCGACTTGCGCGTGATGACGCCGGGTGCGACGCGCTCGACGGGGCGGGTGGCCGTGGCCTTGATGGGGCCCTTGTCGTCGATGGGGTTTCCGAGCACGTCGACCACGCGGCCGATGAGCTCAGGACCCACCGGCACCTCGACCACCGTGCCCGTGGTCTTGACCGTGTCGCCCTCCTTGATCTGGGTGTAGTCACCAAGGATCACGGCGCCGACGGTCTCCTCCTCGAGGTTGAGGGCCATGCCCTTGACCCCACCGGGGAACTCGAGCAGCTCGCTGGCCAGGGCGTCCTCGAGGCCGTAGATGCGGGCGATGCCATCACCGACCTCCACGACGGTGCCGACCGAACGCGTCTCGGCGCCCGCGTCGAACTCGTCGATGGCGGCCTTGATGATCTGGGTGATGTCGTCGGAGCGGATTGCCATGCGTGTTCCTCTTGGGCCTCGGCGTCAGATCGCCATGTTCGTGAAGTCGTTGCGAAGTCGTTCGAGGCGACCGGCGACGGAGCCGTCGATGAGCTGGTCGCCGACCCGTACCTGTACGCCGCCGAGGAGATCGGGGTCGATCTGCTGCGAGAGCTCGACGCGCTTTCCGGTCATGGTCTCAAGGCGAGCCTGCAACGCCTTGACCTCCGGGCCCTCGAGGCTGGTGGCAGAGGTCACCGTGGCCTCCACGATGCCCTCTCGCAGGCGGTACAGGCGCCGGAACTCCCGGATCACCGCGGGCAGCTGCTCGAACCGGCCGCGGCGGACCATCAGCGAAAGCAGGCTGCGCTGTGCACCACTCACGTCGTCGCCCACGATGCGCCCGAGCACCTCGACGCGAGCGGCCGTCGGCACAGACGGGTTCGACAGGAAGCGCGTGACCTCGGGGTCCAGGAGGCGCTCCTGGGCGATCTCGAGCGCGGCCAGCCAGGCCTCCATCGAGTCATCGCGCTGGGCGATCTCGAAGGCGGCCTCGGCGTATCGTCTGGCCGTGCTGCGGGCTAGCGCCATGGGTGGCCCATCAGTTGCGGTCGTCTCCCGCGGGAGCCTCGGCCGAGACCTGCGTCAGGAACTCGTCCACGAGACGCTTCTCGCGTTCGCGGTTCATGGTCTCACCGACGACCGCCCCGGCCGCGGCGAGCGCCAGCTCGGCCACCTGGTTCCGAACGTCGGCGAGGGCGCGCATCCGTTCGGCGTCGATCTCGGAGACCGCGCGCTCGCGCATGCGGTCGATCTCCGCCTGGGTGTCGGCGACGCCCTTCTCGCGGGTCTCGTCAGCGACCTTCTGGGCGCGCTGCACGATCTCATTGGCCTCGCGACGGGCCTCGTTGAGGACGGCCTGTCGCTGGTCGGCCGCCGCC
>JBFLKP010000065.1:0-4519 GCA_040883225.1 Candidatus Limnocylindrales bacterium | reverse complement strand
GACGTATCGTCTGAGCCTGGGCCCCAGCCGCCCGAGGCGAAGCCCCAGCCCACTGAGGCGAAGCCCGACCCAACCGATACGAAGCTCAAGCCGAAGCCCCAGCCCACTGAAGCGAAGCCGAAACCGAAGCCTCAGCCCACCGAGGCGAAGCCCAAGCCCAAGCCCGGCGTGACGAAGCCCCTCGAGCCCACCGAGGCGAAGCCCCAGCCGACCGAGGAGAAGCCCAAGCCGAAGCCCGAGCCCAGCGAAGCGAAGCCCAAGCCCAACCTCGCCAAGCCGGGATCGGCGCAGCCGAAGCACGACTAGCAGCAGGAACGCTCAACCCGACCACTGGCGAGCGGGCGTGATGCCCCTGGGCAGGTCATCCGCGGGCTCATCCAGCTCGAGGGGTGGATGGCTCCTGGACTGGCACGCAGGACGCGCTCGCTCTGGCCGACGGGAGTGGACTGGGCATAGTGCTCCTGTCGGGTCAAGGGGCCCATGACGGCCTGTCCGCCGTGCTTCTGTTGCGTACCGATGACCCTGGCTGCGTCGAGTGCCTCGAGGCTGAGGGCTTCATCTATGGGGGCCCGCTCACACCACTGCCTGCGTAACCCATCGTGCCGCCTCGGCTGCCTGCGGCTCTGACATGGTCCGGGGATCGGCGTTCGGAACCATGTCAGGCACCCCCGATGGGTGGACGTCCGCGAGAGGATCTCCTTAGCGGGAGGCGATGACGCGCGGCCCGTCGACCATGGCCGCCTGGTCCGTGCCGAGCCACTGGCGAACCCGGCCCTTGGAGACGGGGGACCACGCGGGTCCATCTGTCTCGTCAGCGGCCGCGATGTCATCCCCGAGGCTGTGGCGGCGGCCGAGTAGCTGCTTTGGGGCGGGTCGCGTCGCCGCACGAGGCTCGGACGGTGTGCGTGCTGAGCCTCGGTAGGCGCGGGATGCCATCGGGAAGGACCCCGCCACCGGGCTCGAGTCCCGGCAGCGGGGTCCTGAGGTGTTACTGGCAGGCCCGGATCAGCGGCCCCGCGGGACCTTGATGACGGGGCACTCGAAGGAGCGCACGACGCCCAGGTCGGTCGCATGACCGCCGGCGAGGGCCGCGTGGACCTCTGCATATGAGTCGATGTCGCCGCTGGCGTTGGCGTCGACCGCTCGAACCGCGGCCTCATAGTCCGTGAACGCGAGCGCGTGCACCATCCAGCGTCCACCGTTGTAGTCGCGGTCGCCGGGCGCGGCGGTCGCGACGTTCGGCTGGTCGGCGATGGCGTAGATCGTGTCGAAGCTATGGCCCGGGGCACCGGTGCCGCTGAAGTCCGTGGGTGTGCCGACCGTACGGTAGAGCTCCCCGTCGACGTAGAACGCCGGGCCGCTGACGCCACCGGCGCCATTGCCCGCCGCCGCTGCGGCGCCGGGCAGGAGCAGGAGCGCTGCCGAAAGCAGCATCAAGATGAGTGGGTTCCTGCGCATGTCTATCTCCTCTGCATCGTCGGTGTCGTTGGCCGGGCCCTTTGAACCAACGCCCACGACGCTATCGGGGCGATGTCTCGTGGTGACGAAGCGGAGATGTCGTGGCGACCACGCCGGGATGTCAGGTCCGTGACCTCGAGTCGGGGCAGGGCGTTCGCCGCCGGCGACGACCGAGACCGACGTCACCAGGAAGAGCATTCAACCCTGTCGGCCCGTCCCTTCGAGGGACGCGCCTTCTCTTGTGTCTGGCCCCGGACGAGCCAGCGACGCGGAAGGCCTGCGGCTGGTGCTCGAGACGACGATGGGCGAGCGCTACCGGGTCAGGGCGCGCGACGACGGGGCGGTCGTGGGCTGTCGCGACATGGTTGAGGCCGTCCGCCACCATCGTGCCGCGCGGGAGAGTGTCTTCGTATTCCACCCTCACGGTCCTCGCTCAGGTGACAGCCGGGTATCAGGCTGCCACGAGGCGGGCCCTCAACGAAGTCATACGCCGCGTGACGCACCTGAGAGCGCCTCTCCGCCGGGTCTCCGACAAGCAGCGACGTTCGCGGCCACGTCCCCCGACGGTCGACCCATCCGCCGGTCCGTCGCATCGGCGATGCCGCACTTCGGGCGGTGAAGTGGGTTGAGGTGCACTCGCGCCTTGGTACGTTCGAGCCAGGACCCGGCCGACCAAGGTCCTGGAACACCAAGGAGGCTCGAATGGCAGCGGAACGTCGTACCTATGTCGCGCGGTTCGTCGGTGGGCCGCGCGATCGGGAGGCGACCGTCGTGGCGGCACTGGAATCGGGTCAACCACCCGAGGTCGTGCTGACACCCGGCAGGCCCGAATGGGTCTACGTCCGTGCCGGCGGGCAGGGACACGATGGAAGCCTGCCCTACCTCTACATGCCCCCGTCACGGGTGGCCTGGAACCGCTCGCTGGGTCGTAAGTCGGTCGGGCTCGGCGTCGGCTGACAGGTCCCAGCGGAGGCTCTGCTCCTCGAGCCAGAGCGACGCTCGCCGATCAGCGCCTCGCAGGTGGCCTCGTACTCGGTCTCGGTGGCCGAGCTCGCGAGTGACGTGGAGGGCCTGCGGCTCGTCCTCGAGTCGACGACCGGGAGCACTACCCAGAGCGTATGCGGGCCGACGGCGACCCCGTGGCGAGAAAGGTGGAACGAAAGCACGGATCGATGCATCCATAACAGTAGCGGGAGGCGATGACGCGCGGCCCGTCGACCATGGCCGCCCTTGGACCGCGCCAAGCCACTGGCGAACCCGGCCCGCCTACGAGAAGGGGGATACCGATGAAGACGATCGGTGTAGCCATCGCGACCTTGGCCTTGCTCCTCGTCGCCGCCACCGCCGTGGCGGCCCAGGAGGATGAGGCGATGCCAGCGGGCGATCCTGCCGTCTACTTCACGGGCACGTTCGAGGAGCTGCCGCCGGAGCTGCCCGTCCCGGTGATGAACCCGGAAACGGGCGTGCTCGAGATTCGCGACGGCAGACTGGAGTTCATCTCGGAGGCGGGCGATCCGCGAACCGAGGGGCCCTACGCGGTCGACCCCTTCCACATGGACATCGACCCGACGACGGGCGTCGGTCGCATGTGGGGCACCGGCCACATCGAGAACGATGACGGCTCCTGGGATGGGACCGTCCGGGGCATGCACTATCCCGTCGCGGAGGGGGTCGACGGCTACACCGCCTTCGGCGTCCTCTCGGGCTCGGGCGCATACGAGGGACTGACCTACTCCTACCGTGCCAGCTTCGACGGCGAGGACGCCTCCGTCGAGGCCATCATCTACGAGGGTGAGCCGGCCCCGGTCGAGTAGCCCAGCCCTCTGGCGCCATCTCGGCTGACCGACGGCGGTCCACTTGCGCGACCGCTTCCCGACGATGGGCGTCTCGGAGGGGCCTAAGGCGCGCATGGACCACTCGTTGCGCTGAGGGTGCTCCATCGCCCGGCCAACGTACCAGCCATCGGGCGTGTTCCCGTGGATGGCGGCTCAGGCGACCTCGAGGTCGGCGGTCATTGGCGCAGCGTAACGGGCGGGGTGTGTCAGCTTGGGCGTCCGTCAATACGAAGTGCCTACGACCTGACGGCCTACGCCAGGCGCACAGGCAAGCTACGACGTTACGGGCAGACGGGCAAGAGAACGCCACCGGCGTGGCAGGTCCGAACGCGGGCCTTGTCGCTGGCAGGAGAATCTGATGTTGAGGGCCGTGTCGTGCGACCAAGTGAGCCACCTCCGGCGCGACCCCGGCGAAGGGGGAAGCCGCATGAAGAAGCGAATCGTTATCGCCATGCTCGTCGGTGGTCTGATGGTCGGGTTGACATCGGGCATCGCGATGGCGAAGGAGGACCCAGCCAAGGCCGCCTGCAAGAACGGAGCCTGGCAGCAGCTCGTCGACACCAAAGGCAATGCCTTCGAGAGCCAGGGCCAGTGCGTGTCATACGTCGCGCAGTTCCCGGATGCCTGTACCGAGCTGAGCAAGCCGAAGTACGACGGTGTCTACGCCGAGCAGTCGGTCAAGGCATGGTTCACCGGGGACGAGTGGCCCAGGCTCGAGCTCGACCGCTCCGCCAACTGTCCCGCGGACGAGTATGTCGGTGGTTGGTATCAATACACCGATGGCTGGGGTGTGAGTTGGGGCGTGCGCTGCGATCTTCGAGACTCGGTGTACTTCACGCCCGGCGCACCCGCCGGGGTCCACGAGTTGACGTGGGGGGACTCCAGCTCCACCATCGATGGCGTGTGGAGCGTCACGTGCACCCACAAGCCGTGAGCTACGTACAAGCAGTCGCCGAAGGCCCGTCCCCGCGAGGGGCGGGCCTCTTCTTGTGCCGAGCCACGGTCGCATTTGGCCCTGCGTTCCGGCGCTACTCCGGCCAGCGGCCCTTTCTCAGCTCGCCCAGGCAGCGCGCCATCTCCTGCACGCCGTGCGGCTCGGTCGGCCCGACGGCGGTCCTGACAGCTGGGCGTAGGGACCGCACTCTCAGTGTCTAGCGACTTGTCGCGCAGAGCTTCCGCGCATCCTTGCCGTTCACGGCAAGATCTGCCTTCAATAGCGCAGCGCG
>JBFLKP010000064.1:0-4138 GCA_040883225.1 Candidatus Limnocylindrales bacterium | reverse complement strand
TGGCGGCTGTGCTCGGGGTCGGCCAGGATGCCGATGTTCCACCAGTCCTCGGGCCGGTCGATGGCTCCGGGCGTGGACAGCCGCATGCTGTCGTAGACCGTGGCGAAGAGGCGGCGGGACTCCGCCTCGGTGACCATCCGCACGCGACCCTCGGGCGATGGCTGGCGCGTGAACCCAGCGCGCGCGCTGACCGCCTCGATGCTGCCGTCGAAGGTGGCCAGGCCGTAGCCGAAGCGCTGGTAGATGGCGCCCTCGGAGGCCCACAGGATGGCGACCGGCTCGCCGGCTGCCCGGATGTCGTCGAGCTGGCGGCGCATGAGCGCACTGAGGCAGCCACGTCGCCGATGGTCGGGCCGCACGCCGACCGCCGTGACGGCCGCGGCCGCGACCTCTCCGCCGGGCACCGTCAGCCGCCGGCTCAGCGCGGCGGCGGCACCGACCGGTTCCTGCGCGTCGGGGCTCTCGAAGGCCCCCAGCCAGCGCTCGGGCTCGACGAGCTTGGCCCAGTCCTCGACGTCGGGGCCGGTGGTGGCCTCACCGAAGGCGATGAAGGTCGGCGCCATCCAGGCCAGGAGATCACCGGGTTCCGGGACGCGCAAGTCCCACTGCTGTCTGGTCTGTCCGTCGCTCATGGGAGCATCTTCACACGGCCGCCCCGCGCCGTCCCGCCGATCGCGGATTCACCGTTGTCACCGAGATGGTGCGCGCGCGCACCGGGGTGGTGGTGCACGCAGGCACCAGCCGATGCTCAGGCAGCGCTGACGTGCGACTGGCCCGTGGGCAGCTCGAGGATGGCCTCGAGCGCGGGTCGACCGCGGTCGAAGGCCTCCTCGGCCAGCTCGACAGGGGTACGCAGCGACCGGTCGGCCAGCCAGTTCGCGACCGCTGCGCGCATCAGGGTGATGCTGGCGTGAGCCAGGATGCGAGGCCGGGGGTCGAGGCGCTCGTCCGTGCCGAGGTCGATGGCCAGCTCGTGCGCCAACGAGTCGGCGAGGCGGACCTGGTAGGCCATGGCGGCGGCCATGGCCCTGGGCTCGCGCTCGACGAGGCGCAGGACGGCCAACGAGAGCTCGGAGTCGAAGTAGGCCGACATCAGGGCCAGGGCGCCACGGCGCAGTGCGTCGAGGGTCGACTCTTCAGGAGGCCCCTCACGCAGCGCGATGCGCATGGCCGCGATCTTGCCCTCGGGATCGACGATGAAGACCTCATCCTTGGACTCGAAGTAGCGGAAGAACGTGCGGCGCGAGACGTTCGCCTCGGCGGCGATGTCATCGATCGTCACGTCGTCGTATCCGCGCTCCTCGAAGAGACGAACGGCAGCGCGAGCCAGCTCAAGGCGCGTCTGTCGCTTCTTCCGTTCGCGCAGCCCCTGGGGGATGGGTTCCATGGACCGCAGCATGCGCTTTGGTTCTCTCAGTGTCAAATGACATCTTGTGCCATCTGGCACTTCACGCTTTATGACACTCGATGCCACCATCTTGGTCGTGCGGCGGTCCAGCGTGCCGTCGTCGCCGCACCGATCCGTATCGACGACACCAAGATCACAAGGAGCTCAGCCATGGGCCCCCAGCCTACGACGTCGACTTGGCCGGAAACGCCCGGTCGCCCACGACACGACCTCTCGCCTGGCACCGTTCGTGCGGTGATGGCCAGCCTCGGGCTCGTCCTGCTGGCGGCCTCACTGGACTCGACCGCGGTGGGCACGGCCCTGCCGCAGATCGTCACCGACCTCGCGAGCAACGGCCTCTACACCTGGGTCTTCACCATCTACCTGCTGACGATGACGGCCTCGATGCCGATCTTCGGCTCGATCTCGGATCGCGTCGGGCGCAAGCCGGTCCTGTTCACCGGCATGATCGTCTTCATCGGTGGCTCCGTCCTCTGCGGCCTGGCCACCGAGATGTGGCAGCTCATCGCCTTCCGCGGCCTCCAGGGTCTGGGCGCCGGCGCCATCGTGCCGGTGACGCTGGCCATCATCGGCGACCTGTACCCGCCGGCAGAGCGTGCCCGGGTGCAAGCGCTCTTCGGCTCGCTCTTCGTGCTGGCCTTCCTTATCGGCCCCACGCTGGGCGGCGTCTTCACCGACACCATCGGCTGGCGCTGGGTCTTCTACATCAACCTGCCCATCAGCCTGCTGGCCATCCTCGTGGTCTGGCGCTTCATGCCCTCGCTCCGCTACGAGGGTCCGCGCCGGCGCATCGATATCGCCGGCATGGTCCTCTTCGCGGCGGCGGTCGTGCCGTTCCTCATCGGTGTCCGCAACCTGCCTGACGGTCAGCTGACCGAGCTGGCGGTCGGCGGCCTGATGCTCCTGGGCCTCGCCCTCGGCCTGATCTTCCTCATCGTGGAGTCGTACGCGGACGCACCCATCGTGCCGGTGCGCCTGTTCGGCAACCCCACGTTCGCGGTCGCCTCGGCGGTCGTGTTCCTGGCCGTGGCCGGGCTCTTCATCGGCGTCGTCTTCATGCCGCGCTACTTCCAGCTCGTCCACGGTGCCAGCGCCACGGAGTCGGGCTGGCAGAACATGACGCTGCTCTTCGGGCTCATCATCGGGGCCGTGGTCGGTGGCGTCACCGTCGCGCGGACCGGGCGCTGGAAGGCCCTCCTGCTCGGCGCCATGGTCGTGGGCGGGGGCGGCATGCTCGCGCTCACCGGCCTCGACGGCGGCACCGAGCTGCCCTACGTGTGGGCGGCCATGTTCGTCACCGGCATCGGCCTGGGTCCCATCACGTCGGTCATGACGGCGGTGATCCAGTCGACGGCCACGGCCGAGATCATGGGCGTGGCCACCAGCGCCCTGACCACCTTCCGCCAGCTCGGAGCCTCGATCTGGTTGGCCATCGGCGGCGCCTGGTTCACGAGCGTCTTCGACGACCGGCTGCCCAGGCAGCTTCGCTCGAGCGGCGTGCCCGACGGCCTGGCAGCCAGCCTCACCGGCAGTGGTGGCAGCATCAGCTCGGATGAGTCGACGGTCGTGGGCGACCTCGGAGCGGTCATCCTGGCAGCGACACCGGCCGAGGCCAGGAGCACCGTCGAGCCCTTCATCGACGCGGTCGTCGAGGGCCTGTACGGCGCCGTCAGCGTGGCCACCGGCAACGTCTTCTGGATCGGCATCGGCGCGGTCGCGCTCGCCTTCGTCGTGCTCCTGCCGCTGCGCGAGGTGACGCTGCCCAAGCGGGCTCGAACGTCGGTCTCCGAGGAGGCCCCGGAGCAGCCCGAAGGGGACGGTCGGCCCGAGGAGCAGCCGCTGGCGAAGCCTGCCTAGGCCCCCGCGAGGTTCTCGACCAGCAGCCAGGCCGCGAACAGGATGACCGCGATCGCGGCCAGCCATGCCAGCGGCCTGGCGAAGCGTCCGAAGAGCGAGCCGGGATCGGTGGCGGCCTCCAGCCCGGGATGCTCGAGCGAGGTGTACTCGTCGGCCTGGTCGGCGAGGACATAGGCCACCATGAGGGAGCCTTCGCGGGCGAGCTCGCTCGACTGGGTCAGGTAGCCGTGGTGGGCGAGGATGGCGGCCTCGTCGGCCTGAGCTTCGAGTCCCTTGCGGGAGTCGTGGTAGAGGCGCACCAGGTAGCCTTCGGTCCAGTCCTTCGACTCGGTCCGCAGCTCCGCCTCGAGTGCGACGAGGTGCGGGTCGCTCACTGGCGCGGGGCGCCGACGTAGGTGTAGGTGACCGTCAGCGTGCCCTTGTCGCGGCCGAGGAAGACGAAGGGCAGGAGCAGGATGCCGATGATGCTGATGAGCAGGATGATGATCAGGGCGCAGCTGAAGCAGCCCCAGCGCGGACCCTGGCCGACCCAGTTCTGCGAGGTCGGCTGGTAGCCGGCCCCGCCGTGGCGAGCCGCGGCCTCGCGGAAGGCGGCATGTGCCTGCTGGTACGTGCCGTGGTACGACTCCACGAACACGGGGCGTGCCGATGTCACGAGCACATCGTGCCACGCTGGTCCCGGAGGTGGGGGTCGAACCCACACGAGGGCGTCGCCCTCAGCGGTGTTCAAGACCAACCCATAGCGTCTACCGAGGTCTATCCACGCTCAGGACGGGCGTCAGGCGGGGTCTCATGAGGGGGTTCGTCTACCGGCGTTGCGCCCGCTATTGCGCCCACCCGAGGAGCGCTCGTTAGTGAGCTCCAACGTCCGTC
>JBFLKP010000063.1:0-4495 GCA_040883225.1 Candidatus Limnocylindrales bacterium | reverse complement strand
GCGGCGCTGAAGAGCAAGTGCGGGTGGCGGTCGGCGACGCTGGCGATGGACTCACCCCGATGGTGCCGCTGACTCCGGAGGTGATGGCCGAGCTGGAAACCCTCGCGATCGAGTTCCCGTACCTCGCCGTGCACGTCGGCGAGCCGATCGCCCCCGACGTCGGTCAGCTTGCCAAGCTCGCCGAGTTCGCTGACCGCTTCCCCTACATGGCGGCCGAGGAGTAGCTGCGCCAGCCAGCCGATGCGGCGCCCGGTAGCCTCGCTGCTCCCTTGGCGACCGGGCAACGGGGCCGCCCGCAAGGGCGGCCCCAACCCTGTGCTGCAGCGGTGCGAGATGCCGGAGGCGCGACGCTCGGTCCGGCTCTCGTGAGCCCGCTTCTTCGGATGCCGTGGCCTAGCGGGATCCGTCCAGCTGCTCGACGAGGTCCTTGGCCATGTCGATGTGTTCCTCCGGCACGTCCCGGGGGAGGAACGTCGTCACCCTGGCGGGGCCCAGGTCGATGCCGCGCAGCGCGGCCAGCTCGCGCAGTCGGTCGGGCGCGCCGTAGCGACCCAGCTCCACGATGAGGTCCAGCTGCGCCATCAGCCGTTCACCCTCATCGTCGCGGCCCTCTAGAGCGGCGTCGACCAGGGCGCTGACGGCGTCGGGGAAGGCGGCCGCATTGCCCGAGACGATGGCTCGACCGCCCGAGAGCAGGAACCGTCGGGAGAGCGAATCGTTCCCCGCCATGATGCAGAGCGTGCGGGGCAGCGAGAGATAGGGTTCGAGCTCCTCGAACGTTCCGACCGAGTGCTTGGCGCCGGCGACGTTCGGGAGGTCCAGCAAGGACTCGAACAGGCGGAAGGGGACCTGGGCACCCGTGGCGTCGGGGTAGTTGTAGACGAAGAACGGGAGGTCGGGCGTGGCACTCGCGAGCGCCCGGAAGTAGTCCCGGATGGCCGACTCGCTGACCCGGTGGTAGTACGGCGCGATGGCCGTGGTGGCATCGGCGCCGACGTCCCGCGCGTGGTTGGCCAGCAGGACGGCCTGACGCCGGTCGACGTGGCCGATATGTGCGATGACCGGGACGCGACCACCGACCGCACGCACGAACGATTCCAACAGCTCACGGCGCTCGGCGACCTCGAGGGCGATGAACTCTGACGTGGTGCCGCCGACCATGAGCGCGTCCACGCCGTTCTGGAGCAGGAACTCGACGACGACGGGGACGCGCTCGGCTCGCAGCTCGCCACCGTCGCCGAACGGCGTCAGGGTGGCGGCGACCACTCCACGGAACCCTGCCGTCCAGCCGGTCTCCCGGTCGTATCCCATGCCGCTGTCCTCCCCGTGACCCAAGCCGATTCCGTCCCAGCCGGCCGGTGCCTGTCAGATATGCTGTCCAAGGTATCTCATCCGAGTCAGCTGGGGCCTGACCGAGGGGAGGGCTCCGGCCAATGTGGAGGGTCTTCGAATGAGGAAGATCGGGACCATGGCCCTGGTCGCGGCGATGGCGGCGACCACCTTGTCGGTCGCGGCGGTGGCTGCGCAAGAGGAGGTCACCCTGCGGTTCTCGACGCAGAGTGTTCCGGACGATCACCACACCAAGGCGATCTACAAGTTCGAGGAGCTTGTCGAGGCCGCGAGCGATGGCTCGATCCAGGTCGAGGTCTTCGACAGCGGCAGCCTGATGGACCAGAACGCCGAGCAGACGGCCCTGCTCCGCGGTGACATCGACATGGCCTACACGAGCTCGCAGTGGCTTTCCGAGCGAGTCCCGGCTGCCAGCATCGTCGGGGTCCCCTACATGATCACCGACGTCGACCACCTGTACGCGGTGATGGACAGCCAGGTCGGCCAGGACATCTTCGCCGCCGCCGTCGAGGAGGCCGGCGTGCGGCCGCTCACGTCCCTCTATCTGGGTACCAGGCAGCTGAACCTCAAGGACGTGGGCACGATCATGACGCCCGCTGATCTCGAGGGCGTCAAGCTCCGGGTCCCCGACTCGCCGAGCTGGATCGCCATGGGCGAGGCCCTCGGCGCGAACCCGACGCCGGTCGCGTTCGGTGAGCTCTACCTGGCACTGCAGACCGGGACGGTCGACGGCCAGGACAACCCGCTGCCGACGAACTTCAACGCCAAGTTCTACGAGGTCACCGACCAGATCGTCCTGACCGGCCACCTGGTCAATGACGTCTGGCCGACCATCAACGAAGAGGTCTGGCAGGGGCTCAGCGCGGAACAGCAGGCGCTCGTGACCGAGGCCTGGCTCGGGGCTCGCGACTATGCGACGGACATCGCGCTGCAGGCCGAGGCCGACCTGGTCTCGTTCTTCGAAGAGGAGGGACTCGAGGTCTACGAGCCTGATCGCGAGGCCTTCAGGACGCACGTGCTCGAGCAGCTGCTCAGCAACGAGGAGCTGACCTCGACCTTCATCGAAGGGCATCAGGAGATCATCGACGAGCTGGCGGGCTAGGTCCCGTCGTCGCTGCCGGACCGCGGCCGTCGACCCGGCGCGGCGCGGCAGTCAAAGCGCAGCAGTCGACCGTCGGGCGGGAGCAGAACCACCGCCAGGGCTCGTCCTGGCGATGGCGGGGCACCCGCCCGAAGGCATGTCGGGGAGTGGCGAGTGAGTCAGAAGGGATCGTCGGTCTCGAGATTCATCGCGCAGGTGCGCCTCGGCATGCGACCGTCGGAGTCGACCGACTCGCTGGAGTGGCCAGGCGACGAGCCACGCAGCACGGGCGTCGCGGAGAAGGTCGAGGAGGTCCTCTCCATGGTCTTCTTCACGGTGATGTTCATCTCCGTCCTGGCCGGCGTCTTCTGGCGCTACGTCCTTAACGACCCGCTCATCTGGACGGTCAACCTCGCGATCGTCGCCTTCATCTGTTCGGTGCTCATCGGCGCGGGGCTGCCGAACTGGGGGGACGAGCACATCCAGTTCGACCTGCTCTACCGGCGCTTGTCACCCCGTTGGCAGCGTGTCTCGCGCATGGTCGGGAACCTCCTGCTGGTCATCACCTTCGCCCTGCCCATCCCGGCCACGTGGGACTACCTCGTGTTCATCACGGCCGACTCCGTCACGGGTCTGCCGCTCAACTTCGGCGTGGCCTTCGCGGTCGTGCTCTGGTTCCTGGTCGCGACCGTGCTGCACCGTGGCCGACTCCTGCTCAAGGACGTGCGGGCGATCGCGCGTGAGCGGTCCCGGCGAGCGAAGCCCGCATGAGCGTCGCGTTCGCCCTGCTGCTCGTCGTCTTCATCGGAGCGTTCCTCATCCGCATCCCGCTGGCCTACGCGATGATGAGCGCCGGCATCGTCTGGCTCCTCGCGAGCGGCAGCGACCTCGGCGTCCTGGCCCAGGTGACCATGAACGGCTACTACTCCAAGTGGGTGCTGCTGGCGGTGCCGCTGTTCATCTTCAGCGCTCAGGTCATGAATGACTCGACGGTCACGGCCAAGATCTTCGACTTCGCGCACGCGCTCGTCGGACGGATGCCGGGCGGCCTGGCCCAGGTGAACGTGGTCAACAGCGTGATCTTCAGCGGCATGAGCGGGAGTGCCGTCGCCGACGCCAGCGGGACCGGCCTCGTCGAGATCAAGGCCATGGCGCGTGGCGGCTACCCCAAGGACTTCGCCTGCGCCACGACCGCCGCCACCTCCACCATCGGGCCGATCATCCCGCCCAGCATCCCCATGGTCATCTACGCCTATCTCAGCGCCACGAGCGTGGGCATGCTCTTCGCCGCCGGGATGGTCCCCGGGCTCCTGCTGGCTGGCATGCAGATGGTGCTGATCCGCTGGATGGCGCAGCGCCGCGGCTTCCCGCGCGAGGCGTGGCCCGGCTTCGGCCAGGCGTTCGGCAAGTTCCTCGTGGCCATCCCGGCGCTGCTGACGCCGGTCATCCTGCTGGGCGGGATCTACTCCGGCGCGTTCACGCCGACCGAGGCCGCGGCGGTCGCGTCGATCTACTCGCTGCTGCTCGCGTTCGTGGTCTACCGGGCGCTCGGGTGGAGCGGCTTCTACCGGATGTTCCAGACGACGGTGCGCCAGTCGGCGACGGTCGGGCTCATCGTCGGGGCCGCCTTCATCATCAACTACGCGGTCGCCTTCGAAGGGATCCCCCGGGCCTTCGCCGACGCCATCCTGGCGATCTCCCAGGAGCCACTGGTGCTGTTGCTGCTCGTGAACCTGCTCTTCCTGGTCATGGGCATGTTCCTGGACACGATGGTGCTGCTGTTGATCATGATCCCGGTGGTGCTGCCGGTCATGACGCAGGTCGGCATCGACCCCGTCTTCTTCGGTGTCGTGATCGTCCTCAACATGATGATCGGGCTCTCGACCCCGCCGTTCGGCGTGCTGCTGTTCATCGTCTCGAGCACCACCGGCACCCCGCTCCAGGCGGTCATCAACCAGATCTGGCCCTTCCTCGGGATCATGCTCGTCTCGCTGCTGGTGCTCATCCTCTTCCCGGACATCGTCCTGTTCGTGCCCAGGTTGCTGGGGTACGGAGGCTAGGCGG
>JBFLKP010000062.1:0-11501 GCA_040883225.1 Candidatus Limnocylindrales bacterium | reverse complement strand
GGTCTGGCGCTGCCCGCTCGCAAGCTCGACCTCGTCGATGAAGCGTGGCGGCTGCGTCAGGATCTCCACGCGGTAGCGGCTCGGCTCCAGCTCCGATTGGGTCCACGATCACATGCGCTACGAGCCCTATCAGGGAGCGCTGGAGAGGGTCTGCTTGATGGGCCCCGGCAACGACGCTGAGGTCCGGCGCCCCCGCTCCGTGCCCTGCGCCTCACAGGAGCCGCAGGGCCTGCTCCAGGTCCGCGATGAGGTCGGTCGGATCCTCCAGGCCGATGTGCAAGCGCACCAGCCGCCCCTCGTCGGGTTGCGGCCGCAGGCCACGCCGGGACTGCGGGATGGCGGGCAGGACGAGCGATTCGAAGCCGCCCCAGCTGGCTCCCAGCCCGAAGAGCGCGAGGGATTCGATGAAGCGGGCGTAGCTCGCCTCGGCGCAGGCCACGAGCTCGATGGTGAGCAGGCCCGGCGCGCCGCTGAACTGGGACCGCCACAGCTCGTGGTCCGGGTCGGAGGGCAGGGCCGGGTAGAGCACTCGGACGACCTGTGGCTGCCGTTCCAGCCAGCGAGCCACCTCGAGGGCGCTCGACTGGTGACGCTCGAGCCTGACGCTCAGCGTGCGCAGACCGCGCAGCCCCAGCCAGCACACGTCCGGGGCGGCCGTGGAACCGAAGCGCTTGCACCACTCGCGTGTCGGCGCCAGCGCCTCGTAGCTGCCGGTGGTCAGGCCCAGCATCACGTCGCTGTGGCCGGCGATGTACTTGGTGCCTGCGTGGATGGAGATGTCGATGCCCAGGGCGTGGGCGTCGAAGAAGCGGGGCGTGCCCCAGGTCGAATCGCAGGCCACCGGCGCGCCCACCCGGCGCGCGAGCTCGACCACCCGCCTGACGTCGATGACGCGCATGGTCAGGCTGGTCGGGACCTCGATGAAGATGAGGCCCGTATCGGCCGAGGCCATGGTCTCCAGCTCGTCGACGGTCTCGAAGAAGCGCACGTCGCAGATGTCCGCCAGCTCGCGTTCGGCGAAGACCCGCGCGGGCTCGTAGACGTCACCCTGGATGAGCACCGTGGAGCCGGCGCGTCCGTGGGCCGAGAGCGTGGCCGCGATGGCGGTGAGGCCGGAGCCTGTGGCGATGCACGATTCGGTGCCACACAGCTCGGCCATGGCCGTCTGCAGCTCGAAGGTCGTGCTGGTGCCGTAGATGCCGTAGCGCGGCGTTTCGAAGGGCACGTCGGCACGTGCCGCTCGCAGCTGGTCGAGCGAGTCGAAGAGGATGGTGCTGGCGCGGGCCACCGGCGGGTTCACGGTGCGGGCCGCGTGGGCCGAGGCCCGCCCGAGGTGGGCCAGCTTGGTGTCGAACCGGGTCATGGCCCCATCTTGGCCCAAGCGCCGCCTCGACGAGGCGGCCGATGGGCGGTTGCCCAGGCGGCGAGGCCGTGGAAGGCCTGCGCGTCGGGGCCGGTCGGACGTGGCTGCCGGGAGGCCTGGGCGTTCCGTACCATCTGGGCATGACCGGGACACCCAGCGAAGCCGACACGCCACGCCTCGACGAGATCAGCTTCCTCGCGGATGTGGCCCACCTCGCCGCCAGCGCGCGCACCTGGGAGGAGCTCATGGGCACGGTCATCGACCGGGCCCGGGCGGCGTCGCGAGCGGACGTCTGCTCGCTCTACATCACCGACCGCGACGGAAGTGGCCTGACGCTGGCGGCCACCAACGGCCTGGACCAGCATGCGGTGGGCGTGGCTCGCCTCGAGATGGGCCAGGGCATCACCGGCCTGGCCGCACAGTCGCAGGTCACCATCGTCAGCCCCGACGTCCGCGTCGACGAGCGCTTCGCCTGGATCCGCGGCGTGGACCAGGACCGCTTCACCTCCTTCTGTTCGGTGCCGCTGGTGTGGGAGGAGCAGGTCGTGGGCGTGCTCAACGTGCAGACCGCCGAGTACCGCGACTTCCGGCCCGCGGACATCGGCTTCCTCGAGGCGCTCGCAGGTCTGCTGGCTGGTCTTGTCGAGAAGAGCCGGCTGCACACCGAAGCCGAGGCCCAGCTCGAGCAGCTTCGCGCCATCGACGAGGCCCGTGCCCAGCTGGTGGCCGTGGTGACCCACGCCCTGCGCACGCCCCTGGCGGTCGTGCGCGCCTATGTCGAGCTGCTCGGCACCGCGGCTCGGGCCGCGGGCGGCACCGAGGCCGAGGGCTGGGAGCAGGAGGCGCTGACGCAGGTCGATCGCCTCGACGAGACCGTCGACAGCATCCTCGAGAGCCTGCGGGTCATGCCGGACGCGCCGACGGAGCTCGTGCCCGTGGACCTCGCGACGGAGGTCAGCATGGTCCTCGGGGAGCTCAAGCCGATGCTGCGCGGGCGCGAGCTGAGCGCGTCGTTCCGCGACGAGCCGCTGGTGGCCCTGGCGTCGGTGGGGGAGCTCCATCGGCTTCTGGGCTACCTGCTCGAGAACGCCTCGAAGTACGCCCCTGACGGGGGTGCCATCGACGTCTACGGCTGGCGAGACGGAGACGGTGCCTTCGTGGCCGTGACCGACGACGGTCCGGGCATCCCCGACGCCTGGCGCGAGCGCATCTTCGAGCCCTTCGTGCGGCTCGACGACTCGCCACGCGGGGCGGGCATCGGGCTCTTCGCCGCTCGACGCCTGGCGCGCTCGATGGACGGAGAGCTGACCGTCGAGCCACGCGAGCCCTACGGCTCGCAGTTCGTGCTGCGCCTCAAGTTCGTGGGGGCCGCTCGCTAGCCGGGACACAGCCGACGGCCCGCGAGTTGGGAGCCTCGCGGGCCGTCGTACCGGATCCGTGTCGCGCCCGACAGGTCGAGCGCGACGCTTGTGGTCTCGAGAGGGGCGCTCTCGATGCGACCGACACCAGCGGTCGGTCCTAGGCGGGCTCAGCCTCCGTCGCCGCCGCGCTGGTGGCCGCCTGCGGGGAGGCGGAGGCGGCGGTGCGCCCGTCGGCGGTGCCGGCCCAGGGGACGTAGGCCGTCTCGCCGTGGACGGTGACGTCCAGGCCGGCTTCCTCGTCCTCGGCGCGGACGCGAAGGCCGATGGCGATGTCGATGACCTTGATGATGACGAAGGTCCCGATGGCCGCGAAGCCGATGGTGAAGACGGTCGCGACGACCTGGATGAAGAGCTGCTCGGCGTTGCCGTCGACGAGGCCTGAGACACCGCCGATGGCCGCGACCGCGAAGATGCCGGTGCCGATCGCACCCCACATGCCGCCGACGCCGTGGACGGCGAAGACATCGAGCGAGTCATCGATGCGGAAGCGCTCGCGCAGCAGGGTGATGGAGAAGCACAGGGCGCCCGCGACGAGGCCCAGCACCAGAGCGCCGCTGACCTCGACGAAGCCGGCCGCGGGAGTGATCGCGACCAGGCCGGCCACGGCACCAGCGGCAGCGCCGACGACGCTGACCTTGCGGTTCGTCAGGTACGAGGCCCCGACCCAGGTGAGCACACCGGCAGAGGCGGAGACGGTCGTGACCATGAGCGCCTGGGCCGCCAGGCCGTTGGCTCCGAGTGCGGAGCCGGCGTTGAAGCCGAACCAGCCGAACCACAGCAGACCGGCACCGAGGACGGTCATGGGCACGTCGTGCGGCTCCACGTGGTGGCCGCGCATGCGGCGGCCCATGACCAGCGCCACGACGAGGGCGGAGACACCCGAGGCGATGTGGACGACGGTGCCACCGGCGAAGTCGAGGGCACCGAGCTCGGCGAGGATGCCGCCACCCCAGACCATGTGGGCCAGCGGAGAGTAGATGAGGATCGACCAGGCGATGGTGAAGACGACGAACGCGGCGAAGCGCTTGCGCTCGGCGAACGCGCCGCTGATGAGCGCCGGCGTGATGGCCGCGAACATCATCTGGAAGGTCGCGAACAGGACCGGCGGGATCGTCTCGCCCTCGCCCGGCTCCATGCCCACGCCGCTGAAGAAGAGGTGATCGAAGCCACCGACGATGCCCAGATCGCCGAGCGACGGGGCGAACGCGAGGCTGTAGCCGACGACGACCCAGACCACCGTCACGATGGCCAGGCCGAAGAAGCTGTGCATGATCGTCGAGAGGACGTTGTTGGCGCGCACGAGTCCGCCGTAGAACAACGCCAGGCCGGGCAGCATCAGCATGACCAATGCTGTCGACATCAAGATCCAGGCGGTATCGCCAGTGTCGATCATCGGGTGTATTTCCCTCCTGCGATAGGTGTGCCCCTCTCGGTCCAACGGGCAGGCCGGCCCGTTGCCGGTTGTGCAGACCCTATGGAGGCTCCGGCACGAAGTCAGCGACAGCGCGGTCGGGAAGTGGTGGCTCGGGGGTAGACGTTCGGTTGCGGCCCGGTTAAGGGCGGAGGGTGCCGGACGAGCCGCGGGGCCCCCGGCTGAGCGACCTAGGCGTCCAGTCGGTAGCCCACGCCACGCACGGCGATCGGCACTGGCGCCCCCGCGTTCACGAGCTTCTCGCGCAGGCGTGCCAGGTGGGGCTTGAGCCAGAGCGGATCGGGGTCCGGCACATCCGGCCAGCCCGCGGCCAGCAGCTCCTCGTGGGGCACGACCTCACCCAGTCGCTCGACCATCGCCTGCAGCAGGCGGAACTCGGTCACGGTCGTGGGCAGGGGAGTGCCTTGCCAGCGGATCTCGTGGCGCCGCCGGTCCAGCTCGTACCCGGACGGGTCGCCCTTGCCTCGGTCACCGCGGCTGCCGGAGGCTCGCCTGGACACGGCTCGGACGCGCGCCAGCAGCTCGTCGGCGCGGAAGGGCTTGCGGACGTAGTCGTCCGCCCCAAGGTCCAGCAGCTCCACGGTCGCGGCCTGGTCCCGCTCGCCGGAGACCACGATGACCGGCGTGTCGCTGACATCGCGAATGCGGCGGCAGACGGTGGCGCCGTCCATGCCCGGCATGGCCAGGTCGAGCAGCACGAGGTCAGGCTCGTCGTCGCGGAAGCGGCGCAGCGCCTCCTCGCCATCGTAGGCCGCGATGATGCGGTGTCCGGCCTGGCCCAGGAGCGCCCCGAGCGCACCGACCATCGCGGGCTCGTCGTCGACCACGAGGATCTTGAGCGGCACCGAGATCGGTCCCTCGTTCGCGTTCTCTGGCTCCTCGCCGGGCGTGCTCATGATGCGGATCCCCTCAGCTGTACGCTCGAGCGCAAGGCCTCGAAGCGCTCGCGCCACGCCTCGAGGCGCTCCTCGTCCGCGAAGAGGACGAGGATGGTGTTGTCGCCCGCGAGCGTGCCTTCCTGTTGGTCGAAGCTCGATTCATCGATGGCCTGTCCGATGGCGTTGGCGACCCCGGCCTCGGTCACGAGCAGCAACGTCAGCCCGGAGCGGCCGATATGGATGGGATAGTCCGCCAGCACGCGGCGCAAGCGCGCGTCGCTGTCCGCCGGCGGGATGGCCGCGAGGTCGGCGGGCCACGCGTAGATGTGCCGGCCATCGTAGGTCAGCTTGACCAGCCCCAGCTCGGTGATGTCCCGGCTCACGGTGGCCTGCGTCACCTCGAAGCCCTGGGCGCCCAGCAGGTCGACGAGCTCATGCTGGCTCGAGACGGCCTGCTCCGACACGAGCTCACGCAGCACACGCTGACGTTCGCGCTTGACGGCACGCGATGGCTTCTGTCCGGACGCTGGTCTCATCTCTCTCACCATACAGGCATTCTCGCATGGATATGCAGACTTGAGCGTGAGACCTCTCGAATATGGTCACGACGATGCATATATGAGCGCTCGACTTGCACTTTCGCGAGTGACCCTGCTACAGTCCGCCGCGATGAAGCCGCACGGTACGCGCATGGCGATGCCCAAGGCCCCGCCGGGATCGGCAGGGGCCTGAGGAAGCGCGCCACAACGAGCCGCGCTCATCCACCAGGCTGAGATCCCCGGGGCCGCGACCTACTCGAACGCGAAGGTCGCGGCCTTCGCGATTCACCGAGCCCCCGCGCTCGTCGCAGCGTCGCTCACCACGAGAGGATCCTTCGCCATGACGCAGATCGCCATCCGCCCCGGCACCGAGACCACCGACACCACGCCGGCCCCCATCGGGGGCACCACCACGACCACCGCCGAGCGCGGCTTCACGCCCGGCTACACCGGCCTGCGCTGTCGCGCCTGTGGCACCGCGGCCGCCGACGGTCCCGTCTTCGTCTGCACCCGCTGCTTCGGCCCCCTGGAGCCGACCTACGACCTCGACGGCATCCGCGAACGTCTGTCTCGCGAGACCATCGAGTCGCGCGACCCCAACCTCTGGCGCTGGGCCGAGCTGCTGCCCGTGACCGAGCTGCCGACGACCGGACTGAACGTCGGCCAGTCGCCCCTGGTCGACGCACCACGACTGGCCGCACGGGTCGGACTCGACAAGCTGTGGGTCAAGGATGACTCGCGCAACCCCTCGCTCTCGTTCAAGGACCGCCCGGTCTCGATCGCCGCGGCCCGGGCCAAGGCCTGGGGCCACCACACGCTCGCCTGTGCTTCCACGGGCAACCTCTCAGCCGCCGTTGCTGCCGCCGCGGCCGCGCACGGGTTGCGTGCGGTCGTCTTCATCCCGGCCGACCTCGAGCCGGCCAAGATCGCCCAGGCTCGCGCTCTCGGCGCCACCGTCGTGCGCGTCGACGGCCCCTACGATGATGTCAACCGCCTGTGCCTCGAGTTGACCGACGAGCTCGAGGGCTGGGCCGTGCTCAACGTCAACCTGCGCCCGTTCTATGCCGAGGGCTCGAAGACCATCGCCTTCGAGATCGCCCAGCAGCTGGGCTGGCGCGCACCGGATGCGCTCGTCGCGCCGTTGGCCAGCGGCTCGATGTACACCAAGCTCAGCCGAGGCTTCGAGGAGCTGACGCAGACGGGCCTGCTGGACGAGGCTCGGGTGCGCTTCTTCGGCGGCCAGGCCACCGGCTGCGGTCCCATCGCAAGCGCCTTCGAGGCCGGGCAGGACGTGGTGCGCCCGGTCGAACGGCCGGACACCATCGTGCGCTCACTCTCCATCGGCTCACCGGCCGACGGCGGCTACGCCATCAAGCAGGCCCGCGAGAGCGGAGCGGCCATCCTGGGCGTGGACGACGCGGCCACCATCGATAGCATCAGGCTGCTGGCGCAGACCGAGGGCATCCTGACCGAGACCGCCGGGGGCGTGACCCTGGCCGCCCTTCGCCGGGCCATCGACGAAGGCCACATCCGACGCCACGAGGAGACGGTGCTGGTCATCACCGGCAACGGCCTCAAGACGCTCGACGTGCTGACCGACCACGATGCCGCCCCGTTGCCGGAGCCTATCGCGCCCAGCTTCGACGCCTTCGAGGCCTGGTGGGGGAGCACGGGCGGGGAGGTCGCTGCGTGACCCGACCCATGGGCGGCAGCGGGACGGCCGGCCCGGTCCACACCGCTGCCGGGCCGACTTGACGCGGCCGCCCGACTCCGCCACACTGCGCCGCGGAATGAACCACGCATATCTTCTCAAGTCGAAGCCCACGCGGCCCTGCCTGGAGGCAGAGGCCTAGACGGCTTCGTTCGGGAGACCGACTCGGGGCCGCTGGGCCGGCTCCGAGGGCCGCAGACACCGATAGCGGTGACTGCGGTCTTTTTGTTTGGCTCGGAGCCGGCGCCACGGTCCCGTCGACGCGACGAGACACACGACGAGGAGCCAGAACGACGATGCGAGCACTGATCACCGGCAGCGGCAACATGGGCCGCGCCATCGCCAGCGGCCTCGAGGCGCGCGGGGACCAGGTGGCGGCCATGGCCGGCCGCGAAACGGGGTTCCCTGATCCGGCCGCGCTGGGCGCCGTCGATGTCGCCTTCGAGTTCAGCCACCACTCCACGCTGCTCGAGCATGTCGACCTCGGCCTCGGCGCCGGCTGCCGTGCTTTCGTCGTGGGCACCACCGGCTGGACGGCCGACGACGACATCGGCCGGGCCTTCGCCACCCGTCTGGCCGACAACGGTGCCCGCGCCGTGGTGGCCCCGACCTTCAGCCTCGCCGCCGTCCTCTTCGGCGCCATCTCCGAGTACGCCGCCAGCTTGTTCGGGAGCTTCTCCGACTACGATCCCTATCTCCTCGAGCAGCATCGCGCGGCCAAGGCCGACCGACCCTCGGGCACGGCGCTGGCGGTCGCCGACCGGCTCGTGCCGCACCTCAAGGCGAAGCGCGAGGCGCGCCTGGCCACCGACGCCGGCGCGCCGGACCCAGAGGTGCTGGAGATCGTGGCCCTGCGAGCCGGCAGCCACCCGGGCATGCACACCGTCGGCTTCGACGGTCCCGGTGAGTCGCTGCAGATCAAGGTCGAAGCCCGTGACCGCTCGGCCTACGTGGCCGGGGCCCTGCTCAGCGCCGACTTCCTCACCCATCAGCCGGACCGAACCGGCATCACCGCCTTCACCGACCTGGTCCGCGAGCGGACCGCCTGAGACACACGAAAGACCGAAGGAAAGGACCGAACACCATGAACGATCCCATCTTCAGCGGTGCCATCACCGCGCTCGTCACGCCCATGCACGCCGACGGCACGCTCGACGAAGAGACTCTCGTCGCCCTGGTCGAGCGCCAGATCGATGCCGGTATCAACGGGCTCGTGCCGGTGGGCACCACCGGCGAGTCCCCCACGCTCAGCGCCGAGGAGGACCAGCGCGTCATCGAGCTGACGGTCGAGACCGTGCGGCGCCGCGGCGTGGCCGAGACCACACCGGTCATCGCCGGCACCGGCTCCAACGTGACCCGGCACGCCATCGAGTACACCGAGGCCGCCATGCGACTCGGCGCCGACGCGGCCCTCGTGGTCTCGCCCTACTACAACAAGCCCGACCAGCGCATGCTCGAGGCGCACTACCGCGCCGTGGCTGACGTGGGCCTGCCGGTGGTGGTTTACAACGTGCCCGGCCGCACGGGCGGCAACGTGGCCCCCGCCACCCTCATGCGCCTCGCGGAGCACGAGAACATCGTGGCCGTCAAGGAGGCCTCGGGCAACATGGAGCAGATCATGACCATCGTGCGTGATCGACCCGCCGGCTTCGCCGTGCTCTCGGGCGATGACAGCTGGACCCTGCCCATCATGGGCGTAGGCGGCGATGGCGTCATCTCCGTGGCCTCCAACGAGGTGCCCGAGGTGATGGTCGAGCTCTGCGCCGCGGCTGCGCGCGGAGACATGCAGACCGCCTGGGACATCCACTATCGCTACCTCGAGCTGATGCGCGTGAACTTCATCACCACCAGCCCTGCCCCGGTGAAGGCCGCCATGGCCGAGATGGGCCTGATCACCGATGCCCTGCGCATGCCGATGATGCCGCTCGACGAGGCCAACCGCGCCCGCGTGCGCGAGGTCCTCGCCGAGCTCGAGCTGCTGCCGGCCGCCGAGGCCGTGGCGTGACCACCGAACCCACCGCGCGCCATGGGTCGCTGGGCGCCGACTCCCGTGCGTCCACCGACCCATCACCGCTGGCCGGCCACATCGAGGCCGCTGATGCGGCCTGGGCCGCGGCCGCCGGTGCTCCGTCCGACGGACTCGTGGCCGAGGTGCGCGCGCTCGTCGCCGAGCTGGTCGCGGCGCTCGAGGCCGGCGAGGTCCGCGCGGCCACGCCCGACCCGACCGTCGAGGGTGGCTGGCGCGTGGATCCGTGGGTCAAGACCGCCATCCTTCTGGGCTTTCGCTTGCCCGGCATGACCGACCTGCGCGACGGGCCGATCCTGGCCGCGCGTGACAAGGCCGCCTATGGCCTGCTCGACCTGCTCGGGAGCCGGGCGGCCGAGGCGGCGCAGGCTGCCGGTGCGCCGTGGCGTGTCGTGCCCGGCGGCTCGGCCGTGCGCTCCGGCGTGCACCTGGAGCCGGGTGTGACCATCATGCCGCCGTCCTACGCCAACATCGGCGCCTGGGTCGGCCGGGGCTCGATGATCGACTCCCATGTGCTCGTCGGCTCGTGCGCCCAGGTGGGGGAGGGCGTGCACCTCTCGGCCGCGGTCCAGATCGGCGGCGTGCTCGAGCCTGCCGGCGCAAGGCCCGTGATCGTCGAGGACGGCGCCTTCGTCGGCGGGCAGGCCGGGCTCTATGAGGGCGTCACCGTCAGCCGCGGCGCGGTCATCGGGGCGGGCACCATCATCACCGGCCAGAGCCGGCTCATCGACCTGGTGCACGAGCGCGAGCTGCGTGGTACGCCGGCGACGCCGCTGGTGGTGCCGGCTGGTGCCGTGGTCGTGCCCGGGACGCGTCCGGCCGGTCCTGCCTGGGCCGCGGACCAGGGCCTGAGCGTGAGCGTGCCTCTCATCATCAAGTATCGCGACGCCGGAACCGACGCTCGCGTCGCGCTGGAGGACGCGCTGCGGTGAGGGCCGGCACGGGCGTGGACGCGCCATCGATCGAGGTCGGGACCACCGTCGCCGGGCTCGATCCCGTTGAGCTCATCGAGGCCTGGGGCAGCCCGCTCTTCGTGTACGACGCAGCCGTGCTGCGGGCACGCGCGGCCGCGCTGCGGGCGGCCTTGCCCGAGACGGCAGAGGTGGCCTTCGCGTGCAAGGCGAACAGCTCGCCTGCCGTGCTGCGCACGCTGGCCGAAGCCGGCCTGGGGGCCGACGTCGCGTCCGGCGGCGAGCTGCGGGAGGTCATCCGTGCCGGCTTCGATCGGGCGAGGGTCGTGTTCACCGGCCCCGGCAAGACCGACGCCGAGCTGGCCGAGGCGCTCGAGGTGGGCGTCGGCTCGCTCACGCTCGAGTCGCTCGAGGAGCTCGATGCCGTCATCGGCCTCGCTGGCCTCGCCCGTCGAGGGCAAGGGCTGATGCTGCGCTTCGCGACCGAGGGCGAGGCCGAGGGCCTGCCCATCATCAGTGCGCCGGGAAACGTCAAGTTCGGGCTCACCGATGCCGAGGCCGACCAGGCCCTCACGCGCTTGCGGGCAGCCGGCGCACTCGCGCCCGACGGTCCCTTCGTACTCCGTGGCTTCCACGCTTTCGGCGCCTCCAACGTGCGCGACGCGACCGAGCTGGTGAGGAGCGCGTCCGACCTCGCGGCACGCGCCGAGTCGATCGCAGCTGACCATGGACTGCCGGTCGAGCTTCTCGACGTGGGAGGCGGCCTGGGCATCCCCTACGCCCGTGATGAGGCGCCGCTCGACATCGCCGCCCTCGGTGCAGGGCTGGCCACCGAGATGGGGACGTGGGCCGATCGCCCGGCGCTGCGAGGCGCGCGGCTGCTGCTCGAACCCGGCCGCTGGCTGAGCGGGCCGGCCGGCGCGTACATCTGCCGCGTGACGCGGACGAAGGAGCGCGGCGGTCGTGTCGTGGTCATCAGCGACGGCGGCATCCATCACCTGCTGCGCCCACGCCTGGTGGACCAGGACCACCGCGTCGTCCCGGTAGGCCGGCTGGCTGGGAAGCCGGCCGAGGTGGCCGTCGACCTCGTGGGCCCGCTCTGCACCGGCATCGACTTCCTGGCGGCGGCCGTGCCTTCGCCACGCCCATCAGCGGGCGACCTCTTCGCCGTGCTCGATGCCGGCGCCTACGGCTACAGCGAGTCGATGCCGCTCTTCCTG
>JBFLKP010000061.1:0-10727 GCA_040883225.1 Candidatus Limnocylindrales bacterium | reverse complement strand
TCTCCCGGGAGCGGGTCCAACCCGAGTGATGCGCTGGCGCATCTCGACATGCGCAGACGCATGATATGGTGCGACCATGCCGAAGACCATCCAGATCAGGGACGTTGACGACGCCGTCTACGCGGGGCTTGCCAAGCGAGCGGCAGAGGCGGGTCTGTCCGTGCCCGACCTCCTCCGCCGCGAGGCTGCCAGGATCGCGGCGCGCCCGTCGATGGAGGAGTGGCTCGAGCGAACGCGGCGTCGGCCGTCGGGCATCAGGCGCGAGCAGATCGTCGAGGCGCTCGACGAGATCCGCGGGCCCTGGCCTGATGCTGATCGTTGACGCCTCCTGCGTCTACGAAGTGGTCGGTGACGCAGCGCGGGCCGAGGATGTCCGTCGCCGCCTACGGGACGCGCGCGACGTTGCGGCGCCACATGTGGTCGATGCCGAGGTGCTCGGGGTCATCCGGCGTGACCTGATGCTGGGTCGACTCGACCAGACTGCGGCACGCCAGGCCGTCGAAGACCTGCGCGACCTCCCCGTGCAGCGCTACAGCCACCGACTGCTGCTCTCGAGGGCGTGGGAACTGCGCGACCGCGTCCGCTCCTGGGATGCCTTATACGTCGCATTGGCCGAGGCCATGGACGCCACGCTCATCACGCTCGACCAACGATTGGCGCGCACTACGGGACTGGGGTGCCGCGTGGAGGTTCCGGGCGACTACTGAGGTCCGGCACCCAGACGTGCGATGGCCGCGTCGAGCTCGGCGTGGACGCGGGCGGGGGCGGTTCCACCGACGACATCGGGCCGAGCCAGCGCGTTCTCCAGCGCGGCTGCCGAACGCAGCTCGCCGGCCACCTCGGGGTCGGAGGCGGCATCTCGGGCCAGGGGATCGGCCGAGGCGGCCAGCACCTCCACGATGTCGCGGTCCGGCAACTCCGTGAGCTCGACGCGGGCGGCCTCGGCCCGTGCCACGAGCGAGCCCACGATGTGGTGCCCCTCACGGAAGGGCACGCCCATCTCCACGAGGGTGTCGGCGACCGCGGTGGCGGTGGTGTAGCCCGTGGTCGCGGCGGCCAGCATGCGGGCTTCGTCGACGTACAGCGTGGCCACCATGCCGGCCATGACCTCGAGCGATGACTCGACCGTGGCCAGCGCGTCGACCAGCGGCGGCTTGTCCTCCTGCAGGTCACGCTGATAGCCCGCGGGGAGGCCCTTGACCATCGTCAGCGCCGTGACCAGCTGTCCGGTCACGCGAGCCGTGCGACCGCGGACGAGCTCTGCGGGGTCGGGGTTGCGCTTGTTGGGCATCATCGACGATCCCGTGGACCAGGCGTCGTCGGGCCGGATGAAGCCGAAGTTGGGGTTCGACCACCACACCACCTCTTCGGCCAGCCGCGAGAGGTGGGCCATCGTGAGCGCGGCGGCGCCGATGGTCTCGACGACGGGGTCGCGGTCGCCCACCGCGTCGATGGAGTTTCGCGTCACGCCCTCGAAGCCGAGCGACGCCGCGGTGGCCTCACGGTCGAGCCGGAAGCCGGCCCCCGCCAGGGCCCCCGAGCCCAGCGGCGAGAGCGACGCACGACGCAGCGCGTCAGCAAAGCGTCCACGGTCGCGCTCGAGCATCTCGACGTAAGCCAGCAGATGGTGTGCGAAGAGCACCGGCTGCGCCGGCTGCACGTGCGTGTGCCCGGGCATGACCGCTTGGCGATGCTGGTCGGCCAGGCCGACCAGCGCGCGCTCCAGTCCAAGGACCGCCAAGTCGACGTCTCCGATCCGGCGGCGCAGATACAACCGCAGGTCCGTGGCCACCTGGTCGTTGCGCGAGCGACCGGTGTGGAGCTTGCCCGCGACCGGCCCGACTCGCCGGGTGAGCTCCATCTCCACGTTCATGTGGATGTCCTCGTGGGCCGGGTCCCACTCGACCGCGCCGTCGCCTACGTCGGCGGCGATGGCCCGCAGGCCGCCGGCGATGGTATCGGCCTCCTCGGCCGTCAGCAGGCTCGCGCGCCGCAGGCCCTCGACATGGGCCAGCGAGCCGGCGATGTCCTCGCCGGCCAGCTCGGCGTCGACCTCGATGGAGCGCCCGAAGTCGGCCGCGTTCGCATCCGGTTCCGCTGCGAAGCGGCCGCCCCAGGCCTTCATGGCCTAGACCTTGAGGTCAGCCTCGGCCTCGGCCAGCTCGACGGGCAGCTCGCCCAGCATCGGCTCGGTCCAGGTCCAGGCCGAATCGTGGCGCGCAGCCTCGGTCCGCAGCGGCAGGCCGAAGATCTTGATGAAGCCGACAGCTGCGGCGTGATCGTAGGCATCGTCCGAATCGTACGTCGCGAGGGTGCGGTCATACAGCGAGTCGTCGCTGCGCCGACCGACGACGTAGGCGTTCCCCTTCTCCAGGCGCATGCGCACCTGGCCGTTGACCACGCGCTGGCTGGAGTGCACGTACTCGCGCAAGTCGCGATGAAGGGCGCTGAACCAGATGCCGTCGTACGTGGCCTGGGCGGTCTCGTCGGCCACGATGCGGTTGAAGCGCAGCTGCTCCTTGCTCAGGGTCAGGCCCTCGAGCGAGGCGTGTGCGGTGTGCAGGATGGTCGCGGCGGGGGCCTCGTAGATCTCGCGGCTCTTGATGCCCACGAGGCGGTCCTCGACGTGGTCGATGCGGCCGATGCCGTGCTTCCCGCCGAGGTCATGGACGCGCTGCACCAGCTCGACCGGCGAGAGGGCCTCACCGTCGAGCGAGACGGGCACACCGCCCTCGAAGCCGATCGTCAGCTCGGTGGGGATGTCGGGTGCCTCGCTCGGCGGGACGGTCCACTCGTACGCGTCGGCCGGGGGCGTGGTCCAGGGGTCCTCCAGCACACCCGTCTCGCAAGAGCGGCCCCAGAGGTTGACGTCGATGGAGTAGGGCGAGGCCTTGGTGATGGGAATGTCGATGCCGCGCTCGATGGCGTAGTCGATCTCCTCGTCACGCGAGAGACCCATGCCCACGCGCATCGGGGCCACCACCTCGAGGCTGGGATCGAGGGCATGGACGGCCACGTCGAAGCGAACCTGGTCATTGCCCTTGCCGGTGCACCCGTGGGCCACCGCGTCACAACGCTCGCGGTCGGCGACCTCGACGAGCAGCTGGGCGATGAGCGGTCGGGCCAGGGCGGTGGCCAGCGGGTAGACGCCCTGATACAACGCGTTGGCCTGCAGGCTGGGCCACACGAACTGGCGGATGAAGCGATCGCGTCCATCGACGACGTAGGCGCGGCTGGCACCTGCGGCCAGCGCGCGGTCGGCCACGCTCTCGCGCAGCGACTCACCGCCCAGGTCGACCGTCAGGGTCACGACCTCGGCGCCGTACTGCTCCTTGAGCCAGGCCACAGCGACCGATGTATCCAGCCCGCCCGAGTAGGCGAGCACGACCTTCTTCACCTTGAACCTCCGAACCGGATCTGTTGGGCAAGTGGGACGCCCGGCGGCGCCGGACGCCCCTCGAGCGTGCGGGTCACACGCGCAGTGGCGGCTCGCTGGCCTGCATTAACATGCGCGTATGAGGCCATTGTTGCATAGTCATGCAGAGAGTGCACGCGGGGTCGCCGATACGTAGACCACTCCGGGGCCGCTCTGGTGCGGTTCGGTGCACGAGGACTCGGCCTGGGGTGGTCGGTCGAGCCGGTGCGCGTGAGCACAGTCCTGCCTCTCGCTAGTGCATCGGCCCACTACCCGTACCTCTGCCCGAGGGGTCTACTGGCGCTCACGCCCGGTAGGGAGATCCATGTCCACACCCCGCCCCGAGCAGCACGACCGCAGAGCGAAGAAGCCATCCGACGGGTCACGATCGGTCCGTTGGCGCCTGTGGGCCGCGATGCTCGCCCTCGCCCTCGTGCCGACCATCGCCGGTATCTATCTGACGACGTCGCTGCTCAGCGCGCCCGACGCCGCCGTCGCGGCCGAGCGCACGCGCGAGACCGCCGAGACCGCCGCCAGCCTGCTCTCGCGCGAGCAGGCCATCGAGGCGCGTCTCGTCGTAGCGGCCAACGATCCCGAGCTCGCGCGCGTGGCCAACGGGATCGACGGCAGCGGCGACCGCCAGCTGGCCCAGAGAACGCTCAGGAACCTGCGTGCCGAGGACGGCGCGGTCATCGCCGGCGCCTGCATCGTGCGGCACGCCGATGGGAAGCGCATCCCGCTCGCAGGCGGTGGCGAGGGCGCTTGCGCCGACGGCCAGCTCCGTCGTCGGGTCATCGCGACCGATACCGTGACCCGCACCACCACCGGCGAGGGCGAGGCCCAGCGCCTCATCATCGCCACGCCATTGCGCTCGGTCGCCGGGCGCAACAGCGCCGTCCTCTCCGCCGAGGTGGACGTCGCCATGCTGTTCGACCGGACCCGCATGCTGGGCGGCGACGCGGTCACCTCGATGCTCGTGGACATGGGTTCATCCGAGGTCGTGGCTGCCGCTTCGGCTTCCACGGGTCCGGTCGACGGCGCTGACCCGATCGACCCGACGGTCATCGTGCCCTACCTCCCGGGCGTCGTCGCGCATGCCGAGCAGGCCGATGCCGACCTGCGTGAGATGGGCCTGCTGTCCTCTGTGGTCCCGCTGTGGAGCAACGGCGACGGTACCCGCATGGGCCTGGTCCAGCTGTGGCCTGATGCCGGCGGCGAGATGCCCTTCGAGGTGCGCCTGGCCTTGCTCATCATGTTGGGCGGCGCCATCCTCGCGGTCATCGTGCTCGTGCGCTACTTCCTCAACCCCTTCGAGGAGATGGCCGATTCACGAGACCAGCTCCAGGAGCTCTACCACGAGGCCCGCGAGGACGCGCTTGCCGACGGCCTCACCGGGCTGGGCAACCACCGTGCTTTCCAGGATGAGCTGGAGCGCCAGGTCGAGGCCTTCGAGAAACGCGGGCTGCCGTTCTCGCTGGTGCTCATGGACCTCGACGACCTCAAGGTGACGAACGACCGCGACGGTCACGCCGCCGGAGACGAGATGCTCATCTCGATGGCCCGCAGCATGCGCGAGTCGGCACGCCACGAGGACCTGCTCTTCCGCACGGGCGGCGACGAGTTCGCGATGATCCTGCCGGGTACCGATGTGGAGGACGCCGTCACCGTCGGCCGGCGCATCCTGCACTTCTGCAAGCGGCCACCGTCTGGTGTCCGACCCAGCCCCTTCTCGGCCGGCGTCTCCGGCGTTCCCCGCTTCACCCGCCAGCGCGCGATGGTCTACCGCCAGGCCGACGCTGCGCTGTACTGGGCCAAGCGCAACTATCGCGGCTCTGTCGAGCTCTTCGAGCCTGACCGGGACCTGCTCGCCGACGAGCTGACCGACGCCACGGCACAGGCCGTGGCCGAGGTCCTCACGGGCAAGCTGCTGCGTCCCGTGTTCCAGCCCATCGTCGACCTGCGCACCGGCCGGGTGCTCGGCTTCGAGGGACTCATCCGGCCCGATCCCCACGGTCCGCTGCCCGACACCGGCCGGCTCTTCGCCGCAGCGGCCGCCGCCGGCCGCACGGTCGACCTCGACCTCGCCTGCATCGAAGCCGTGGTCAACGCGGCCGGTGCCATCGGCCCCGACCGGCTGCTCACGCTGAACCTCTCGCCACGGACGCTGGAGGTCAAGGACTTCGATGCGGCCTGGCTGCTCTCGGGCCTCGTGCGCAACGGCATCAGCCCCAGCCGCGTCATCATCGAGCTCACCGAGCGCGACGAGGTCGACGATCTGGGCCGGCTGCAGCAGACGTTCAACCTGCTCCAGCAGTACGGCCTGCGCCTCGCGGCCGACGATGTCGGCGCCGGCAACTCCGGCCTGCGGCTGCTCTCGCAGGTACAGTTCGACATCGTCAAGATCGACCTCGCCCTGGTCCAGAGCGGGGTCCGGCGCCTCGGCGCCCGTGCCGTCCTCGAGTCGCTGCGCGACCTGGCCCTGAGCCAGAACGCACGCATCATCGCCGAGGGTGTCGAGACTGCTCGGCAGCTGCAGGTCATCCGCGAGCTCGACCTGGGCGCCGCGCAGGGGTTCCTGCTGGGCCGGCCCGATGCCTCGGTGACGAAGACCTTCGTCGATGTCCGCCAGCTCGAGAGCGGGGTGCTCGTGCCGCGGGAGGCCCTTCCGGAGACCGGGCCGGCACCCGACGGCCCGGTCATCGAAGGCGAGGTCGAGGACATCTCGGAGGAGCGGCGCTCGATCTTCCTGCCGCCGGCAACGGGCTGGTCACCCGACGCCGGTTCCGCGGCCTAGGAGCGCTCGAACCCGTAGCCGCCCGTCGCTCCCACCGACGCCAACCCGCGCCCATCCTCGAACCCGTAGCGGCCCGTCGCTCCCCCCGACGCCACCCCGCGCCCATCCTCGAGTCGTTAGCCGCCCGTCGCTGGAGCCGACGGTAGGCGCAGAGGACGTCGGGACACGTACGACTACCGTCGAGGAGGGGGACACCTGGCACCCGCGGGAGGGGGTCAGGACCCATGCCGGCCCTTCCCGTACGCAGACCATGTGGCGACGACGGCCGACAGCGTCGACACGGGCGACGGCTGGCTATCGGGAGCACCGCCTCCGCAGGATGTTCCCTCTCATGCGCTGGAGCTGACGCGACGCTTCCTGACGACTACGAGATGCTCGCCGGTCTCGTTGACATCTTTGCCCACACCATGCGCGAGCGTGATGCGGTCGCGCCGCCGCTTGGATGCTGGTACCCGGTCGCCTAGGCCAGGCGGAACCCGGTGCCCGCACCTTCATGGAGGGCGCGGTGCAGGGCCCGTGGGATGCGTCCGTCGGCGATGAGCGCGCGCTCCGCCAGCGAGCCCTCGGCCAGCGCCCGCAGGGCCGAGCCGACCTTGGGCACCATGCCGCCGGCGATGACGCCCTCGTCGATGAGGCGAGCCGCCTCTGGCGGCGTGAGCTCGGGGATACGCTCGCCATCAGCGCCGCGGACGCCGTCGGTGTCGGTCAGCAGCACGAGCTCCCCTCCGAGCGAGGCGCTGACGGCGGCCGCGGCATCGTCAGCGTTGACGTTGCAGATGCGGCCCCCGGGATCGAGGCCCATGGGCGTCACCACCGGCAGGTAGCCCGCATCGAGCAGCACCCGCAGCATCGAAGCGTCCGCCACCGGTTCGCTGATCACGCGGTCGAGGCCCTCGGCACGGGGGCCGCGGATCATGCCGTCATCGATGCCACGCGCGCCGACCGCCCTGGCACCGAAGGCCATCAGGGCCTCGATCAGCTCGGCGTTGATGACGCCGCTGATGACCGCGAGGAAGACCTCCAGCGTGGCCTCGTCGGTGACGCGTCGACCGTTGTTCCAGTGACTCTTGACACCCAGTCGCTCGAGCCACTCCGTGAGGCGCTTGCCGCCGCCGTGGACGACGACGACCGGGCGGGCGCGTCGCTCGTCGGCGATCTCGCGGAGCACGTCCTGCTGCTCCGCGATGGTGGTGCCACCGAGCTTGACCGTGACCGGCCTGTCGCTCACGTGGAGTACTCGCTGTTCTCGATGACGTACTCCTGCGTGAGGTCGCAGCCGAAGGCCTCGCCCACGCCGGAGCCGACGCCGAGATCGACGCGGATGGTGACCGTGCCACCCTTCATCCGCTCCGAGAGCGCGACCCTGTCGAACTCGAGCGGGATGCCAGCGAACACGGGCGTGCCCTGGATGTCGATGCGCAGCGCGTCAGGCGCAAGCTCGACCGGCTGACCGGCTCGCGCCGCGGCGGCTGCGGGCGAGAGCCCGGCCGCCTCGAGGCTGCTGGCGGGCGCGATGGTGGCGTTGCCCACGGCCATGGCGATCCGGCCCCAGTTGGGGTCCGCGCCGTGCACCGCGGCCTTGAGCAGGTCGCTCGAGACGACGGCGCGGGCGACGGCGCGGGCCGCGGCATCGTCGGCTCCGCCGCTGACGGCGCAGGTGATGAGGGTGCTCGCACCCTCGCCGTCGGCCGCCTGCTGACGGGCCAGCGACCGCGCCACCGCCTCGACCGCCACCTCCAGCGTGGCGAGGGCCTCGGGGTCGTCGTCCACGGGGGCCGCCCCGGACGCGCCAGAGGCCACCAGCAGCACCGTGTCGTTGGTCGACTGGTCGCCGTCGATGCTGGTCTGGTTCCAGGTCCGGGCCACGACCGGCCGCAGCAGCCGGCTCAGGGTCGCCGGCTGGACGCGCGCATCGGTGAGCACGAAGCTGAGCATCGTGGCCATGTCCGGATGGATCATGCCCACACCCTTGGCCACGCCGCTCACGGTCACCGGCACGAGACCGCCATCGTCGGTGTGCAGCTCGATCATGACGCTGGCCGCCTTGGGTACCGAATCGGTCGTGCGCATGGCTTCGGCCACGTCCGCGAACGCTGCGTCATCGCTGCGGAACGAGCCGCCGATCGAGGCCAGGGCGCCCGCCACGCGCTCGAGCGGCAGGCGCGTGCCGATCAGGCCTGTGGACATGGCGATGACGCGTTCCGGCTGGGTGCCGGCGTGCGTGGCGAGCGTCGCGGCCAGGCTGCGCTGGTCGGCCAGGCCCGCGGGTCCGGTGGCGGCGTTGGCGCAGCCGGAGGTACACATCATGGCATCCACCCAGCCGTAGCGCCCCCCGCCCTCGGGCGCGGTGGCCGCGAGATGGGCTCGGTTCATCTGCACGGGCGCCGCGGGCAGGCGGTTGCTGGTGAAGGTGGCCGCGACGGCTGCAGGGCCATCGCGCACGAGCACGACGGCCAGGTCGGGTGCACCCGAGTCCTTGATGCCCGCGGCTGTGGCGAGCGCTTCGAAGCCACGCGGCAAGCGCGCCACCGGCTCAGCCTCGGGCAGGTGCGAGGGCAGCGGCTCGAGCGGCCTCACGGGACGATGGGCAGTTGCTCGAGGCCGGACATCTCGGGCAGGCCGAAGACGATGTTGAAGGCCTGCACGGCCTGGCCGGCGGCACCCTTCACGAGGTTGTCCTCGACCGAGATGGCGGTGACGCGACCGGTGCGCTCGTCGTAGCGCGCGAACACGCGGGCGAAGTTCGAGCCCCGCACGTGCCCGGTGGCCGGTGGCGCGTCGACGACCTCGACGAAGTACTCGTCGGCGTAGGCCTCGCGGTACAGCTCAAGCAGCTCCTCGTTCGTCAACGGGCGCGTGGGCCGAACGTGGCCGGCGGCGAGGATGCCGCGGTTCATGGGCACGAGGTGTGGCTGGAAGCCGACGGTCTGCCAGCCCGGGTTGGATTCGGGCGTGGTGCCGGCGTCGCGGATCTCCTGCACCAGCTCGGCGGTGTGGCGGTGACCCGACACGCCATAGGCCTTCACCGAGTCGTTGACCTCGCTGAACATCAGCTCCGGCTTGACCGCGCGTCCGGCCCCCGAGACGCCGCTCTTGGCGTCGACCACGACGTCGCCGATGAGCCCGGCCCGCGCCAGCGGATAGAGGCCCAACATCGAGGTCGTGGGGTAGCAGCCGGGCGAGGCCACGAGCCGGACCTCGGCCCCCTCCAGCGCCTGCAGCTCGGCCCGGTGCTGTTCGGGCAGGCCGTAGACGGCCTTGGCCAGCAGCTCCGGGTGCGGGTGGGTGTAGTCGTACCAGCGCTCATACTCGGAGGCGTCCCGCAGCCGGTAGTCGGAGCCCAGGTCGATGACCGCGATGCCCTGGTCCACGAACTCCGGTACGAGCGCGGCCGAGGCGCCATGGGGGAGGGCCATGAAGACGGCGTCGACCGGCGGCAGGCTCGTCTCGATGTGGTGGCCGGTGCGGCTCAGCTGCGGCTGGCTCGCACCCAGCGGCTGGTGGTCCCGGTCGCGGCCCTGGAGGCCAGCGATGCGCACGCGTGGGTGCCGCTCGAGCAGGCGCACGAGCTCGCCGCCGGCGATCCCGGCAGCGCCGATGATGCCGACGCGGATGGTGGCGCTGCTCCCGATGGTCGGTCCGGTGGAGGTGCGGGTGCTGGTGCTGGTCTCGGTCATGGTCCGCAGACGATACAGGAGCCGTGGTCGGCCCTGCGGCTGTGGCATAGTCGAGCGCAGCCCATGAGTACCCACGACGACGGCTCCCACCGCGAGCTCCCTGACCTCTCCATCCCCAGCGCCGGTTCCGTGCTCACGGCCATCGAGGTGCGCGCCACCGACGATGCCGACCTGACCGAGCTGCTCGTGCGCTTGCGCGAGGCCGGGGCCGACGTCGTCACCATCAACTCCTTCCCGGCCACGAAGAAGGGTGAAGCCGACGAGATCACGCGCGTCTTCGACATCGAGCTGCGCGACCTCGGGCCGGTCGAGGCGCTGGAGGTGGCCGAGACCGTCCCGGGCGTGACCACCGCCGGCGCACGTCCGACCCTGGGCCAGATCTTCGGCAAGCGCGTCATCGTCGTCGGCGGCGGGGCCCAGGTGGCCCAGGTCGCGCTGGGCGCGGTGTCGGAGAGCGACCGCCACAATCTGCGCGGTGAGCGCATCTCGGTCGACACCATGGCCCTCGTCGGGGAGGATGAGATCGCTGCCGCCGTGCGGGCGGTCGCCGACCTGCCTCGTGCCCACATCCTCGTGCTGGCAGGCTCGCTCATGGGCGGCGAGATCACCAAGGCCGTGCGAGAGCTGCGCCACCGCGGCATCCCGGTGGTGGCGCTGTCGATGGCCGGCTCGGTCTCGGCGGAGGCTGACCTCGTGGTCAGCGACCCGGTGCAGGCGGGCACGATGGCCGTGATGGCCATCGCCGACACCGCCCGCTTCGACCTCGACAAGCTGCGCGGCCGACGCTACTAGCGCCGCCGTCGATACGAGCACGCCGCCGTCGATACGAGCACGCCCGACG
>JBFLKP010000296.1:0-3241 GCA_040883225.1 Candidatus Limnocylindrales bacterium | reverse complement strand
GTGGCAGGCTGCGCCGCGGACGGAACCGCCGACGGCTCGTCGGGTGTCTCGGTCACCATCGGGCGCATCCGCCCCGGGTTGGCTGAGGCCGCGGCCTCGGGACGCTCGACGGGCTGGCCGCGGGTGGACAGGATCTCCGAGAGCCGCGCCTCCATGCGCCGGGCCATGTCGTTCTCGGGGTCGATCTCGAGCGCGCGCGAGGCCAGCTCGTGAGCGCGGGCGTCCTCACCCTGCGCGAGGGCGCAGCGAGCCAGGCCCACGACCGCGATGGCGTTGCCGGGGTCGGCGTCCACGACCTTCTGGTAGACGTCCCGGGCCCTGTCGACCTGGTCGACCTGCAGGTAGCGGTCTGCTTGCAGGATCTGCTCGATCACGGGCCGAGCGTACCTGATGACCGAGGTCGCTGGTCGTCGCGGCTGCGACCCTGTTGCAGGAGCCGGTCGAGGATGAGGCTGGCGCGGGTGAGCAGGGTCGTGCGCGTGTTGAGCGAGGGGTCCTCGATGACGTCGGCCAGGAGCTCCTCCAGGAGGTCACCGATGATGGGGCCCTCTGGCAGGCCGAGGGTGTCGCGCAGGTCGCGGCCGTCGATGGCCAGCTGTGCCAGCGTCAAGGGCGAGCCGGCTTCCTCCTGCCGCTCCACGCGCTCGGCCAGGGCGGCGGCCAGGTGCGGGGCCTCGGGTTCCGCTGCCGCGCTGGCGGCCGCACGGGCGGCTCGAAGCCGGAGCAGCTCCGGCCGCAGCTCGGCTGGGACACGACCCATGTACCGGCGCACGTCCGCGTCGGTCCAGCCGGGCTCGTAGGCCTCGGTCGCCGCGGCCACGAGCGCGGTCACCGCCTCGGCCTCCCTGGCCCCGAGCCGCAGCCGCCGCAGGACCCCGAGGGCGCTCGCCGGGTCCAGCTCGCCGAGGAGCGCCGCGAGCGCCAGTTGCTCCCGGCCGGGGTGCTCGCTCGCGACCCGGTCGAGGACCGCCAGCGACGTTCGCAGCTGGTGCTCTTCGAGCGCGTCGAGCTCGGGCAACGTCGTCGCCAGGATGCCCGTCTCGGCCATGTGCCCGAAGGCTCGCGACGGGGCGGGCGCGTCCAGCATGCGCCGGACCTCGCCGCCGACGCGTTCCTCGGAGACCCACTCCACGTCAGCCGCGTGGGCCGCCATCGCCGCCAGGGTCATGGGCTCGATGGCGAAGTCGAGCTTGGCCGCGATGCGCACGGCCCGCAGCAGGCGCAGGGCGTCCTCGTCGAAGCGGCGATCGGGATCGCCGACCGCGCGCACGAGCCGGGCTTCGAGGTCGCCCTGGCCGTCGGCCGGGTCGACGACACGTGCGCCGGCGTCGGGTCCGCGCCGGCCCCAGGCGATGGCATTGATGGTCAGGTCGCGGCGGGCGAGGTCCTCGAAGATGTCCTGGCTGAAGGTGACGCTGTCCGGCCGTCGGTGGTCGGCGTAGCGGTGGTCGCGCCTGAAGGTGGTGACCTCCAGCCCTCGAGCGAGGACCGTGCCAAAGCGGTTCTGGTAGCTGGAGCCCGGGAAGATGCGCATGACCTGCTCCGGCCGCGCATCCGTGGCGATGTCCCAGTCATCGACTGGCAGGCCCAGCAGCGCATCGCGGACACCGCCGCCGACGAGGTAGCCGGCGTGTCCTCGCGCCCACAGCACGCCCAGCACCGTCAGGACCTCGGGGTGGACGGCGAAGGGTGGACCGGTCGCGTCCACGGGCGCGCTCAGCGGTTGAGCGTGAGGTAGTCGCGCCAGGCCTCGTTGCGCGGGTCGGAGAGATAGGAGGAGTACATCTCGTAGACGTCGCACTTGGGTTCGTAGGGGGCCTTGCGCAGGCGCATACCGGCTTCTTCGGGCAGGCGGCCGCCCTTGCGGTGGTTGCAGCTGCTGCAGGCGGCGACGAGGTTGTCCCAGCTGTGGCTACCACCGCGGTGACGGGGCAGGACGTGGTCGATGGTCAGCCTGGACGTTCGCTGGCCGCAGTACTGGCAGGAGTGTCCATCCCTCGCGAAGACCTCGCGGCGGGAGAGGCGGACCCGCGGGCGGGGACGCTTGATGCGGTACTGGAGCTTGATGACCGAGGGCGCGCGCAGGACCTCGGTGGGCGTGCGCACCTCCGTGTGGTCGTACTCGATGACCTCCGCCTTCGCACCGAAGACGAGCCGGAACGCCCTGCGCAGATCGCAGACGTTGAGCGGCTCGTAGTCGGCGTTCAAGAGAAGGACGACGCTATCCAACGCTTACCTCGAGTGGCGTGGTGCTTGCACGCTGCAGCGGCATCGTAACGCACCTCACCCCAGGCCCCTACCCGAGGACTCTGGCAGGGAGTACCGAATGTCCACGTGGAGCCGATGGGGCCGTGCGCACCGGACCCCACCGCACGGGAGGTATCCGCTCGAATCGTGGGACGACCGGGTGATGGTGGCAGGACCAGGGGGGCCAGTAGTGTCGAAGACGTCAATCGACACCGAGCGCAGGAACATCGCAGATCAAGGACAGGGAACGATGAACGCCTATTGCCCAGAGTGTGAGACCGAGCTCGATATCACCACCGGTATCTGCCCCGCGTGCCGCTGGGACCCGATGGTCGCCCGCACGATCACCCAGCCGCAGGCCGAGTCGGAGCCCACGATGTCGCTGACCGAGCGCTATCGCGGCACCCGCTTCGATGTCGCCTCCCAGCAGGCCATGATCGAGGATCACGGCGTCTCTCGCGGACGTGTCTTCGTCCTCATGGCCCTCGTCGCTGGCGTCTTCCTCTACGGCGGCGTGATGTCCGCCATGGGCATCTTCTAGGAGCTCCCCGCCGGCCGCCTCGCGGCTGGCCCACCGGTTCGCTGGTCTTGACAACGGCGATCCTGGGCTCCGACCCCTGCGCTTCGGGGCCCCACACGGCCGGGTAGGTTCGAACCACCCGGCCGTTCGTCATGTCCGGGCCCGGCAGCGCACGGCCACGGCGTGGCACCCGCGCCGGGCCGTGGCACCGCGCCGGGCCGGGCGGTAGCACCCGCGCCGAGGCACCCGCGCCGAGGCACCCGCGCCGTGGCACCCGCGCCCGCACGATGCCCCTGGTGACTGCCCATGCCCCGCGTGACTGCGCTATGCCCTGGTGAGTGCGCGATGCTCAGCGTGGGCACGGACGAGCTCGCGTAAGCGCCCGCCCCCGGCGGCCGACCTCGGGACCGTCTCGGCGACGGGCCATCCCTCGGTCCGGCGGTGGCGAGACGGCCCCGCGGTTGGGAGGCGGCG
>JBFLKP010000295.1:0-2895 GCA_040883225.1 Candidatus Limnocylindrales bacterium | reverse complement strand
TACTTCGTCTCCAAGGACTGGGTGCCGATGGAGATCGACGCCGCGTCGTGGCGCCTGAACGTGGACGGCCTCGTCGACCGTCCCGGCTCCTGGACCCTCGACGAGATCAAGGCCCTGCCGGCGCACGAGGCCTATCGCACGCTGCAATGCATCAGCGCAGCGTCGATCGCGCGCGACGAGCTCATCGGCAACCAGCGCTGGAAGGGCGCCCGCGTGCGCGACCTGCTCGACCGTGTGGCGGTCGAGCCTTCGGCTCGCTACATCATCTGGCGCTGCGCTGACGGCTACCACGAGTCGCTCGACATCGAGACCGCCCGCGACGACGACACCTGGCTGGTGTACGAGATGGGCCCGCCTGGCTCGCCGCTCCCACCGGAGCACGGTCAGCCGCTGCGCCTGCTCGTTGCCGGCCGCTACGGGATGGCCCAGCCGAAGCACATCACGGACATGATCCTCAGCGCCGAGGACGAGCCCGGCTGGTGGGTCAGGGGCGGCTGGCAGACCGATGCACCCGTGCGGACGTACTGCCGCATCGACCTGCCCATGGCCGACGGCATCAGCGATTCCGTGCTGGCGGGCCGGCCATTCACCGCCTTCGGCGTGGCCAGCTCGGGTGACCGCGGCATCTCCGCGGTGCAGTACAGCCTCGACCGTGGCGAGACCTGGCAGTATGCCGAGCTGGAACCGCTCGGTGGACCGATCGGTCGACTGACCTGGGTCCGCTGGCGCGCCGAGGTGGTGCTCGACGAGCCGGGCCAGGTGCTCTTCATGGCCCGGGCCGCGGACGGGAACGGGGTCTGGCAGACCGACGAGATCTCGGAGCCCTTCCCCCGCGGCGCCTCGGGCTACCCGCGGGTCCCGATGCGCGTCTACGCCAGCGTCAGGGACCCCGGCGGGTCGAGCTGACCAGCCGAGGCACCGGCGTGCCCCGCGGGAGCAGCCCTTCGGCCAGCAGCTCGTCCCACATGGCGTCGGGGATGTCCAGCTCGAAGAGGTCGACGACCTCGTTCGCGTGGGCCACCGAGGAGGCGCCGACGACCACCGCCGGCACGGCCGGGTGGCCCATGGAGAACTGCACCGCTGCGGCCTTGATGGGCACGCCATGCGATGCGCACACGGCCTTGATGCGCAGCGCCCGGTCCACGAGCGCCTGGTCGCTGGTGGGGTTGTACTGGAACAGGCCGCCGATCCTGGGCTCGGCCAGGAAGCCACCGTTGAAGACGCCGCCGTTGATGACGCTTATGCCTCGCTCCTCGCAGAGCGGCAGCAGCCGCTCGGTGCCCTCGAAGTCGAGCAGCGTGTAGCGGCCTGCGAGCAGGACACAGTCGATGTCGCACTCGCGCGCGATGGGGTAGGCCACCCGGCCCCAGTTGGTGCCGACGCCGATGGCGCCGATGACACCCTGCTCGCGCAGCTCCACGAGGGTGGGAAAGACGACCTCGATGGCCTCGCGGATGTGGTCGTCGGGGTCGTGCATGTGGACGTAGTCGACCCGCTCGAGCCCCAGGCGCCCGAGGCTCTGCTCGAAGCCCCAGAGCATGCCGTCACGCGTGTAGTCGTAGTAGGGGCGGACGTCGTCGGGCATGCCGTGGAAGTAGGGCGTGCCGTCCTCCCAGTAGAGCTCAGGATCATCGGGAGCGCCCGTGCGAACGGGACGACCGACCTTGGTGGAGACGATGAACTCGTCACGTGGGCGACCGTGCAGGAACGCGCCCAGTCGGCGCTCGGCAAGCCCGAAGCCGTAGACCGGGGCCACGTCGTACGTGCGCAGGCCACGGTCCCACCACGCCTGCAGCGTGGCCTGCGCCTCCTCCTCGGGCACCACCTTGTACATGTTGCCCAGCGGCACGAGGCCCAGCAGCAGCTGGTCCACGTGGACGGCAGACGATCCGAGTGGGACACGCGTGCGAGGATCCATCCTCACCCCCTGGAGGTGCGATGGGGCCGCGCGCTCAGCGGCGCCCGGCCCCATCACGGCTAGGTCACGGAGCGGCTCAGCAGGAGCCGAAGTCCGGGCAATCGGGCGTGAAGAACAGCGGCTCGCCCAGGACGATCTCGCCCTCGGTGCCGATGGTGCGCTCGCCCAGATGGCCGGCCTCGAAGGTCTCGCCCTCGACGCCTTCGATCATGCCGCACTTCTTCATCACACCCGCCACCGTGGCGAGATAGCCGAAGTCGACCGGGTTCCACAGCGCGTACTGCTTGTTGGTCCCGTCCTCGAGATAGGTCAGCATCGTGCTCGGCAGCGCGAAGCCGGTCGAGAAGACCTCACCCTGGTTGCCGGTGTCGATGATGGCCTGGTTCACGGCCGGGTTGGCCATGCCAGAGCCGGTGATGAAGTAGCGCAGGTCGGGGTTCGCCGCCATGGCGTCCGTGGCCACGCGCTTGGACTCCTCGGGGTCGTCGTTCATGTACAGCGTGTCGATGAACTCGATGCTGCCGTACGTCTCGGGCTCGGCCGCGATGAGCGCGTCGATGGCCTCCTTCTGCGAGATGAAGTTGGCCGTCGTGGGCGTCGGGGCCAACCAGATGGCCTGTCCACCGTCGGGGTAGTTGACGAGCGCCGAGTCGAGCATGGCTCGGGCCTGCTGCGGGAACGTCATCATGTTGGTGAACAGGTCGCGCGCGTCGGCCGAGACGTCTGCGTCGTAGGTCACCACCACGGCACCGTTGTCGCGCGCCTCTTTCAGCGACGGGCTGAGCGCGTTGAGGTCCAGCGAGGCCAGGACGATGACGTCCGGCTGCTGGGGCAGGATGTTCTGGATGACCTGCACCTGCTGTTGGGTGTCGGCCCGGTCCGGGCCGATGTAGACCGGCGCGGGCGCGTTGAGCTCGCTCGCGGCCTGGTCGACGCCCTCCCGCGCGAGCTCGAAGAAGATGAAGCCGGTGAACTTG
>JBFLKP010000060.1:0-6449 GCA_040883225.1 Candidatus Limnocylindrales bacterium | reverse complement strand
TGGGTACGCCACCGTGAGATGGCTGAGCGGCCTTGCTCCCTTTGGTGCCGCTCGACCACAAGGGTCAAGCCTTAACCCTAGCGGGGCCCGGAGGAGAGCGTCAAACGGCCCGAATGGCCTATTCCGGCTCGTCGTCGGCGACGGTCGAGGCGACCTCATGGCAGACGTCCGGGGCGAAGCCGTTGCGTGCCAGAAGGGCATACGCCTTCTGGCGGCGACGGCGCGGATCGGCTTCCCGCCGCAGGCTCGAGGCACGGCGATCGAGGAGCCGCAGGGCTGCCGTGCGATCTGGGTCACGTGGTTCGCCTGTGCCGTCTGCCGCGCTGTCGCTCGCGGCGTGCCGCGCTTCGAGCACCTCGGCGATGATCTCATCTGGCACGCCCTTGCGCTGAAGCTCGCGGCGCAGTGCCACGGCACCGCGCGGGCGCGCTCGGTCACGCGACTCGACCCACGCGCGGGCGAAGGCCGCATCGTCGAGATAGCCGAGCCTCACGAGGCGCTCGAGCACCTCTTCGACGAGGGTCGCGGGATATCCGAGGTGGACGAGCCGCTTGCGGGTCTCGTCCACCGACCGCGAGCGGACGGCCAGGAACGCGGCCGCCGCCTCCATCACGGCATCGGGATCGGTGACCGCGGCACGACGAGCACGGCGGGCCGCTGCGGCCTCGCGACGCTCCTGGGCCGAGCGCGCTCGACGGGGCACTACTCCGCCTCGGTGATGCCCTCCACCGGGACGTCGATGTCTGCCACCTTGGCCCGGATACGGGTCTCGAGCTGCTGGGCGATGTCCTGGTTGGCGCGCAGGAACTCCTTCGACTGCTCCCGGCCCTGGCCCAGGCGGATGTCGCCATAGTTGAACCAGGCACCCGACTTGGAGACGATGTCGCTGGCCACACCCACGTCCAGCAGTCCGCCCTCGCGCGAGATGCCGGTGCCGTACATGACATCGAACTCGGCCACGCGGAACGGTGCCGCGACCTTGTTCTTGACGACCTTGACGCGAGCACGGATGCCGACCGCTTCCTGGCCCTGCTTGATGGTCTCGATGCGGCGGATGTCGAGCCGCACGCTGGAGTAGAACTTCAGGGCGCGACCACCAGGCGTGGTCTCCGGGCTGCCGAACATGACGCCGATCTTCTCGCGCAGCTGGTTGGTGAAGACGAGCGCGGTGTTGGAGCGGCTGACGATGCCGGTGAGCTTGCGCAGGGCCTGGCTCATGAGCCGAGCCTGGATGCCCACGAACGAGTCACCCATCTCGCCTTCGATCTCTGCGCGCGGCACGAGGGCGGCGACGGAGTCCACCACCACGGCATCGACGCCGCCCGAGCGGATGAGCGTCTCGGTGATCTCCAGCGCCTGCTCGCCGGTATCCGGCTGGCTCACGAGCAGGTTGTCCACGTCCACGCCGCAGGCGCGAGCGTAGACCGGGTCGAGCGCGTGCTCGACGTCGATGAAGGCGACGACGCCGCCCAGCTTCTGCGCCTCCGCGAGGACGTGCTGACAGACGGTGGTCTTGCCCGATGACTCCGGGCCGTAGATCTCCGTGACGCGCCCGCGCGGGATCCCGCCGACGCCGAGCGCGAGGTCGAGCGCGATCGAGCCCGTGGGGATGCTGTCGATCTGCTGGTGTGCGTCCGATCCGAGGCGCATGATCGAGCCCTGCCCGAACTGCTTCTCGATCGACAAGATGGCAGCGTCGACTGCCTGCTTGCGTTCCTTGCTCTGGGCGTCTCCGGCCCCGTTCCTACCGATGTCGCTGTTCCCGGTCGACCGACCGGCGCTGGTGACGGTCATGCCTGGTGTCCTCCATGGCTGTCACCCGAGAGCCGGTCTGGCGTTTGGCCCTACTCGGACCACTCCTCCTCCACCTTCGGCTTCCGCTTGGGCTTGATGACCTCGACCGAGGGCATCGGAGGCTGGGAGAGCGGCTCGATCGCCGCCTTCGCCTTCTTCGACTTCTTGGGCTTCTTCGCTTCGCGGCGGGAGGGGACTTTTCCTGCCATCGTTCCTCGCGCCTCCGTCTGGTGCCGCTCAGTCTGGGCGGCGGGGTTTCACTCGGACTTCACCCTCCCTTCGTCACGACTGTCAGCGCCGTTCGTGCCAGCTCGACTGGCACGAAGCTGTCGCATCGTCTGGGGGAAGGTGCCGGCCCGGATCGCTCTCCGGATCGTGGCCATGAAGTCTAGGGTGAAGGTGAGGTTGTGACAAGTCGCGAGCCGGTATCCAAGCATCTCGTCGGCGCGCAGCAGATGGGCCAGATAGGCCCGTGAGAATGAGCGGCAGAGTCGGCACGGGCAGCCATCCTGGACCGGCCTGGGGTCATCGAGGAAGCGGGCGTTGCGCATGTTGAGGCGGCCCTCCGGAACCCACAGCGTGGCGTTGCGTGCGACCCGCGCCGGCAACACCGAATCGAACATGTCGATCCCGGCATCGACGGCATCGAGGAGGTCCATCGGCGAGCCCAGGCCCATGAGGTAGCGGGGCCGCGGGTCATCCTCGAGGAGCGGTACCACGACGTCGAGCGCACCACGGCGTTCCGCGGCGGACTCGTCACCTGCGAGCCCGCCGATGCAGAGCCCGTCGAAGGGCAGCGCGGCGATGGCCGCGGTCGACCCCGCGCGCAGGTCCGGCTCGAGGCCGCCCTGGATGATGCCGAAGAGCGCCTGGTCGCTCCTGGCGTGCGCGTCGAGGCAGCGTTCCGCCCAGCGCTGGGTGCGAGCGGTGGCGTCGGCGACTTCACGCCGCGTCGACGACCCCGGCGGAACGGGCTGGTCCAGACAGACGGCGATGTCCGAGCCGAGGGCCTCCTGCACGGCGATGGCATGTTCGGGCGTGTAGTCGATGAGCGCCCCGTCGAGGTGCGAACGGAAGCGCACGCCGTCCTCGCTGATCTCCCGCAGCCGGCCGAGGCTGACGACCTGGAACCCGCCCGAATCGGTGAGGATCGGCCGGTCCCAGCCCATGAAGTGGTGCAGCCCGCCCAGCTCGCGGATGCGCTCGTGGCCCGGTCGGATCGAGAGGTGGTAGGTGTTGGACAGGATGATCTGGGCGCCGACCTCGCGCAGGTCGTCGGGGTCCAGGGCCTTGACCGTGGCATTGGTGCCGACGGGCATGAAGATGGGCGTCTCGATCGCGCCGTGGGGCGTCTCCAACCGGCCCGCACGCGCCCGCGTGCCGACCCCGGCGGGATGGGTGACCTCGAAGCTGATGGGTGAGGTCCGAGGCTCCACTGCCGTCACTGCGTGATCTGCGCCCGCCGAGCCGCCACGGCCGCGAGCAGCAGCGCGCCGGCGATGTATCCGACGGACCAGAGCAGGGCGACGTCGGCATCGAGGGTGGGTACCGCGTCGCCGAAACCGCCCTCGGTCAGCTCGTCGGTGGTGGCGATGACCGCGCTCGAGACGGCGAAGGGGAAGTACATCAGGGCTTCGTCGAGCGTGGGCACGAGCCGCAGGAAGGTCTCGGCGAAGTAGAGCCCGAGCGCGGCGCCGATGCCGGCCAGCTGGCTCTTGAAGAGCATGGCGATGGCGAAGCCGATGGCGCCGGCCTGGGCCACCCCGAGCCAGGTCCGACCGAGCAGTTCCGGCAGCGTTCCCAGCGTGTCCGCGTCGGTGGCGCCGGCGGTGCTGACGCCGCCGATGTTCGCGGCCAGGATCGCCGCGCCCACGCCGATCCCGAACGAGGCCAGGACGCCGAGCAGCAGCACGATCGCGACCGCCACGAACGTGACCAACGTGTAGCGCACCCGGCTCTCGCCGCGCGCGACGATGGCGCGGATGGTGCCCCAGGCCCAGTCGGCGCCGATGATCGCGGCCGCGAAGGCTGCAGCCAGCAGGCCGCCGAAACCGAGGATGAAGCCCGCCAGCAGCGTGTACACCGTGGGGAAGCGCAGAAGGATCTGGACCTGCAGCTCGTCGGACATCTGCTCGGTCTGGCCGACCGAGAGGCCCAGCGCCAGGAAGAAGAGGACGAGGATGCCCGCGAGGATGAGGAAGACGACGTACGTGGCCGGGCGGCGCACGAGCTTGAGCAACGAGACTCGCAGCAGCGCCATCAGCCGCGCTCTCCCCAGCCCGCGCTCGGCGTCGCCGACGCTTCCGCCTCGGTGGCCGTGAGCGAGAGGAAGATGGACTCGAGGTCGCTGCCCGACTCGATGGCGCTGGCGTAGACGCCGGCGCCTGCGAGCGTGGCGTTGACCTCCGCGGCCCGCGAGGGGTGCGTGCGCACGTCGATCCAGCTGAGGCCGGGTGTTCCGGCGGGCCGCGCGGTCGCGGGTGCGCCCAGCGCGCTCAGCGCGCCCATGGCCGACGGCAGCTCGACCTCAGCCACTCGGACCTTCACGTGACCACCTTCGGTCAGCAGGTCCGTGAGGCTGCCCTCGCGGATGAGGCGGCCACCATTGACGATGCCCACCACGTCCGCCAGCTGCTGGACCTCCGGCAGGATGTGACTGGAGATGAAGACGGTCTTGCCCGCCCGGGTGAGATGGCGGAGGGTCTCCCGCATGGCCACGATGCCGCCCGGGTCGAGCCCGTTGGCCGGCTCGTCCAGCAGCAGCAGCTGCGGGTCGGAGAGCAACGCGGCCGCGATCCCCAGCCGCTGCTTCATGCCCAACGAGTAGCGCCCGGCCTTGTCGCGGCCGCGCTCGGCCAGCCCCACCAGCGCGAGCACCTCATCCACGCGCGAGGTGGGCACGCGCGCCCCCGATGCGGCCAGCGCGCGCAGGTTGTCGCGGCCCGAGAGGTAGTCGTAGAAGACCGGCGCCTCCACCAGCGCCCCGACGTCGTAGAGCAGCTCACGCCTGCGCCAGTCGTACGCTCGCCCGAGGATCTCGATGTGGCCGGCGTCCGGCCGGATGAGCCCCACGAGCAGGCGCATGAGCGTGGTCTTGCCCGCACCGTTGGGGCCGAGGAAGCCGTAGACCACGCCGCGCGGCACGGCCAGGTCCAGTCCCTGCAAGGCTGGGCGTGAGCCGTAGCGCTTGACCAGGCCCTGGGTGCGCAGCGCGAAGCTGCCGGGCGGGGGGGCCGGGAAGACGGCCGTCACGCCTGCGTCTCCGCCTCGGTGCGACCTTCGCTGGTGACACCATCCCACAGGCCCGGGTCGTCTCGCTCGGCGCGACGCGGCGGCGGGACCTCGTAGCCGAGGACCCGCAGGTGCTCGCGCGCGAGTTCCGTGGCCACGCGACCCTGGGGCGTCCGGTCGAGGAAGCCGAGCTGCAGCAGATACGGCTCGTAGACGTCCTCGACGGTCTCGACCGACTCGCCGATGACGGCCGCGATGGCCGCGCCACCGACCGGGCCCGAGCCGAACTTCTGGATGATGGCCGCGAGCAGTCGGCGGTCCGTGGTGTCGAGGCCGGCATCGTCGATGTCCAGCGCGGCCATGGCCGCCGCCGCCTGGCCTTGGGTGATGTGCCCATCGCCCTTGACCTCGGCGTGGTCCCGGGTGCGGCGCAGGAGCCGGTTGATCACCCGCGGCGTCCCACGGCCGCGCGCAGCGAGCATCTGCACCGCGGCCTCGTCGATCTCCACGCCGAGGATGCTGGCCGAGCGGCGGACGATCTCCGCGAGCTCGCTCTGGGCGTAGTAGTCGAGGCGGTAGACCGCCCCGAAGCGGTCGCGCAGGGGCGCTCCGATCCGGCCGGCGCGAGTGGTGGCACCGACGACCGTGAAGGGCTTGAGCGACAGTCGCAGCGAGCGTGCGCTGGGCCCCCGGCCGATCATGACGTCGATGGCGAAGTCCTCCATGGCCGGGTACAGGATCTCCTCCACCGAATGGTTGAGCCGATGGATCTCATCGATGAAGAGCACGTCGCGCTCGTCGATGTTGGTGAGGATGGCGGCGAGGTCACCAGGACGCTCGATGGCCGGCCCGCTGGTGGTGTGGATGTTCACGCCCAGCTCGCGCGCCACGATGATGGCCAGCGTGGTCTTGCCCAGACCCGGCGGGCCATAGAGCAGCACGTGGTCTGCCGCCTCCTCGCGCTTGTTGGCCGCGGCGAGCAGGATGGAGAGGTTGTCCTTGACCTGTGTCTGGCCGATGTACTCGTCCAGCTGACGAGGGCGCAGGGACGACTCGACCGTGTTCTCCTCGATGGCCTCTACCTCCGGCGAGACCAGCCGCGCGTCGTCATCCATCGGGGGCGAGTCTAGCAGAAGACGGCGTTGAATGGAACAAACGTTCGACCGCCGAGATAGCGTCCAGCGCGGCTCGGACGGGAGGCTCCGTGGACTTGGACGTCGGCTACCATCACCTGCGTTTTTAGCCGACACAACGCAAGCACCACGGTCAGCGTCATGACGCCACCAGGGCAGGGCGCGGCCTTCCACGCCGAGTACGAGGCGAAGATCGGTGACCGTGCGCCGCTCTTCGGCGCGCTCGCCGCCGCGTTCCCGGACGCGACCACGGTCCTCTACCCCGGCAGCTACGTCGACATCGCCCCGAGC
>JBFLKP010000059.1:0-10014 GCA_040883225.1 Candidatus Limnocylindrales bacterium | reverse complement strand
GGCGACACCTGACCTCGAGCGGATTCCGATCGCGGGCCGCCGCCCGCTTGGGCGACAGGTGACGCCATCGCGGCGGTGTCGGTCGCGCACGCCACCCCTGGCGACACATGGCGCATTCGTCGAGCCATCGTTCGCCTGTGGGCGGAAGGTCGTCGCTACTTCCCCTTGCGTCGGCCGCCGCGGAGGAGCATGCCAGCGCCCAGTGGCACACGGCGCCTCTTCGGCTCGCCGCTGCCGTCGGTACGACCCGACCCATCTCCGGTATCTGGAGGCAGTGGTACCGCAGCCTTGGCCGCAGCGGCTGCGTCGTGCTCGCGCTGCTGGGCTTCGGCCGCCTTGGCCGTGGCCTCCGGCGTGACGTCCTCCGCGAAGTGGCAGGCACTCATGTGACCGCCACCGATATCGCGCAGCTGCGGCTCCTCTTCCACGCACCGCTCCGGATCGCCCAGCTGCTCCTTGAGCCAGCAGCGGGTATTGAAGCGGCAGCCGGGCGGCGGCGCCACCGGGCTGGGCACGTCGCCCTTGAGCACGAGGCGCTTCTTGCGCCGGCGCGGGTCGGGCTCCGGCACCGCGGACAGGAGCGCGACCGAATACGGGTGACGCGGCTGGGCATAGAGATCGCCGACGTCGGCCAGCTCCACGAGCTTGCCCAGGTACATCACGCCCACGCGGTCGCTGATGTGCTGGACGACCGCGAGGTTGTGGGCGATGAAGAGGTACGTGAGCCCGAACTCCTCCTGCAGGTCGACGAGGAGGTTGAGCACCTGGCTCTGGATCGACACGTCGAGCGCAGAGACCGGCTCGTCGAGGACGATGAAGTCGGGGTTGAGCGCGAGCGCGCGGGCGATGCCGATACGCTGGCGCTGCCCACCAGAGAACTCGTGCGGATAGCGATGGACGTGGCTCTGGTTGAGGCCCACGCGCGCGAGCAGTTCACGGACCTTGGCCTCGCGCTCCTCCTTGTTGCCCTGGCCGTGGACCATGGGCCCCTCCCCCACGATCTCGCCGACGGTCATGCGCGGGTTGAGGCTGGCGTATGGGTCCTGGAAGACCACTTGCATCTGCTTGGGGACTTCCCCCCGCTCCTCCTTGCTCATGCCGGCGATGGACTTGCCGTGGAGCTCGACATCACCTTCGGTGGCATCGATCAGCTGCAGGATGACCTTGCCCAGCGTGGTCTTGCCACAGCCCGACTCGCCCACGAGGCCGAGGGTCTCGCCCCTGCGCACCTCGAAGGAGACACCGTCGACCGCGTGCACGTGCGCCACCGTCTGCAGGCCCAGCAGGCCGCCCTTGACGGGGAAGTACTTGTACAGGTCCTCCACCTTCAGGAGGGTCTCGACCCTGCCGCGCGAGGAGCCGGCCGGCTGCTCCTTCACCTGCTGCTCGGTCACGAGGCGGACTCCTTCTCGCGCCTGTCGCGCTTGCCGTGGCCGGCAGCGCCCACGTCGGGCAGCACCACCGGCTCGATGGAGATCTCGTCGGCGGCGCGCCGGGCCTGCTCGGGCGAGGCGTCGGCGCCGATGGCGGGTTCCGACCCATCGGGCTCGAGCCAGCAGCGCGAGATGTGCCCTTCCTCGAGCCGGCGCATCGGCGGCAGCGAGTCACAAACGGGCATGGCCACCGGGCACCGGCGCTTGAACATGCAGCCGGCGGGCAGATTCAGCGGGTTGGGCACGACGCCCTTGATGACCTCCAGTCGCTGGCGCTTCTGGCCCAGCTTGGGGATCGAGGCCAGCAGGCCCTTGGTGTACGGGTGGTGCGGCTGCTCGTAGATGGTGATCGCGTCAGCCCGCTCGACGACCTTGCCGCCGTACATGACCACGACCTCATCGGCCATCTCGGCCACGACGCCAAGGTCGTGGGTGATGAGCATGATGGCCATGTCATTCTGCTCGCGCAGCTCCTTCATGAGCTCCAGGATCTGGGCCTGGATGGTCACGTCGAGCGCGGTCGTGGGCTCGTCGGCGATGAGCAGCTCGGGCTCGGTGGAGAGCGCCATGGCGATCATCACGCGCTGGCGCATGCCGCCGGAGAGCTCGTGCGGGTACTGCCTGGCTCGCTGCGCCGGTTCGGGGATGCCGACCCTGGCCAGCATCTCGACGGCCCGCCTCCGCGCGGCCCCGCGGCCCATGTTCATGTGCATCGTCAGCGCCTCGACGATCTGGTCGCCGCAGGTGTAGACCGGGTTCAGCGAGGTCATGGGCTCCTGGAAGATCATGGCCATGCGATCGCCGCGCGTGGCCTCCATGTCCTTGTCGGAGAGCGACAGCAGGTCTGTGCCGCTGAGCGTGGCGGAGCCGGCCACGATCTCGCCGGGGCGCTCGATGAGGCGCATCACCGACATGGCCGTGACGCTCTTGCCACAGCCGGACTCCCCGACCACGCCGAGCGTCTGCCCGCGCTTGATCTCGAAGCTGACCCCGTCGACGGCCTTGACCGTGCCATCGATGGTGCCGAAGTGCGTGCGCAGGCCCTTGATCTCGAGGACGTTCTCGGCCAGCGCCTTCGGGTCGGAGGTCGTGCCGGGCACGGTGGGCTCGGCGGTCATGAGGCGTCGATCTTCTGACGCGGGTCGAGCGCATCACGCAGCCCGTCGCCGAGGAAGCTCGCGGAGAGCACCATGAGGATGAGGATGAGGCCAGGCCACACCACCATCAGCGGCGCGCGGATGAAGTAGTCCTGCGCGTTGGTGAGCATGTTGCCGAGGCTCGCCTCGGGACGGCTGATGCCGAAGCCGAGGAACGAGAGCGCGGCCTCGACCACGACCGCGTCGGCCACGCCGATGGCGGCAGCCACGATGAGCGGGCTCATGGCCGGCGGCAGCATGTGGCGGCCGATGATGCGGCGGTGGCCGGCGCCCAGCGCCTTGGCGGCGGCCACGAAGTCCATCTCGCGCAGCATCAGGAACTCGCCCCTGATGAGCCTCGCGGCCAGCGTCCAGCCGGTGATGCCGATGGCGATGATGACCACCGCCCGATTGCCCTGGCCGAAGAACCCGACGATCATGAGGATGATGAAGAGGATGGGCAGGGTCAGGACGATATCGACGAAGCGCATCAGGGCGTTGTCCACCCAGCCGCCGACATAGCCCGCGATGGACCCCACGAAGCTGCCGATGCCGACGATGATGAGCACGGCCGCGAAGCCGATGACCAGTGAGGTCTGTGTGGCCTTGGCCAGGCGCACGAACACGTTCTGGCCGATCTCGTCATAGCCCAACGGCGCCTCGGGGAAGGACGGCGGACCCCAGATGTTCTGGAGGCTGGCAGTCTTGTACAGGTCCCCGGTGAGCCAGGGCACGATGAAGCCGTAGGCGATGAGCATCGACAGCACGATGAGCGAGATGACGGCCAGGCGGTGGCGCAGGAAGCGCTGACGGACGAGCTGCCAGTACGTCCGGACCGGCGTCTTGTCGATCTCGTCGAACTCGTCGGAGCTGCCCGTCCTGGCAGGCCTGGCCGCGATGGGGCTCGCGGTGTCCTGGGGCTTGGCCGTAGCTATGACGTCACTCCTAGTACTTGATGCGCGGGTCGACGACGCCGTAGAGCACGTCCGCCACGAGGTTGCCGACGATGACAGCCGTGCCCGAGAGCATGGCCACGGCCATGATCACGGGGTAGTCCTTGGCACCCACGGCATCGATGAACAGCGAGCCGATGCCGGGCCAGCTGAAGATCGTCTCGGTGATGGCTGCACCCGCGATGAGCGAGGGGATCGAGAGGCCCAGCAGCGTCACGATGGGGATGAGCGCGTTGCGCAGAGCGTGCTTGAAGATGACCGTGCGGCGCGGCAGGCCCTTGGCCTTGGCCGTACGCACGTAGTCCTGGTGCAGCACATCGAGCATCGAGGAGCGCGTGTAGCGGCTCCACGAGGCGATGCTGAGGATGGCCAGCGAGGTCACCGGCAGGACCATGTGCAGCGCGATGTCGAGCGGGTCCCCGCGCTTGCCCAGGCTCTCCATGCCGAAGGTGGGGAACCCGATGGCGCCGTCGGTCCACTGCTTCAGCAGCACCCCACCGAGGTAGAGGATGTAGGTGCCCAGCAGGAACGACGGGATGGCGTAGCCGAAGGTGGCGGCGGTGGTGATGATCTTGTCGGTCCAGCTGTACTGACGGACGGCCGCGAGGATGCCGATGGGGATGGCGAAGATGATGGTCACGATCAGCGCTGTGCCCATGAGCAGCACCGTCGGTGGCAGGCGCAGGAAGACCTTCTCCATGACCTCGCGGCCGTCGGTGAAGCTGTAGCCCCAGGCGTCCCAGTTCATGGTCCACACCCGTGGATCGAAGCTGGCGTTGAAGTCGATGATGCGGAAGAACGTCGAGACCCACGAGAGGTACTGCTCGGGCAACGGCCGGTCAAGGCCGTACTGGCGGATGAGCGCATCGATCTGCTCCGGCGGCACGCGCGGCGTACGGAAGCGATCGGTCGGATCCCCCGGCGAGGCGTACACGATGAGGAACACGATCATCGAGACGCCGATGAGGATGGGGATCGCCTGGATGACCCGGCGTAGCAGGTACTGCGCCATCTAGGGCACTACCTGGCGGGGCATACAGGTGAAACGGGAAGGTGGCACGTGGATCCGCTGGGTACGGGGATGGATGGTGCGGGGCCGCTCGCGACGACTTGCGTCGCAAGCGGCCCTTGGCGTGACCTAGGCCACGCTCAGATGCACGAGGTGCTAGAGCGTTACTCCAGGACGGTGGCGCCGCCCTTGTTGATCTTCTCCAGCTCCCAGAACCAGGTCGGGGTGCTCATCACCGACTCATCCCACTCGATCTCGCCGGTGAGCGTGGCGTTCAGGCCCTGACGCTCCTCGTCGGACCAGGCCCAGAGGGCGGGGAGCTCCTCAGCCATGATGGCCTCGAACTCCTGGTAGATCTCAGCGCGCTTGGCCTGGTCCAGCTCGCGCAGGCCGGCCTCGATGAGCTCATCGGCGCGCTCGTTGCTGAAGCCGATGTAGTTGTAGGTGTCCGGCAGGTCCTCGGTCACGATGTTGTTGCTGTGATAGAGGCTGTACGGATCGGGGTCATAGCTGGTGCCCCAGCCGCCGAAGTAGGCGTCCCACTGCTCGGACTGGCCGGCCATGATCAGCGGCCACTCGAGGCCGGGGAGCAGGACGGTGCCGAAGTCGGCCTCTTCGAGGGTCAGGTTGAAGCCGCAGTCCTTGGCCTGGCTGGCGAGGAGCTGCATGAACTTGCTGCGGTCGGGCTTGCCGGCGCGCAGGAGGATGTGGGTCTCGAGGCGATCGCCGTCGGCCGTCATGCGGACGCCGTCGTCTGCGACCTCGGTGTAGCCAGCCTCCTCGAGCAGCGAGATGGCCTGGTCGACATCGAGCGGATAGCGCTTGACGTCGGGGTTGTAGGCCCAGCTGGCCGGCGGGATGTCGGCATAGATGGGCACGCCCTGGCCGTCGGTGGCGGCCTCGACGGTGGCTTCCTTGTCGATGCAGTAGGCCAGCGCCTGGCGCACGTTCTTGTCGGCGAACAGGCGGCCCTCACGCAGGTTGAACTGCAGGTTGAAGTAGCCGAAGTCGGGGTACTTGGCGAACTTGACGCCGGCGTTGTCGCGCAGCTGCTCGTAGCCGTCGGCGGTCAGGCTGTACTTCCAGTCGATGTCGCCACCGGCGAGGGCGGCGGACGCCGCGACGTCGTCCTTGATGATGGGCATGTACAGCGTCTCGAAGGAGCTGGGGCCCCAGTGGTAGGTCTCGTTGCGCATGGCCGTGATGTCCTGGCCGGGGCGGAACTCGGTGACGTAGAACAGGCCGGTGCCGACCGGCATGCGGGCCGTGTCGATGAGCTTGTAGGCCGCGGCGATCTGGTCGATCTCGCTGGCGTTGAGGATCGTGCTCAGCGAGGTCAGCTCGGTGAGCAGCGCGCTCGCGTAGCTCTCCTCGTTAAGGGAGCCGTCCTCGTTCTGATGGAGGGCCCGATCGGGGATGGCGAACTGCGCGGAGGCAAGGGTGGCCTCGGCGTCAGCCACGAAGGTCTCCGAGTCGGCAGCGGCGATGAGGGCATCGACGTCAGCCGCGGTGACCGCGCCCAGGTTCTCCTGGAAGCGGGCGAAGGCCTCTTCGGTCGCGGTTTTGCTGTCGATCCAGAGGCTCGGCAGCGAGACCGTGGTAAACGGCGCGTACTTGTCGGCCAGCTGGAACTCGACGGTGAAGTCGTCGACCGCGGTGACGCTCTGGAGGACCTTGACCGGCTCCTCGGCACCCTCCGGCGTGACGGTCACGAAGGCCAGGCAGGCGTCGGGGTTGAAGGTGCAGTTGTCGCTGTTGGCGAGCTCGTAGGTGAAGACGACGTCCTCGGCGGTCAGCTGCTCGCCGGTCGGCTGGAAGTAGACGTCCTCGCGCAGCTTGATGGTCCAGGTCAGACCATCCTCGCTGATGGTGGCCGGCTCGGCGGCGATGTCCGGGGTCGGGGTCAGGCTCTCGTCGAGCGTGTACAGCGCGTTGTGCAGCCAGGTGTTGGCCTCGTCGGTGGGGACGTCGTCGGCGCCGTTGTTCAGCGCGCTGATCTCACCGTCGATGGCATAGATGAGCGCGGTCTCGTCCTGGGCAGCCACAGGGGCGATAGCGGTGATCGCCAGCGCCGCGGCTGCACCGAAGGCAAAACCGGTGCGAGTCCGATGACTCATCAGAGAGGTTCCTCCTCTGTCAGGCGCGTCCCCCCCTTGGTGGAGAGGATCGCGTAAGGGCTCTCGACTGCGGCGCCTCCCTATCCGTGCACGCAGGCGCACGTCTCCCGTGGAGGGGCTGCAGGCAGTTGGATTGTAGTAAGGCTTGGGGAAAGGGTCCACCACAGGGCCATAGGTACCAGCCTCGTGCGACCTACGACCCCGCCTCGGCCTCGCCGGGTTCGCGGAACGACCACGCCGAGATGTCCCAGTCGTAGCGCGATTCGGCCGGGTCGATGGCGCCATCGCGGTCCTCCAGGCGGGCGGAGACGGCGCTGGTCCTGGACTCGTACCACAGCGGCCAGTACGGGATGAGGTTCTCGATCTCCTCGTCGACCAGGGCGTAGGACTCGGCGCGCACCTCGAAGTCCATCGACTCCCTGGCCGCGGCGACGTGGAAGTCCACCAGCTCCGAGACGAAGCCGCTGGGGTTCTCGTCGGCCACGTTGTCCTCGGTCGTGACGCGCGTGGACTCGAAGGCGCGAACGGCCGTGTCGGGGTCGGTGCCGAGGCGGCGGCTCCACATCAACGTATCGAAGTCGTTGGGGTAGCGCATCTGGTTGAGGGTGTCACCGCCGGTCAGGTCGAGCTCGTCGACGATGAGCTCGATACCGCACTCGGCGAGCTGCTCGGTGGCGAGGTTGGCGAAGGTGTAGAGGTCGACGTTCGTGGGGCGTACCGCGATGGTGGTCGAGAGGCGGGTGCCATCCTCGCGCACGCGCACGCCGTCCTCGCTCATCTGCCAGCCGGCCGTCTCGAGCGCAGCCATGGCCGCCTCGACGTCCCGCGCGCGCAGGGTCTGCCCCGCGGGGTTGGCCCACGAGGTCACGGTGTACGGCGTGAAGGCCAGCGGACGCTCGGGGTCGAGCGCCGTGGCCAGCGCCTCGTGGTCGATGCACTGGACGAAGGCGCGTCGGGCCCCCTGGTCGAAGTAGACGCGGTCGGGGCGGACGTTGAAGAGGATGCCGTACTGGATGTCCGTGGGGCGGGATGCGGCGGTGTAGCCCTCGGCCCCGTCGATGATGTCGGCCTGGTCGGGGCGCACGTCGAGCACCCAGTCAGCAGCTCCGTTGAGCAGCTGTGTGGTGGCGACCTCGGGGTCCGGCTCGACCCGGATCTCCATGCGGCCGATCTTGGCCTCGCTGCGCGTGTGGTTGGGGTTCGACCGCAGCACGTAGGTGCCGTCGTTCCGGATGCGGGCCAGCTCGTAGGGTCCGCTGCCGAACGGCGTGACCGTGGCGTCGAGAAGGCCCAGGGCGGCCGAGTTGCGGTCCTGTGAGGCGCTGTCGAAGACCTGGGCCAGGGCCGCCAGGCGGTCGAGCAGGTCGCCCAGATAGGCGTTCTCGTCGAGGCTGCCGGTGGCGTCCGTGTAGGGCGCCTGCGAGGGCAGGTCGATATCGGCCCGGCGGAACACCGACTCGAGCTGCTGGCGGAAGTCGGCCAGGCGGCAGCCGTCGGGCGGCTCCTGGTCGGTGCACGCGTCACGCAGGACGGACTCGCGGATGCGGGTGATGAGCCGGTCCGGGCGGTTCTCGTTGAGGCGGTCGGCCGCCCTGACCATCTCTCTGGTGGCTGCCTTCACGTCTTCCTGCGAGAGGATCGGCAGCTGCGCGAGGACCTCGGTCAGGAACGGCGCATACGGCTCCGAGAGCGTGATGCTCACGACGTTCTCGTCCTTCGCGGGGTTGTCGACCATGTAGGTGCGCACGGTCTCGCACAGGGTCCGGCCCAGCGGGCACGAGTGGGAGGCAGCCATGCGCAGCGAGAAGGTGACGTCGCTGGCCTTGAGCTTCTCGCCGCTGTGGAAGCGAGCGTCGGCCTTGATGGGGATGGACCACTCGTAGCCGTCGCCCTTCTTCTTGACCTCGGGCAACGACCGAGCCAGCTCGGGCACTGGCCGCATCTCCTTGTCGAGGCGGTAGAGCGGGTCGTAGAGCACGTCCACCAGCAGGCGCTCGGTGGCGTTGAGGTTGTCGCCCGGCACGAGCCGCGTGGGGTGCTCGGGCGCGATGACCACGAGCGTGTCGTCGTTCGTGGGTCGGATCGTCTCGGCCGGCGTGGCTGGCGGTGTCGGGCTGGGCAGAGGCGTCTCGCCCTCGACGACCTGGGCCAGCTCGGTGGCCTCGGGCAGCGCCGACGGCTCCGCCGTGGGGTTGGCCGGGTCCGCGAGGCAGGCGCCGACCACGAAGAGGCCCGCAAGGGCGGCTGCGGCCAGCCGCCAGCGACGCGGGTCTACTCCGGGCACGGACGCTCCGATCCGGCCATCGGCTGCCAGTGCAGGTCCGGCTTGCGGGCCGCGGCCGTCTCGTCGAGTCGGCGCACCGGCGCGTCGTGGGGCGCGGAGGTCAGCAGCTCGGGGTCCTCGTGGGCCTCACGAGCGACGGCGATGAGTGCGTCGGCGAAGGCGTCGAGCGTCTCGAGCGACTCGGTCTCGGTGGGCTCGATGAGCAGGCACTCCTCGACGATGAGCGGGAAGTAGATCGTGGGTGGGTGGTAGCCGTGATCGATGAGACGCTTGGCGATGTCGTACGTGCGCACGCCCGTCCGGGCCTTGATGGTCGCGGCGCTGGCCACGAACTCGTGCTTGCACGGCCCCTCCACGGGCAGGTCGAACGCCTCACCCACGCGAGCACGCAGGTAGTTGGCCGCGAGCACGGCATCTTCGCTGACCTGGCGCAGGCCCGGGCCACCGTGGGCCCGGATGTAGGCCCAGGCCCGCACGAGCACGCCGGTGCTGCCGGCATAGGCGCGCATGCGCCCGATCGACCCGGGACGCTCACCGGCGCGCTCGAGACGGAAGGAGGCGTCATCCTCACGCACGACGAGCGGCTCGGGCAGGAAGGGCACCAGGTGATCGGCCACGGCGATGGGACCGGCACCTGGACCGCCGCCGCCGTGGGGCGTGGAGAACGTCTTGTGCAGGTTGAAGTGCATGACGTCGAAGCCGGCCCGGCCCGGGCGGAAATGGCCCAGCACCGCGTTCATGTTGGCGCCGTCCATGTAGGCCAGCGCGCCGGCCTCGTGCACCGCGTCGAGCAGGTCGACGACGTGGTGCTCGAAGAGGCCCAGGGTCGAGGGGTTGGTCAGCATCACCGCCGCGGTCCGTGGACCGAGCGCCCGGCGCAGGGCCTCGATGTCCACGAGGCCGTCGTCGCCCGAGGTGATGGTCACGGTCTTGAAGCCGGCCATCGAGGCGGTCGCGGGGTTGGTGCCGTGGGACGAGTCGGGCACGATGACCTCGTCACGCTCGACGTCGCCGCGGGCACGGTGATAGGCGCGGATGACGAGGATGCCGGTGAGCTCGCCGTGCGCACCGGCGGCCGGCTG
>JBFLKP010000058.1:0-3964 GCA_040883225.1 Candidatus Limnocylindrales bacterium | reverse complement strand
TTCGACGGCGAGCGCCGCGACGGCCGCGGCTACACCGAGGACGAGCCCACCGGCCCGCGCAACCCGTACGGTGCCTCGAAGCTGGCCGGCGAGGTGGCCGCGCGCAGAGCCTTCGGGGCCGCACCTGGCCTGTACATCGTGCGCACCGCGTGGCTCTACGGGCCCCCGGGGGGTGACTTTCCCGACAAGATCACGGCCGCGGCCGACGGGGCCGAGGGTCCGCTGTCAGTGGTCTCCGACGAGATCGGCTCGCCGACCTACGCGGTGGACCTGGCGCGGGCCATCTGGGAGCTGGCCGCCCGTGTCGAGGGCGGCACGTTCCACCTCGTGAACGCCGGCGCCGCCTCTCGCCTCGAGTGGGCCCGGGCCGTGCTCGATGTGCGCCGCCCGGGCCGCGCGACCCGGCCCATCAGCGCCTCCGAGTTCGTGCGCGCGTCAGAGCCTCCCAGGTGGGGCATCCTCGACACGTCTCGAGCCGCGGCCGTCGGGGTCACCATGCGGCCGTGGCAGGAAGCGCTGACCGAATACCTGCACCAGGAGCGAGACCAGCGGCGATGAAGATGTCCGTCCGACGCACGACGATCCCCGAGGTGCTCATCGTCGAGCACGAGGCCTTCGAAGATGAGCGTGGCTTCCTCATGGAGGCGTTCCACGCGGGGGACTTCGCGCGATACGCCGAGCTCGGCCTGCCCAGCGCGTTCGTCCAGATGAACCACAGCCGCAGCGTCCGAGGCGTCACCCGCGGGCTCCACTTCCAGTGGGATCCGCCGATGGGCAAGCTCATGCGCGTGGCCCGTGGCGAGGCCTTCCTCGTGGCGGTCGACGTCCGACCCGGCTCCCCCACCCTGGGGCGCTACGAGTCGGTCGTGGCCAGCGACGCGAACCACGTAGCCCTGTGGGCGCCCGCCTCCTTCGCGCGTGGCTTCACCACGCTCTCCGACATCGTCGACATCGAGTACCTCATGACCGGCGACTACAACCGCGCAGCGGAGTCGGGCATCGCCTGGGACGATCCCGCGATCGGCATCGACTGGCCGGTGACCGAGCCGGTCCTCTCGGCTCGCGACCGCAGCGCCCAGACGCTGGCCGAGTGGCTGGCGCGGCCGGAGGCCGAGCACTTCCGCTACGAAGGCTAGAACTCCTGCTGGTAGCGCTTGAACAGCGCCAGGTCCAGGCGGTTGAGCTCGCGGATCCGCTTGCGCACGGGCCCGGGCGGGTCGAACGAGTCCTCCCCCGCGGGATCGGCGTTGACCACCCCGAAGGGCGGCAGCGTCAGGCCCATGGCACGCCCCAGGACCACCGCGCTGCGGCGCATGTCGCCGCGGATGAGCACGGCATCGAAATGCGCCTCGATGTTGGCGACGGCCTCGTCGAGCAGGTCGTCCGGGCAATCGGCGAAGGGCACGCCGGGACGGCCGCTGATGGCCCGGACCATGGCATTGTCGGCCTCGATGCGCCGATCCTCGAAGACCCAGGCGTCGAGCGAGCGTGGCCGGCCCGCGGCCCGGTAGAGCGAGAGGATCCGGCTCATCGGATGCCGCAACATGACGCCGTAGCGGGCAGGTCCCGGGATGGCCTCGTGGAGCCCGAAGCCGAAGTCCCCGACGACGGCCCAGAGACCGGCGCGCTCCCCCTCCGGCAGCGCCCGAAAGGCGGCTTCGTCGAGCTCGGTCGCGGCGTAGACGTCCCGGCGCGAGGCCTCGGGCACGGCCTCGTGCAGCGCCGCTCGCACGGCCCCGCCGGCGGTCCGTGGGATGTGCATGAAGAGCATCGTCGGCTGGTCCGGGCGGCGAACCCGCGTCCGGGCCGCAAGGAACTCGCGCAGGGGGTCCAGTCGGATCGAGGCCCCGTCGACGAGGTGTCCGAAGCCGGCCTCGGTCAACCCCGACAGGAGGTGCTCGACCGAGCCGGGCCCGAGGTAGCCCGGATCGGCGGCCTGCATCTCGACCCAGCGCAGGATGTCCGCGTCACGCACGGCGGACCAGGCCCGATCGTCCCAGGCGGCCCGCAGGTACAGGCCGCGAGCCGCGAAGGCGGCGATGAAGCGGTCCGCGTCCACGATCGAGAGGCTCTTCTCCCACGCCGGGCGACCGGTCGGCAGCAGCCCGTGGATGAACCGGTCCGCGAGCTCCTCGTAGGCCAGTGCGCGGACGCGGGGCCGGAGGTTCTCCTCGGCCAGGCGCGTGCCCAGCCGTCGCATGAGCACGAGGACGTCCGCGTCCACGCGTCCCAGCAGCTGGAGGACGTGCATGGCCGAGCCCTCGGCGAAGACGATGTCGGAGCTCCCACGGTAGGCCTGGAGCTGCGCGGTGAGCGGCAGGGTCTCGGGTCGCATGACCTGCGCGCCCACGGCCCGTAGCACGCCCTCGAGGTACTCCTCACCGGCAAAGCGTGCCGGCACCCCGGCCCGCGAGACGTAGAGGGGCCCGCCATGTCGTCCGGGGGGATCGAGGTGGGTGCTCGCGAGCGCGTCCAGCGCGTCAAGGTAGCCCGCTGCCGGGCCAGGGCCACGAAGCTGCTCCGCCTGCGGGGCCACGAAGAGCTCCGCGACACGTGTGGTCGCCGTGATGACCCGCACGCGTTCGGGGGCGATCGCGAACCATGCCAGAAGGGCACGGAAGTAGGACGGCGCGGCACCAACGGAGTCGTACCCCAGATCGGGGCGGGAGGCGAAGGCGACGGGCAGGTCCGGTCGTGCTTGCGCGGTCGCCAGGAGCCGTGCCGAGAAGTCGGCCACCTGATGCCCGAACTGGTCGACGATGGCCCCGCCCCAGGCCATCGGGCCAGCTTCGTCGATCGGCCCCTCAGGCTCGGCCGGGCGCACGTCCACGGGCGAGCCGGCACGGCGGTGCCGCGCCCCGACCTGCCGCTCCCACTCCGGCCACATCGGCCCGCCACGATGGATCTCGCCATCGCGCCAGCGATCGAGCAGGTCGGTATAGGGCACGACCACCACATCGTGGAAGGTCTCGCCCGTGGGTGCCCAGTCGCTCATCGGCGCCAGTGTGGCATCGATGAGCGCGGGTCATCGGGGGCGCGGGCTCGGTCCTGGGCGGAGCCCGCTATGGACGCGGCTCGATCAGGCCAGGGAAACGCGATCGCGGCCCGACCGCTTGGCCACGTACAGCGCCTCATCCGCAGCCTCGACCAGGTCGGAGGCAGAGCTCACGTCGTGCTCGGGATACGATGCTGCGCCTACGCTCGCGGTCACCCGGATCCGGACCTCGCGATCGGGGACCTCTGTCGCCGAGACCGCCCGCCGAAGGCGCTCGGCAAGGTCGCCGAGATCGGCGGCGGAGGCTCCCGGCAGCACGGCCAGGAACTCCTCGCCGCCATAGCGGATGAGGATGTCGCCTTCGCGGAGGACCCGCCGGATCGAACGCGCGACTGCGTGCAGGACCCGGTCGCCTGCCAGGTGACCGAAGGTGTCGTTGACGTCCTTGAAGTGGTCGAGATCGACCATCAGCACGCCCACCGGACCCTCCACCCGCAGGGCTCGCCCGAACTCCTCCTGCAGCCGCACCAGCCCGAAGCGACGGTTGTAGGCATCGGTCAGCGGATCGATGGCGGCCAGCCGCTCGAGCCGGTCGTGTGAGGTCGCGTTGGTCAGGGCCAGCCCGAGGTCCACCTGGTAGTGCCGCAGCAGGACCCGTGCCGATGGCGCAAGCGGTTCGGCCGACGCGAGCACGAGGGCGCCGACGGGGACGTCCTTGAAGTTGAGCGGCACGACCACGACCTCGCGTGCGGTCTGCTCGAGGAGCACGCTGTCGAGGACGACCCGTTCGGGGTTCACGCTGAGGGTCCGGATCTCCTTCGTGCGGAGTGCCTCGGCCACCTGGTCATTCGCGGCCAGCGACTCCGGATCGCGGACGCCCGTCGTGGTCAGCGGTTGCAGGCCGTCCCCCCGCTCCAGCAGGATGACGCCGGCCATGGCGTTCGTGTCGGCCACGATCGCCGCCAGCGC
>JBFLKP010000057.1:0-2629 GCA_040883225.1 Candidatus Limnocylindrales bacterium | reverse complement strand
TCGGCCGCACCGGCCGTGCCGGCATGGCGGGCACCGCCACCTCACTCGTGGGCGTCGAGGAGCAGGAGCTCATGGCGGCCATCGAGAAGCTGCTCAGGAAGCCCATCGACCGCGAGGTCGTGGACGGCTTCGAGCCCAGCTTCGAGCTGCGGGTCAAGTCCTCCGTGCCGAACAGGCCCAAGCACGGTCGAGACCGCAGGAAGCATGGCCCGAAGCCGCCGGCTTCAGGGCATCGTCCGCGGCCGAAGGCCGCTGCCCTCGCCGACGATGGGCACGAGGCCAGGCAAGGTCACCGCGGCCAGCGCCGCTGGACCGGGGGCGGCAACGGCGCCAAGCGCCAGGGGCCCCAGCGCACGAGCGCGAAGGGCCGACCGGGCGGCCACCTCGAGGCCATGCCCGGGGAGAAGCTCAGCCGCCGGACCGCACGCTAGGGTCGGCCCCTACCCTTCATCGGGCTCCTCCATCACCGTCGCCACCGACATCTCGCTCGGCGCGATGAAGAACACCGCGACAGCCGTGATGAGGAGGATGATCGAGCCTGCCAGCACGGCCTGGCCCACGCCCGCGACGAAGGCATCGATGGCCTCCTGCACCAGTCGCTCGCCGGCGTCGCCCATCAGCGCGACGAGAGGCGAGGCCGTGAACGCGATGGACGAACGGACGCCCTCGGCGACCTGGTCGGGCAACCCCGCCACGGCATCGGCCATGCCATCGCGATAGCCCTGGTTCAGGAGGCTGCCGAGGATGGCGATGCCGAAGGCACTGCCGACCTCGCGTCCGGTGTCGTTGACGGCCGAAGCCACACCCTGCTTGTCCATCGACAGTGAGGCCGTGATGGCCGTGGTCGCCGGAGTGCCGGCGAGACCCATGCCCACCCCGAACGTCGCCAGTCCGGCCAGGAAGTGCCAGTAGGACGAGTCGGCCTCGAGCTGGCTGAGGATGAGGAAGCCGACGCCGGTCAGGACCATGCCGACCGGGGCCACGCGCCGGAAGCCGACACGGGCCGCGATCAGTGGTGCCCGGCGAGCCGTGGGCAGCAGGATGAAGGGCAGCGGCAACAGGGCGATCGCCGCTTCGAGCGGAGAGCGCCCGGTCACGAACTGCAGGTACTGCAGCGCCACGAAGAAGAAGCCGAACGAGGCCAGGAACTGGACCGTGACCGTGAGCGTCCCGGCGCTGAAGCCGCGGTTGCGGAAGAGCCGGGGGTCGAGCAGCGGTTTCTGCAGGCGCAGCTCCCAGAGCACGAAGGCGACGCCCCCGACGATCCCGAGGGCGAGCGCGCCGAGCGTGAGCGGGTCGGTCCAACCGCGCTCCGGACCCTCGATGATGCCGAAGACGAAGGCGCCGATGGCCAGCAGCGAGAGCAGGCCACCGATGACATCCAACGCCGGTGGGTCCTCATCGACCGACGGCGGCACGATCGCGACCGTGCCCATCAGGGCGACCGCTGCCAACGTGACGTTGAGCCCGAAGAACGAAGACCAGGGGAACCATTCGAGGAGCAGCCCGGTGACGAAGAGGCCGAGGATCGCTCCCCCACCAGCGATGCCCACCCACACGCCGATGGCCTGTGGTCGCTCGTCCTCGGGGAACGAGGTGGTGATGACCGCGAGCGTGGTGGGCATGATGGCGGCGGCTCCGGCGCCCATGAGCACGCGCACCGCGATGATCTGACCGGGATCGGTGACGAAGAGCCCGAGCGCTGCTGCGGCGCCGAAGACGAGCAGGCCGATGACCATCAGCCGCCGGCGGCCATAGCGGTCGCCGAGAGCGCCGGCGAACAACAGCAGGCCCGCGAAGACGACGGTGTACGAGTCGATGATCCAGGTCAGCTGCGTCTGGCTGGCACCGGTGTCCCGGGCCAGGCTGGGCAGCGCCACGTTGAGACCGGCGACCGCAGAGATGACGGCCATGAGCGCAAGCCCGACCACGGCCAGCACGAGGCGGCGCTGTCGCTTCGTCAGGGCCGTGGCCGTGCTCGATGGTGACTCCGGCATATGCGGGTGCCCCTGCTGCTATTTCTTCGTTCGTGGAAATGTTATTCTACGAACGTGGAAAAGACAAGCTCGGCCAGGCGCCGCGGGCCTCGGCCGGCAGGAAGCGACACCCGTGAGGCCATCCTCGCTGCCGCTCGTGAACGGTTCGCCGAACGTGGCTACGTACACACGACGATGCGGGGCGTGGCGGCGGCTGCGGGCGTCGATCCACGCCTCGTGCTGCACTACTTCGGCTCCAAGCAGGAGCTGTTCATGCAGTCGGTGCAGCTGCCGATCGATCCTGATGCCTTCATCGCCCGCGTGTTCGATGGCCCCCCCGAGGCGCTGGCCGAGCGTGTGGCCTGGGGCCTCGTAAGCACGCTCGACGAACCACGCACACGGCGGACCGCCCTGGCCATCATCCGTGCCGCAGCCTCAGAGCCCGAGGCGGCCGAGGTCATCCGCACGGTCCTCACCGAACGCGTGCTGACGCCGCTCGTGAGGCGCATCGATGCCGACCACGCAGAGCTGCGGGCGACGATGGTGGCGACGCAATTCGTGGGCATGGCCATGGGCCGCCACGTCGTCGGCATCGAGCCCCTGGCCTCGGCCGCGCCGGAGCAGGTCGTGCGCGCCATCACCCCGGTCATCGA
>JBFLKP010000294.1:0-3947 GCA_040883225.1 Candidatus Limnocylindrales bacterium | reverse complement strand
GCCGCCGCCGCGCTCGAGCCCGACGAGAGCGTCGTGGTCGAGACCGACCCGTGGCTCACCTTCACGCCGCCCGATCCCGCCACCACCGGCTTCATCTTCTACCCCGGCGGACGTGTGCCCGCCGATGCCTACGCGCCGCCGGTGCGCGCCATCGCCGAGGCCGGCTACCTCTCGGTCGTGCCGTCGATGCCGTTCGGGCTCGCGGTGCTGGCGCCCGACACCGCAGACGACATCGTGGCCGCCCACCCGGAGATCGAGCAGTGGGTCATCGGCGGCCATTCGCTCGGCGGCGCCATGGCCGCCCAGTACGCCGACGGCGAAGCCGCGATCGACGGGCTCGCGCTGTGGGCCGCCTATCCGCCCGGTGGCACCGACCTCTCGGGGCAGGACATCGAGGTCACGTCGATCTATGCCACCGAGGACGGCCTCACCTCGCTCGACGAGATCGAGACATCGCGAGCGCAACTCCCCCCGGACACCACCTTCGTCGAGATCGCCGGCGGCAACCACGCGGGCTTCGGCTGGTACGGCGAGCAGGACGGCGATGGCACGGCGACCATCAGCCGGGAGGAGCAGCAGGCTCAGGTCGTGGACACGACGCTGGAGCTGCTGGCCCGCGTCGAGGAGGGCTAGGCCCGGACGGTGTCCTTCAGCGCCAGCTGCAGGAGGCCCAAGTCCCGCTCGTGGATCTCGACATCGAAGCGGTGCTCGCCGGGGGTCAGCGGGTAGCCCGCGATGTGGAAGGTGACGACATCACCGCGGCTGAATGAGACCGGCGAGCCGCGTGACACCTCCGCTGCCTGGTGGACCGTGTCACTGCCCACGAGCTGGGCACTGATGGCCGAGGGGTCGATGGCCTGACCGTCCATGGTGACGCGCCCGATCCCCACGAGCGTGCCGTTGCCCATGCCGTTGCGGGCCTGGAGGCGGAAGCCGTCGCCATGGGGCTGAAGGCTGCCCTTGACGTAGAACTGGCGGACGAGGAAATCGGGGACGCGCATCCGGTCAGCCTAGCCGTTCCGCTCCTGCTGCGCCGATGCCCAGGGCGGGGTCTCGTCGAACACGAGATGGAAGGCCAGGGTCTCATCGACTACGCTGCCCACCCGCTCGTCGCTCGCGCGCCGGGGATCCCAGCCGTAGAAGAAACCCATCGCCCCGGCGTTCCTGAGCACCCCTCGTGTGACGGCGATGGCCTGCCCGCGATCGCCCAGCTCGACCGCGGTGGCATGGTAGGTGCGCCCCCCGACCAGCAGTGCTGCGCGCGGGCGAGCCCGCAGGTTGTAGACCCAGCCGGCATGCCGCCCGAAGCCCGCGAGCAGGCCCACGCCCTCGCTGGTGGGCACATAGTTGAGCGGAACCTCACGGCGCTGCCCGCTCCTGGCGCCGACCGTGAGCAGCACGCAAAGCCGCCCACCGAGGGTGGTGTCCATCGTCCCACCGAGCAGTGCGAAGAGTGGCAGCATGATGCGGTCGCTGAGCGCGCGCAGCAGCCAGTGGAGGATCCGCATCTGAGCCGTCACCTCTTCATCGTCATGGTCGAGCGCTCCATCCATCCAGAGCCGAAGGTCCCTTCCCCGCCTTGCGGCCTCGCTACAGGGTCGACCCATGCCTGAGCCACTCGTCGCCGCCGTGGAGCGGCACCTCACGGCCATCGTCGATGGTCACCCCGATCGCCACCCTGGCCGGCCCGGGAACACGGCTGCCAACGACTATGCCGAGTCGGTGCTGAAGGAGCACGGCTGGGTCGTCGAGTCGGTCGACTTCGAGGCGCTCGACGCCGAGCTGGGGCCGGCGCGCCTGTCGGTCGGCGAAGACGCATTCGAGGTTCATCCCGGGCCCTACACCGTGCCCGTCGAAGCCGTCGCTCCCCTCGTGCCCATCGACTCGCTGGCCGCCCTCGAGGGTGCCGACATCCACGGTGCCATCGTGGTCCTGCACGGGTCCATCGCCGCCGACCAGCTGTTCCCCAAGTCCTTCGACTTCATCGACGTGCCCGATCATCGGCGCATCTACGAGCTGCTCGAGGGCGGGGCACCGGCGGCGGTCATCGGGGCCACCGGCCACGGTGGCGGCATGGGCGGGGCGCTCTACCCGTATCCGCTCATCGAGGACGGCGACTTCGACCTGCCCAACGCATACACCACCGACGAGATCGGCGCCCAGCTGATCGCGCTCGCGGGGCAGCGAGCCGAGCTGGGCATCGAGGCCAGACGGCTGGCGCGACCGGCCCGTCAGCTGACCGCCGCACGCGGGCCGGCCGGAGCCCCACGCGCGGTGGTCATCGCCCACATCGACTCGAAGGGTGGCTCACCTGGCGCCCTCGACAACGGCACCGGGGTGGCCGCGTTGCTGGCGGTCGCCGTCCTGCTGTCCGAGTACGACGGGCCCTATCGCCTCGAGCTCATCCCGATGAACGGCGAGGACTACTACGCCAACACGGGCGAGCACCTCTTCGTCGCGGCCAACGAGGGCCGTTGGGAGGAGCTCCTGGGCGCGGTCAACATGGACGCCATCGGTGCGAAGGGCGCTCGCACCTCGGCCTCGATGTACGCGGTCGGCGAGCGCGGCAAGGAGCTCATCGGGCGCGTCATCCGCCGGCACGACACCGTGTCGCTGGGCGAGGCGTGGTACGAGAGCGACCACAGCATCGTGGCCGGGTACGGCCGTCCCGCGGTGGCGCTGACCTCGACCTCGTTCCGCGAGCTGTGCGCGACCGTCACGCACACCGAGCGCGACACCCTCGACCTCGTGGACCCGACGCTGGTGGCGGCAGCCGCCGAGTTCGTGGCCGACCTCGTGCGCTCGCTGCCCGCGGTCGGTGGCCCCGAGGCCTGATGGAGGACGCCTTTCGCTTCCTCGTCGCGGCCATGCTCCTGATGCATGGTGTCTCGCACGTGCTCTGGTTCCTGGCGGCGTGGACGGCCGTGCCAACGGGGGTCGGGGATGGCACATGGATCCTGCCCGGGGACGTCACCATCCGGGGTCGCGCGGGCAAGGTGCTGGGGCTGCTGGCCCTCGTCGTCGTGGCCGTCTTCAGCACGGCCGGCGCGATGCTGCTGGCGGGCCTGGAGGGCTGGAATGGCATCGCCAACATCGGCATCTTCCTCTCCTATGCCGCGGTCGTACCGTGGATCCGCCAAGGGCCGGGCTCGTGGCCGCTGACATCGGTCGGGGCCAACGTCATCTTGATGTTCCTGGTCACGCCGGAGATCTCGGCCGAGATCCTGGTTTGACGCGGGACGACCGGTCGCGCCGTGGCGCCCGAACGGGTACACTCGGAGGCGCTCGTCGTCCCCGCCTGTGTGCGCGTGGACGCGCATGGTGGCTATAGCTCAATAGGCAGAGCATCGGATTGTGGCTCCGAAGGTTACGGGTTCAAGCCCCGTTAGCCACCCCACTACTTTGGGCACGAATTGACCCCTCCGGGCGAACCGGAGGGGTCCTCTTCTCCGGCTTGCAGCCCCGTTTCGCAGCTCTCTTGACCCTCGCTTGGGCCGCAGATGCCCGATGGGACGGGGAAGATGGAACGAACGGAGGACGCCACGAGTCAGTACAGGTGTGGGAGGCGATGACGCGCGGCCCGTGAACCATGGCCGCCTGGACCGCGCCGAGCCACTGGCGAACCCGGCCCGCGCATGGTGAAGGGGGGACGATGACGCGAACACTGATCGCCACCACGGCCACCTGCATGCTCGTCGCGGCGAGCCTGCCCGGCTCTACGGTGGCACAGGATCAACTCGACTACAGCGGCTGCGTCACGCCGATGGAGCGGGTCGTCAAGATCGCCGAGGGCAGTGCGCCATCGGCTGCCTGCAACGCGCGCGAGAGCGAGGCCATCCGACGGCACGAAGTGGATCCAGTACCAGAAGCGCAAGATCGTGTACTTCGATGGCGACGACTGGGTCGTCTTCGACCCATCTGATGGCGTGCCCAAACTCGTTGGTTGG
>JBFLKP010000056.1:0-7195 GCA_040883225.1 Candidatus Limnocylindrales bacterium | reverse complement strand
CCGCCGACGGCATCATCCTGCAGCTCGCCGACGTCGACCTGCTCAAGTGGATGATGGGCATCATGCGCGATGCCGCGGCCGAGGTCGGGCGTGATCCCGGCGCGATCAAGGTGCAGGCCGCCGCGCCCGCGCACGTCGGGCCGGTCGACGAGTGCCGCGAGCGCGTGCGCTGGTTCCCGGCCCTCGTCTCGAACCACGTCGTGGATCTCGTCACCAAGTACCCCCGCGAGCAGCTGCCCGAGTCGCTCACCGGCTACATCCGCGACCGCGAGGGCTACGACTATCGCCACCACGCAGAGGTCGGCTCGGACAACGCGCAGTTCGTCTCCGACGACGTCGCCGACAGCTTCAGCATCGTGGGCCCACCCGATGAGCACGTCCGTCGCCTCGTCGAGCTCCACGAGGCCGGCGTCGACCAGTTCAACGTGTACCTCATGAACGGCGACGAGGAGGCCCAGCTGGAGGCCTACGGGCGCGACGTCATCCCCGCCTTCCGGGCGGCCGTGGGCACGGCTTAGGCCCTTCTGCCCGCATTCCGGGAGGCTGTGGCACCATCCTCGCTGGATGACAACAGCCAACCGACCCCAGAGCGGGGGCGCTCCTGTTCAGCCGTGGACTCCCGGAGCCGCTCCGACCGGCGTCACCTGTCCCGCCTGCGGCCTGGCCAACGAGGCCGGCGCCCGGACGTGTCGCAACTGTGGCCTGCCCATCGCTTCCGCTGAGGATCCCGTGCGCGGCGTGGCCCCGGGCCGGGTGGACCTGCCGCGCACGCGCCGCAGCGGCTTCTCGGCCACGATCGGCTTCGTCATGGTCGTGGGCCTGCTGCTGGTCGGCGGCAGCCTCGCGGTCTCGGGCGGTAACGGCATCCTCTCGAGCGGCGGTCGGTTCTTCACCGACCCCACGCCCACCCCCACGCTCGCTCCGGCGGTAGCGGAGGCCGATGATGGGCCCCTCGCCAGCGCGGCGCCGGTGGTGGACAACGAGGCTGAGGCGCCCAAGGCCACGACGGCCAACATGAAGACGTTCAGCTGCTCCAACGGCTCCATCAAGGACCTCAGCCGCGGCCGCTGGTTCCTCACCGACGTCAAGGCCACCGTACGCACGGACAAGGACGGCGACACCTTCGACCAGCTCTACTGGCGGCTGGACCGCCAGAACCCCAACAAGAAGATCAAGGCCGCGAACGCCACCACGGTCAAGATGCTGTGGACCACCCCGGACGAGGCCAAGGCCAAGTACGGTGACGCCATCGGTCGCGTCCAGGGCGACCGCGCCATCGAGATCGTCTTCGATGGCCCCGTGTCCATGAGCTTCAACTCGCAGATCGAGCAGGCCGGGCTCGAAGACCTGGACATCGACCAGCTTCGCCGCGTGCAGCTCTTCGAGGTGAACGGCAAGGCACGGACGGTCATCGGCATGAAGGGCGACTCCTGCGCCCGGCTGGGCTCCATCAACTGGGGGCCCAAGAAGGCCAACAAGGACAACGCCCGAGTCGTCCTCAACATCGAGCGCTTCGAGTAGACCTGCCCGGGCGCCTCTGCTCGGGGCCCCGGCGCGGTGCTTCCCGCTCGACGTGGATGGAGCACGGCAGGGCCCGATCGTCGAGGGCCGATAGCGGTGCGGCCGGAGGCCCCCGCGGACCGAGCGGGAGTCGGTTGCGGGGCTACTTCCAGGTGATGCCGTCGGAGAAGACCGACGACCAGATGCCCGCGGCGTCGCGCACCTGTGCGAAGATCCGCCGGCTGCCCTTCGCCCCCGAGCCACCGAAGGTGGTGTCGCCGAGGTCCCACTCGAAGGTCTCGCGCGCCGGCATCGTGAGGCCCCTGAGCAGCTGCCCGGAGCCGTTCATCTTGGGGCTGCCGGAGATGCGCATCTTGCTCACCCACGTCGTGGGATCGGCGTAGTCCAGCCTGACCTGCACCTTGCGATCGGTGGTCGTGGCGGCACCGCCGTCGATGCGCATCGAGCCGCTGGGCTTGTCCGTGTCCGCGGCGCAGGTGTAGATGCGGATGTCGTCGACGTACCAGCCGCGCCCGCCCACCTGGCGATCGGAGCCCATGCGGAAGCGCACCTTCACCTTCGAACCAGCGAACCGGGAGAGGTCGAGTCGGGCCTTGGCCCAGCCGCGGGAGTCGCCGGTGAAGGCGCGCTTGCCCGCGAGCGGATTGCCGTAGCCCTGGGCGATGGTGCCGTTGTACTTGCCGTGGGTGAAGAGGCCCGACACCGCGCGCCACGGACCGTCGTCGACCTTGATCTCGACGATGCCGCCGTCGTAGCGACGCTTGCTGTCCCGGTCGAACGAGTAGCCGTGGGCGAAGCGCAGGAAGGCCTTGGGCGGCAGCTCGACCGCGGACGTCATGCGCATCGTCGAGTCCATGCGCCGGCCGTAGTCGGGGGCGTAGAAGTTGACCTTGCCGTAGCCCCACGTGCCGTCCCAGCCGGCCTGGTCGTTGGGGTTCTGGGGCCAGAACCAGCCCTTCCGTGTGCCCGTCGTGCGCATGTAGGTCCAGCCGCCGGCAGCGGGATCCTCGAGGTCGTCCTGGAGCAGGTAGTAGGGCGTCTTCCGGGGCCCGCACACGGGCGCGCCGGCTGGAGCCAGCTTCCTGGGCCGCAGGTTCATCTGCGTCGCTCGTGTGGCCTGCCGCACCGACTTGCAGTGAGCGAAGGTGATGTTCTTCGTGCCCGCGAGGTCGGTGCAGGCCGAGACCAGCGCGTCGGCGAGGTCGACGTAGTTGGCCGCCGAGGTCAGGCGCGTGGTCAGGGCCTGGTACCACACCCGCGCGGTCCGCTCCCGGCCGATACCCTTGATCCTGTAACCCCGGAAGCTGCCGCCCGCGGCCATCAGGTAGGCCGCCTTGTTGCCCACGCCGTTGTTGCGGTGCACGCCGCCGAAGTCCCTCGTGCTGGTGTGCCACCGCGGGCTGCGGACACGGTCGGGATGGCCCTTCGCGGGGGGGTTCCTCATGTCGCGGAACCAGCCGATGGGCGTATCCTCACCGATCTTCCACCGGCTCGAGGCCGTGTCCTTGCCGCCGGAGTAGGCGAGGTCGACGAGCTCGCCGAAGACGTCGGCGTAGGACTCGTTGATGGCGCCCGACTGGTAGTGGTAGAAGAGTGGCGCCTCGTGGTCGAGGATGCCGTGGGTGAACTCGTGGGCCACGATGTCGTCGGCCTTGGCCCAGCCCCGGCCGAAGGTCGCCTGCTGCGCCCCCCAGCGCCACTCGGCGTTGCGCCAGGGGCAGCCGTAGCTCGGGCAGTAGCGCACGGTGGCCTTCATGCGCGAGCCCTTGTCGTCGATGCCGTCGCGCCCGAAGCGGCTCTTGAAGTAGTCGTAGACCACGCCCATGTGGCGGTAGGCGGCGTCGACGTCGCCCTGGTTGATCCAGGGCTGGCCCTCGACCCGCGCGAACGGGCCCGAGCAGGTCCACGAGCGGCCGGGCTGGTTCTTGTTGTCGCAAACACGTCGGTCGAGCGCGGTGTAGCGCCGGCCGATGGTCGTGAGCACCTGCCCGCTGCGGGCATCGACGACGACCAGGCGGCGATCGGCCTGCTGGCGCCTGGTGGCGGGGACCGTGGCGTCGACCCGCCACACGAGCCGGGTGCCCGCAGGGGCGAGGGTGGGGTCGTCCATCACGCGTGGGTCGTAGATGGCCAGACCCTCGGAAGCCGTGGCCACGGCGGCGGGCTTGCGGTTCAGCTCACGGGCGACCCAGCGTGCTGCCGCGGTCAGAGCCTGCTTGACCCCGATCGTGGCCTGGGTCCGGGCGCCGGCGGCCGAGGGCAGGACCTCGCCGGCCGCGGACAGGACCGCGCCGTCCTCGGTCAGCTGGACCACGATCTCACCGCCCATCACGGGCACGCCCCGCCGGACCTGGTCGAAGCGGACGGTGGCGTTGGGCCGGCCGGCACCGGCCGCGCCGGTGGAGCCGGACGCCGGCGCGAGGTTGCGCGCGGTCTCGCGCAGGCGCAGCTCGGCGGCAGGGTCGGCCAGCCCGAAGAGCGAGCCATAGCGGTCGACGAACTTGCGGGCCTTGCCCCGGGCATCGGCGGCGCTGAGGCGGCGGTTGCCCGCTGCGACCCCGCTGAGCGGCTCGCTCAGCGGCTTCCCCGGTGTGCCGCTGATGAAGCGCACGCGGCCGGTCTCGGGGTGGTAGCCGACCCGGGCGCCCGGGGGCAGCTTCGAGGTCAGCTGCCGGTCGCGCGCCCGGATGTCGGCGTTCCCGATGGGCCGCGCCTCCCAGCCCCGTTCGTCGACCGCGGCGACGACCGGCGTCAGGGGGCTCGGCAGCAGGAGCACGAGGAACACGACCGAGACGACGGCGGCGCCGACGCGGAGAGGGAGCGGGCTGCGCTGGGCCATGGGCATGTCGCGCATACCGTACACGACGTCTTGTCGTACCCGCCGTGCGCGCCCTGCGGCAGAACCGAGTCGTGCCCGAGATGGAACCCCGCTGGGCCTGCGGTCGTGCGGGCGCGGTCGCGGGCGGACTACCATGGCCGTACTGGCCGCGCTCCCCTGCGCCTTCCGATCGAACCGATCGCCGAACGAAGAACCTGGAGGCACCGATGCGAACGCTCATCACCAACGGCACCGTCGTCAACGCCGATGGCTCATACCAGGCCGATGTCCTCATCGAGGACGAGCAGATCGCGGCCGTCGGCCTCGTCGGTGAAGGGGGCGCCTCGGGACAGGTCATCAGCGCCCTCGCCGAGCTGACCGCAGACCAGACCATCGATGCCAAGGGTCGGTGGGTCATCCCCGGCGGCATCGATCCGCACACCCACTTCGATCTGCCCTTCGGCGGCGCGTTCTCCAAGGACGACTTCGAGACGGGCACGCGGGCAGCCGCCTTCGGCGGCACCACCACCATCATCGACTTCGCGGTGCAGACCAAGGGTGAGGCGCTGCGGCCGGGCCTCGAGACGTGGATGGCCAAGGCCGAAGGCAAGGCCTCGATCGACTACGGCTTCCACATGATCATGGGCGACGTGAACGAGGCCACGCTCAAGGAGATGGACGCCCTCGTCGAGGAGGGCATCACCGACTTCAAGCTCTTCACGGCCTATCCCGGCGTCTTCCTCTCCGACGACGGCGCCATCTTCCGCGCCATGCGCCAGACGGCCGAGAACGGCGGCCTCATCCTGATGCACGCCGAGAACGGCGTGCCCATCGACGTCATCGCCAACGCCAACGCCGAAGCCGGCTTGACCGACCCCTACTACCACGGCGTCTCGCGCTACCCCATCTTCGAGGGCGAGGCGGTCAACCGCTGCATCCGCTTCGCCGAGGCCGCGGAGGTGCCGGTCTACATCGTCCACCTCAGCTCGCGTGACGCCCTCGAGGAGGTCGTGCGCGGCCGCGATCGCGGGGCCATGGCCTTCGCCGAGACCTGCCCGCAGTACCTCTTCCTCTCCCTGGAGGACATGAAGAACGGCTTCGAGGGCGCGAAGTACGTGTGCAGCCCACCACTGCGCCCGGCCGACCACCAGGAGGACCTCTGGCGCGGCCTGGTCAAGGACGACCTGCAGACGGTCGGGACCGACCACTGCCCCTTCGACTTCGTGGGCCAGAAGGACCTAGGGAAGGGCGACTTCCGCAAGATCCCCAACGGCCTGCCCGGCGTCGAGGAGCGCATGGACCTGATGTTCCAGGGCGTGGTCAACGGCCGCTACTCCAAGGAGCGCTGGGTGGAGATCACCTCGACCTCGGCCGCGCGCATCTTCGGCCTGGCCGGGAAGAAGGGCGTGGTGGCCCCGGGCTACGACGCCGACCTCGTCATCTACGACCCCGAGCGCAAGCACGTGCTCTCGGCCGAGACGCACCACATGAACGTCGACTACTCCTGCTACGAGGGCATGGAGGTCCAGGGCGGTAGCGACATCGTGCTCTCGCGCGGCACCGTCATCGTCGAGGACGGCGAGTGGAAGGGCCGTGCGGGTGCGGGCAACTTCCTCAGGCGCGAGGTCGCTCGCGAGTACCACCGGTAGTACCCGGACCCCCAGGGGCGTGAGCGCCCCGCCATCGGGGGCACGGCCTGACGACGCGCTCGAACGGGCGCGTCGTCGCGCCACCTGGCTGCTGGTCGCCGCCTCGGCGCTGGCCTCGGTCGCCAACATCGCCGCCTTCACCGTGGCCGGCATCGCCGCGCGCGAGCTGCTTGGCGACGCGGCACTGGCCGGTGCCTCCACCACGTCGATCGTGCTCGGTTCGGCGGTGGGCACGTCCGTGCTGGCCTGGCTCATGCTGCGGTCCACGCGCCGCCGGGGCCTGGGGCTGGGCCTGGTGGTGGCCATGCTCGGCGGCCTCATCGCCGCCTGGGCCGTCGCCGCCGGCGAGTTCCCTGCGCTGCTCGCGGGCACGACGCTGCTCGGCTTCGGCAGCGCCTCCACCCAGCTGGCGCGCTACGCCGCCGCCGACATGGCTGCCCCCGAGGGCCGGGCCAGGGCCATCGGCCTGGTCGTCTGGGCCGGCACCGTGGGTGCGGTCCTCGGACCCAACCTCGCGCCGCTGGCGGCCTCCTTCTCGGGCGGGCTCGGAGCCGAGGAGCTGGCCGGCCCGTTCCTGGCCGCCGCGCTCATCCTGGCGCTGGCCTCCGGCTCGCTCTTCCTTCTGCTGCGGCCGGATCCGTATGAGCTGGCCCATGCCTCGTCTCGCATCGAGCCGGGCGACGACCTCTCGGAGCCGATGTGGCGCATCGTGCGGCGGCCGCGCGTGGCCATGGCCGTCATCGCGCTGGTGGTGGGGCAGGTGGTGATGATCGGCATCATGACCATGACCCCGTTGCACATGGACGATCACGGCCACGGCCTCGCGGCGGTGGGGCTCGTCATCAGCGCCCACACCCTGGGCATGTTCGCGCTCAGCCCGCTGTCCGGGTACCTCGCCGCGCGGATGGGAACGATCGCGGCGGTGCTCGCGGCCTCCGGGTTGCTGGCGCTCTCGGCTGCGCTGGCGGCGGTGGCGCCGGTGGACGGCCTCGTCCTCGGCGTGGCCCTCTTCCTGCTGGGCTATGGCTGGAACCTCGGCCTCGTCGCCGGCAGCGCGCTCCTCGTCAGCGGCGTCGAGCACGCCGAGCGCACGGCCACCGAAGGCGCGGCCGACACGCTGGTCTGGACCGCCTCCGCCCTGGCCAGCCTCAGCTCCGGGCTCATCGTGGCCGTGCTCGGTTTCGGGGCGCTCGGGCTGGTCGGCCTG
>JBFLKP010000293.1:0-36815 GCA_040883225.1 Candidatus Limnocylindrales bacterium | reverse complement strand
TGGTGGCGGTCACGCTGACCTCCGAGGCATGGTCGCCGACGAGCGTGTTGAGGCCCATCAGCTCGGTGGGGTCACCCTCGCCGGTGCTGGTGGCGTGAGCGCTCACGAGGTCGATGTCGCTCGGCTCGAGACCGGCCTTGTGCAGGGCGCGGCGAGCGGCGCGCACGGCACCCATGCCTCCGGGCGAGGGCGTCGTGATGTGATGCGCGTCGGCCGTCGCGGCGTAGCCCATGACCTCGCAGTAGATACGCGCGCCCCGCTGCTGCGCGTGCTCCAGCTCCTCGAGGATGAGCGCTCCCGAGCCCTCGGCTACGACGAAGCCGTCGCGCTCGGCATCGAAGGGGCGGGAGGCGGCCTGCGGCTGGTCATTGCGCGTGGACAGGGCCTTCATGCGCGCGAAGCCGGCCACCGTCGCGTCGGCCACGGGGGCCTCACAGCCGCCGGCCACCATCATCTCCGCGTCACCACGCTTGATGATCTCGTAGGCCTCGCCGATGGCGTGGCCGGACGAGGCGCAGGCACTGGTGGTGGAGTAGTTCGGGCCCTGGGCCCCGAACATGATGCCTGCGACGCCGGAGGCCATGTTGCCGATGGCCATGGGGATGAAGAAGGGACTGACCTTGTTGGGCCCCTCCATGCGCGTCGTGGCGATCTGATCGATGAGCGTGTTGGTGCCGCCGAGGCCGGAGCCCATGAGGATGCCGGTGGTCTCCGCCTCCGCGCCCTCGAGCCGCTCGGGCAGGTCAGCGTCCTCGAAGGCCTCGCGGATGGCCACGAGGGCCATCTGCGTGGTGCGGTCGTTGCGGCGGATCTCCTTGCGGTCGAGCACGCCCGAGGGATCGAAGTCGGCGGCCTCTCCGGCGATGCGGCTGCTGAGCTGGCTCGCGTCGAAGAGCGTGATGGTGTCGATGCCCGACTCGCCCGCCACCAGGCGGCGCCAGTATGTCGGCACATCGTTGCCCAGGGGGGTGACGGCACCCAGGCCGGTCACCACCACGCGGCGACCTCCGGCGACGAAGCTCATCGGACGAATCTCCCGGTTCGGATGGTGGCTGCACGGTAGACGTCGCCGGCCAGGCCACGCTCGGCCACCAGCTCGGCGGTGGGGTTGGGGTCGTAGGTCGCGCGGAAGAGCTCCGCGCTCGGGCCCTGCTCCTCGTCAAGGGTGATGAGGCCCCAGCAGGCGTCGGGCGTCCCATCGAAGGCGTAGCCGCAGGAGCCGGGGTTGACGATGAGCTTCTGGCCGAACTCGCGCACCTCGGCCACGTGTGTGTGGCCGCAGGCGATGACGCGGGCGTCGGTGCGGGTCACGCGCTGCACGGTGATGGACGGGTCGAGGTCGGCCGGCAGGCCCAGCGTCTGACTGCCGGGTGAGGCGTGCGTTCCCAGCAGGAGGTCGTCGCCGAAGCTGACACGGCGCTCGGCCGGTAGGCGTCGGAGATACTCGACCTGGTCGTCGCTCAGCTGGTCGCGGGCCCACTCGGCGGCCGCGCGGTAGCCGGCAGGGACCTCGTCGAGCCAAGGGAAGGCGGCAGTGTAGTCGCCGTCGGCCACGGCGATGTCGGTGTTGCCGGCGATGACGTGGGCGCCCGCGGATTCGAGCGCCCTCACCGCGTCGATGACCTCGGCCGGGCGAGGGCCGTTCTGGACCAGGTCGCCGAGGATGAGGATGCGGTCGGGCGCGGCCCGCTCGATCTCGGCGAGGGCGGCCTCGAGGGCAGCGAGGTTACCGTGGATGTCGGAGACGAGCGCAAGGCGCAGGCTCATCGGAGGGCTCCTTCGGGCGCGATGATGGCGGAGATGTCGGTCTCGCAGGCGACCTCGCCGTCGACCGAGGCCACGGCGTGAGCCTTGGCCATGCGACGGCCGAGCTTGGTGACCGTGACTTCGAGGTCGAGGGTATCCCCTGGCTGGACGACACGGCGGAAGCGGCAGCCGTCGATGCCCGCGAACAGCCCGATCTGGCCCTTGTAGGCCTCGAGCTGACCGACGTAGAGGCCCAGGGTCTGTGCCAGCGCTTCGACCTGCAGCACGCCCGGCATCACCGGCATCTCGGGGAAGTGGCCCTGGAAGAACCACTCGCCCGCGGTCACGCCCTTCTGGGCGCGGATGAAGCCCCGCTCCTCGTCGAGCTCGACGACGCGATCGACGAGCAGGAACGGCCAGCGGTGCGGAATGACCCGCTGGATCTCGGCGGTGGACAGCAGGATCGCGGGCCGCTCCGAGCTGTCGGACATGGTCAGGCTCCTCCCTCGGGTTCCACGGCCGCGAGGAAGGCGGCCGCGCCCTTGCGGTCAAGCAGGTTGGTATCGAAGCCGCCCGAGAGGAACGTGGGGTCCTGGAGGAGCGCTCGATGGAACGGGATGTTGGTCTCGATGCCCTCGACGAGCAGCTCGCGCAGGGCCACCCGCGAACGCGCCACGGCGCTGTCGCGGTCGGGTCCCCAGACGATGAGCTTGCCGAGGAGCGAATCGTAGTACGGCGGGACCTCGTAGCCGCTGTAGAGGTGCGTTTCCATGCGGATGCCCGCACCACCGGGTGGCACGTAGTGCTCGACGAGGCCGGCCTGCGGACGGAAGTCCTCCTTCACGTCCTCGGCGTTGATGCGGAACTCGATGGCGTGGCCGCGCAGGCGCACGGCTTCTTGCCCGTAACCCAGCTCCTCGCCCGCGGCGAGGCGGATCTGCTCGGCCACGATGTCGATGCCGCTGAGCATCTCCGTGACCGGATGCTCGACCTGGATGCGGGCGTTGATCTCGATGAAGTAGTACCGACTCTCGCGGTCGACGAGGAACTCGAGCGTGCCCGCGCTCTCGTAGCCTGCGGCCACAGCCGCCCCCACGGCGGCCTCGGCCAGTCGCGTGCGGGTGGCGTCATCGATGGCCGGGCTGGGCGCCTCCTCCACGATCTTCTGGTGCCGACGCTGGACGGAGCAATCGCGTTCGCCGATGTGGACGCCGTGGCCGTACTGGTCGATCAGCACCTGGACCTCGACGTGACGCGTGCGCTCGAGCCACTTCTCGAGGTAGAGCGAGTCGTCGCCGAAGGCTGCGCGGGCCTCGGAGCGGCAGACGGTCAGGGCCTGCTGCAGCTCGCGCGGGGTGCGAACCATGCGCATGCCCTTGCCACCGCCGCCCGCACTGGGCTTGATGAGCAGCGGGTATCCCACACGCTCGGCCTCCTCGAGGGCATGGTCGTCGTCGCGCAGCATGCCCTCGGAGCCCGGCACCATGGGCAGGCCGTGCGACGCCAGCAGCTCGCGCGTGCCGGCCTTGCTGGCGAACCGCTCGAGCACCTCTGCCGAGGGGCCGATGAAGGTGAGGTCATGGGCCCGCGTCATCTCGGCGAAGGTGTCGTCCTCGCTGAGGAACCCGTAGCCGGGATGGATGGCGTCGCAGCCGCTGACGAGGGCGGCGCTGATGACCGCCGCGGCGTTGAGGTACGAACGGGCCGACTCGGCCGGGCCGATGCAGATGGCCTCGTCGGCCATGCGCACGGCTCGCGACTCCGCATCGGCCTCGCTGTGGGCCACGACGGCCTCGAGGCCCATGCTGCGGCAGGCGCGCAGGATGCGCACGGCGATCTCGCCGCGATTGGCGATGAGGACGCGTTCGACCATCAGGCCCGGTCCTCTCCGTCGGCGGCCGCGAGGTCGAGCTCGAGAGGATCGATCTGGGCGAGGACCTGGCCGTACTCGACGGCCTGCCCTTCCTCGGCCAGCACGCTGGCGACCAGGCCGTCCGTGGCTGCCACGACCTCCTGCGCGATGCCCAGCACGTCGATGGCACCGAGGACGTCCCCGGCCCGTACGGAGCGACCGACGACGAGGTCTGGCGAGGGCGTGAAGTAGCCCACCGCGGTGGAGCGCGCCGCGCTGCCATCCAGCTGGGCGGGCGCCTCGCCCGCGCTGGGCGTCCCCGCCGGCAGCGCGCGGGCGATGGTGGCGGGGTCGAGGCGAAGCCGGACACGCCAGTCGCCCGTACGCACCTCCAGCTCGCCGAGACGGCTGGCGCGCAGGCGGGCGATGAGCGCAGGCAGGACGTCCTCGGTCAGCGCCGCGAGTCCGTCGCCGCCTGCCGCGACGCTGCCGGTCGGTGCTCGTCCGGCCGTCTCGTCGGTCACTTGTCACTCTCCTCGTCGTCGAGGTGGCTGTGGCCATCCACCTCTGATGCACGCTCCTCGTTGGCGTCGTCATCGGTGTCGTCGACGACCTCGGGGGCCAGGCGCTGTCCCTCGCCCACGCCGATGACGCTTTGGCCAGAGTCGAGCAGCGCGCGCAGCCGATCGACCCAATTCTGACGCTCGCGGCGCTCGAGCACCGGCAAGTCGGTGGTGGTGAAGGCGCCGTAGTCGCGGTAGCGCGAGTAGCGCGCTTTCACGAGGGCCTCGAGGTCGTGGTGCACGAGGGCCTCGAGCTGGGCCTCGATGGCCTCGCCCAGACGGCGAGCGGTCTCGTCGGGATCTTCGTGGGCGCCCTGGCCGGGCTCGCCGATGACGGTATCGATGACGCCGAGGGCCTGCTGCTCGCGGGCGGTCAGGCGCATGGCTACGGCGGCCTGCTTGGCCATGTCGCTGGTACGCCACAGGATGCTGGCACAGCCCTCCGGGCTGATGACCGAGTAGATGGCGTTCTCCAGCGCCAGCACGACGTCGCCGACGGCGATGGCGAGGGCGCCGCCGGAGCCCCCTTCCCCGGTGATGACGGTGACGATGGGCGTACGCAGCGAGGTCATGTCGGCGATGTTGCGGGCGATGGCCTCGGCCTGGCCGCGCTCCTCCGAGGGCGCGTCGGGCGCGGCGCCGGGCGTATCCACGAAGGTCACCACCGGCAGGCCCAGCCGCTCGGCGAGGCGCAGCAACCGGCCAGCCTTGCGATAGCCCTCCGGGTGCGGCATGCCGAAGTTGCGGCGGATGTTCTCCTCGACCTCGTTGCCCTTCTGGTGACCGACGAACACCACCCGGTGGTCGCCGATGGTGGCGAACCCACCGACCAGCGCCGGATCGTCGCCGAAGCGCCGGTCGCCGTGGAGCTCGACCACGTCGCTGGCCATGCCCCGAACCAGCTCGAGGGTATGCGGCCGCTGGACGTTGCGGGCCATCTGCACCCGCGCCCACACAGCCTCTCGCAGGGCCTCGTCATCGATGGCCGGCACCACGTCGTCCACGGCGGCCTCGGTCGCGGCCTCATCCGCGGGTGCCATCTCGCCGACCTCGAGCCTAGCCACGGATGGCCTCCGCATCCGCGCCGCCGCGGCCGTCGACCAGCGCCGAGCCGTTGTCGCCGCTGTGGTATCGCACCTCGCGCGGCTGCAGGTAGCCGAGGAGGCGTGAGACCTCGGCGCGCAGCTCACCGCGGGCCACGACGAGGTCGACGAAGCCGTGCCGGAAGAGGAACTCCGAACGCTGGAAGCCCTCGGGCAGCTCGTCGCCGGTGGTGCCGGCCGCGACACGGGCCCCGGCGAAGCCGATGAGCGCATTGGGCTCGGCGATGTTGACGTCGCCCAGCGCCGAGAAGGAGGCGAAGACGCCGCCGGTGGTGGGATCGCTGAGGATGCTGATGTAGGGCACGCCCGCCTGCGCCAGCCGCTCCACCGCCGCACAGGTCTTGACCAGCTGCATCAGCGCCAGCGTACCTTCCTGCATGCGCGCACCACCGGAGGTGCTGACCGCGATGAACGGGATCCGCTGCTCGAGCGCCGCCTCGGCGGCGCGGGTGATCTTCTCGCCCACGACCGAGCCCATCGAGCCGCCCATGTAGGCGAAGTCCATGGCCGCGATCGAGACACGCTGGCCGTCGATGGCTCCGAAGCCCCAGACCGCGGCATCACGGATGCCCGTCTTCTCCTTCTGTTGCGCGACGCGCTCGGGATAGGCCTTGAGGTCGACGAAGCCCAACGGGTCGAGCGACTCCAGACCGGCGTCTTGCTCGTCGAAGCTGTCCGGGTCGAGGAGGATGCCGAGGCGCATGTCGACCCGCAGGCGGAAGTGGTGCCCGCACCTGGGGCAGACGCGTTGGTTCTGCCGTAGCTGCTTGTTGTAGATCATCTCGTCGCACGCGGGACACTTGGTCCAGAGGTCCGAGCGCGAGGAATCGGGGCGGGGCCGGAACGGCCACTGGATGGGCACTAGAGCAGGCCTCCCGACGAGCGCGAGCGGCGCCAGGCCACGATCGCTGCCCCGGCGATGGGCAGCGCGATCGACACGCCCGAGGCGATGGCCCCTCCGGCCACGAGATGGCGACGACGGCGCTCGTGGCTCAGGCCACCCTCGGCCGGCGCCGGTGGACCCACCTCGATGTCAGGGCGGATGGGCGTGGGCATGGTGACACGGGCGGCGGCAGGGGCCAGCTCCACGCGGTGCGCCGCGGCCAGTCGCGCCGCAAGGTGCTCCTCGAACCCGAAGCGGGGGTGCAGGCGCGGCAGCGCTCGGCGCAGCAACCGGGCGGTGACCACGAGCTCGCCCTCATCACGCACGACCGGCCCACGCTCGTGCCTCAGGATCGAGTCGATGGCGCGGTCGAGCTGGGTCGCGGTCCTGGGCGTCCTGCTCATGGCTCCAGTCGCTGCCGCACCGAGACCAGCGCGCGATGGATGAGCACGCGCACAGCGCCTTCCGACTTGCCCATGATCTGGCCGATCTCCCGAGCGCTGAGCTCGTTGACGAAGCGGAGCACGACCGCCTGGCGTCGGTCCGCGGGCAGCTCCATGACCGCTTCCAGCGCGCGCTCGGCCTCGAGGCGCGTCTCGGCGGTGGCCGCAGGGTCGTCGGGCGCGCGCAGGTGGAGCGCCAGCTCGATGGGGTCCTCCGGATGGCGGCGCTCCCGTCGGCGTTCGTTGCGGACCACATTCCGAGCGATGGCGTAGAGCCACGTCTTGAACGTCGACGATTCGCCGTGGCCCTGCTCGCGGAACGACGGCAACGCCGCGAGCGCCTTCAGGAACACCGCTTCCGTGATGTCCTCTGCGGCGTGCGCATCGCGGGTCTCGTAGAGCGCGAGGGAGTAGATCTGGGCCACGTATTTCCGATACAGCTGCGCGAAGGCGTCAGGGTCCCGTTTGGCAGCCTCGACCACCGGCCGGTCCGCATCGAACGGAACGACGACAGCCGTCGACGCGCTACGCCCTCTCCCCTTCCAGAACACCGGGGAAGTCTAGCCGTTACACCGACGTGGCCGTGTCGTCCACCGAGCAGCGCACGACCTCACCGACCGCGATCGTGCTCAGGGGCTGACCGGGTCCCGTGCGCACGAGCAGCGCCCCGTCCTCACGGTCGACGCCGACGGCGGTACCCCGCACGCTGCCCGAACCGGTCTGGACCTCGACGGTCGAGCCCGTCGTGATCTGGGCGTCGGCCCAGCGCAGGCCGTCGAAGTCTCCGAGCCGCAGCGCTTCATACAGCGGGCCCAGCCGTTCCAGCCAGGCCTCGAACAGGGCTTCACGGTCGATGCGCCGGCGGCCCGAGGCTTCGGACAGGCTCCACATCGACTCCGCCAGCTCCGCGGGATAGTCACCCTTGGCCCAGTCGACGTTGACGCCGAGGCCCACGACCACGGTCTCGAGGAGCTCGCCCCGCAGGCTCGACTCGGCCAGCACGCCGCCGACCTTGCGCAGCCGGCCGTGGTGCACGGCGATGATGTCATTGGGCCACTTGAGCGCCAGGCGGTCCGCGGTCGGACCGAGCAGGGAGGTGGCCGCGCCGAGCATGGCCAGAGAGGCGATCGCCGGCAGGCGCCAGGCGTGGACCGCGCTCATGCCCAGCGGTCGGAAGCCGGCCGAGACGAGCAGCGAGCTGCCCGGCCGATCCTGCCAGATGCGATCGAGGCGGCCACGACCTTCGGTCTGCGCATCGGCCAGGGCGAGGCAGACCTCGTCAGTGCCCTCGTCGAGCCAGCGGCGCACGATCGACTGCGTCGACTCGACGCGGTCGAAGCGTTCCAGGCGGGAGACGAACCCGGGTACGCCCCCCGCACGCTCAGCCAGCGCCGACCTCCGCGGCGCCTTCGGGCGTCTCCGGTTCCTGCAGCCGGAAGGTCCGGTGGATGGCCTTTGCCGCGGCGTCGATGCGCGCCTCCTCGATGATGCAGGTGATGCGGATCTCCGACGTCGAGATCATGCTGATGTTGATGCCCTCGTCGGCGAGCGCTCCGAACATCTGGGCCGCATAGCCGGGATGGTTGTGGATGCCCTCGCCCACGATCGAGACCTTGGCCACGTTGGGGTCGGTCTGTACCTCACGGAAGCCGAGCTCCTTGCCCAGCAGCTCGAGCAGCCGCTCGGCGCGCGCGAGGTTGGAGCGCTCCACGGTGAAGGACATGTCCGTGCTGCCGTCGTGGCCGACGTTCTGCACGATCATGTCCACGTTGAGGCCCTGGTCGGCCATGGGCTCGAAGATGGACCGAGCGATACCCGGGCGATCGGGCACGCCCACGATGGTGACCTTGGCCACCTTGCGGTCGAGGGCCATGGCCCGGACCTTGTCTCGCAGCTCCACAGCGGAAACCTCCTGGATGCTGGTGCCGGGGTGGTCGCTGAACGTGGAGCGCACCCGGATGACGACGTCGTTGACCCAGCCCAGCTCGACAGCCCGGGTCTGCATGACCGTGGCGCCCTGGTGAGCGAGCTCGAGCATCTCTTCGTAGCCGATGGTGGGGATGAGCTGGGCGTCGGGCACGACCCTCGGGTCGGCGGTGAAGATGCCCTCGACGTCGGTGTAGATCTCACAGGCATCGGCCAGCAGACGCGCGGCCAGGGCCACGGCCGTGGTGTCAGAGCCGCCTCGCCCGAGGGTGGTGATCTCCGCGGTGTCGTAGGACTCGGCCGTGGAGCCCTGGAATCCGGCCACGATGACCACGCGGCCGCGCTCGATCTCACGGCGCATGCGGGCGGGATCGATGTTGGCGATCCGCGCCCGGCCGTGGGCGGTATCGGTGCGGATGCCGGCCTGGGGCCCGGTCAATGAGACGGCCTCGATGCCCTGAGCGTGCAGCGCCATGGTCACGAGCGTGCCGCTCATGTGCTCGCCGGTGGCGAGCAGCAGGTCCATCTCGCGGGGATCGGGCTCGTCGGTGATGGCCGCGGCCAGCTCGGTCAGATGGTCGGTCGTGTCGCCCATGGCGCTGACCACGACCACGAGGTCGGCGCCCTCGCGGCGGTCTCGTGCGATGCGCCCGGCGACGTGGCGGATGCGCTCAGCATCTGCGAGCGAGGAGCCGCCGTACTTCTGGACGATGAGTCGGGACATGCGATGGAGTCTACGCGAGCGGCAGGGATGCGCCTGCCGCTCGCGCATCTGGGCCGTCGATGACGCGCGCGCCTTCGGCTCGCGCGGCCTGCACCGCGGCCCGCCCGGCCAGGCCCAGGGCCTGGGCTCGTCGCTCCATGGCGGCAGCGATGGTGGCCGCCGCGGCCACATCATCACTGAAGGCGATGACGGTCGGGCCGGCGCCGGACAGGCACGCGCCCTGCGCGCCGGCCGCGAGCGCCGCCTCGACGAGCTCGGGCAGCTCGGGGTAGGCCACTGCCCGGTAGGGCTCGTGCAACCGGTCCACGGTCCCCGCCGCGAGCAAGTCCATCCGGCCCTCGCTCAGGGCCGCCACCGCCAGCGCGGCCGCGCCAATGTTGTGGACGGCATCGGCGAAGGGCACCCGTTCGGGCAAGGCGGCCCGCATGGCCGCGGTCGAGAGGTGCTTGTCGGGGATATAGAGCGCGGCCAGCAGGCCGGCCGGCGGCTCGATGCGGATGGCCCGCGGGTCGCCCGCGACGGTGGCCACCACGCAGAGCCCGCCGTAGACCGCCGCCGCCGCGTTGTCGGGGTGGCCCTCCGAGAGCGCGGCTAGCTCGAGGATGCGCTCCGGCCCGAGCGCGCCGTCGAGCAGGGCATCGGCGGCCACCAGCGCGGCCACGGTGGCCGAGGCCGACGAGCCGAGCCCGCGGGTGACCGGGATGTGGTTGTCCATGCGCACGTGCCAGCCACAGCCGGAGGCCTCGACCCCGGCGTCCTCGAGGCCCTCGATGAGCGCGCTGATGAAGCGGTTGCGTCGACCCGTCGGCAGGTGGCCGGCGCCCTCACCGCGGACGTCCACGTGGAAGGCCGGGGTCGCCTCAGGTGGCACGGCCGCGAGCTCGATGATGGTGGACAGGTCGAGGGCGAGGGCGAGGGCGTCGAAGCCCGCGCCGAGGTTGGCGGTCGTGGCCGGGACATCGACCGTGACCCGGCGCCCGACGAGGTCGGCACCGGAGCGCACGGCGCTCACCAGCCGAGAACGTGCCGAACGGAACCCACCGTAGGCTCGGCCTCGAGCGTCGTGTCAGGCATGCACATGGCCGTGTCGGGGTCCTTCAGGCCGAAGCCGGTGAGGACAGCCACGAAGGTGGCCTCCGGGTCGACGCGGCCAGCGGCCACGGCCTTGCGCAGGCCGGCCACCGAGGCCGCGGACGCCGGCTCGCAGAAGATGCCTTCGAGGCGCGCCACGTCGTGGTAGGCGTGGTAGATCTCGTCATCGGTGACCGCGTCGATGAAGCCGCCTGACTCGTCGCGGGCCGCCAGCGCCAGGTGGCCGCTGGCAGGGCGGCCGATGCGGATGGCGGTGGCGAAGGTCTGGGGCTCATCGAAGTCGTGGCCCTGCACGAGGGGCGAGGCGCCCAGGGCCTGGAAGCCAAGCATCTTGGGCGTGGCGCTCACGAGGCCAAGGTCGCGGTACTCCTTGAAGCCCTTCCAGTAGGCGCTGATGTTGCCCGCGTTGCCGACGGGGATGGCGAGGTAGTCGGGTGGACCACCGAGGTCCTCGCAGATCTCGAACGCCGCCGTCTTCTGCCCTTCGAGGCGGTACGGGTTGACCGAGTTGACCAGCTCCACGAGATACTCCGGGTTCGGCTGTGCGGTCATCTCGCGCACGATCCGAAGCGCATCGTCGAAGTTGCCTTCGATGGCCACGATGCGCGCGCCGGCCGCCCGGCCCTGGAGCATCTTGCCCGCGGCGATCTTGCCCTTGGGCAGAACGATGACAGCCTCGATGCCGGCACTGGCGGCATAGGCCGCCGCGGACGCGCTGGTGTTGCCGGTCGAGGCGCAGATGACGGCGCGGGCGCCGTTCTCGAGGGCCTTGGCCACGGCCACGACCATGCCCCGGTCCTTGAACGAGCCGGTGGGGTTCTGACCTTCGACCTTGAGGTAGAGCTCGCGCACGCCAAGGGCCTCGCGCAGGTTGGCGGTCCGGACCAGGGGCGTGAAGCCCTCACCGAGGCCCAGGATCGGCGTGTGCTCCGTCAGCGGCAGGTGGTCGGCGAAGCGCTCCATCAGCCGAGGACGACGCCCCATGCTCGAGCGCTCCTCTCGTAGCTGGTCCAGGACCTGGCTCATGCGGGTCTCCTAGGCGTCCGTGAGGACCGGGTAGGCGGTCATGGGGCGGTCGAACAACCCCAGCTTGGCGGACATGGCGGTGAGGCTCACGGGCTTGGTCACGAAACCCTCGTCGGTGGTCGCCAGAGCCAGCTCCTTGACCGAGGCCGGCAAGCCGGCCTCGCCCAGGCCCTCGATGACGACGAGCCAGCCGCGTTCGCCACCGAGGTCGTCCTCCAGCTCCAGCGACCCCGCCGCCGGCAGGACGCCCCAGGTGGAGCCGGCGCCGGCACCGAGCGCGAGCACATCGGCGAGGATGGCGCTGGAGGTAGCCGGGCCGCCCGCCCCCGGGCCGGCCATCGAGACACGTCCCACCGGCTCCCCCAGGAACTCCACGTAGTTGATGACGTCCGCGGTGGCACCGAGGCGCGACTCGCCTTTGACGGCCATGGGCGTGACCGCGCCACGCACGTGGTCTCCGACGCGCTCGGCGCGCGATACGAGCTTGAGCACGAGACCGAGGCGGGCAGCCACGCCCATGTGGCTGCGCTTGACGCCGGTGATGCCCGCCGACGCCTCGCCACCCATCGCCGGCGCGCCGCGGCGAACCTCGTCGATGTCGATCCACCCGCCCCACGCGAGGCGGCTGAGGATGACCAGCTTGTGGGCCGCGTCCCAGCCCTCGACGTCGTTGACCGGATCGGCCTCCGCGTAGCCGCGCGCCTGGGCCTCACCCAGGACATCCTCGTACTCGCGCGCGTCCGCGGCCATCGTGCTCAGGATGTAGTTGGTGGTGCCGTTGAAGATGCCACGGATCTCCTGCACCTCATTGGCGCCGAGCTCGCCCACGAGCGGGCCCAGCACCGGTACGCCGGCCAGGACGGCGGCCTCGAAACGCAGCGATCGACCCGTCTCGCGAGCGGCCTCCTCCAGCTCCGCGCCCCGGCGCGCGATGAGGTCCTTGTTGGCCGTCACCACCGACGTGCCCGCGGCGAAGGCATCGAGCACGGCCTGGCCGGCCACGCCCGAGCCGCCGATGAGCTCGATGACGACGTCGGCCTCGGCGGCCAGCAGCTCGCGATAGTCGGTCACCTGGCGGACATCATCGGGGATGCTCAGGCCGCGGTCGGTCTCAAGGTCAAGGTCTGCGATACCCACGAGCTTCGGTGCGGCGCGCCCTCGCGCCACGACGCCCCTGGCCCAGGCGGGGTCGAGCAGGCGCGCCGCCACGGCGGTGCCGACCGTGCCCAGGCCGAAAAGCGCGACCCGGGGACCGGTGCGGTCGGGTTCGACGGCCGGCTCGGGCGCCGGCGCAGAGGGCATCGGGGTGTCGGTCATCTGGGCATCATGATCCATGGGCCGATCGTAGCGCAGCGCACGCCTGCTAGAGTCGAGCGGCGAAGGCCTGGACCTGCGCACCCCACCTGACCGCACCCGTGAGCCCATGACCGACAGCACGACCCAGCCCACATCCAGCGCCGCACCCGTGCCCGGGAGCGGTGGCCGCGTCTTCAGCGGCGTGCAGCCCAGCGGCCTGCCGCACGTGGGCAACCACCTCGGAGCCTTCGGCAACTACATCGCCATGCAGGACGGCTTCGAGAGCATCTACTGCATCGTCGACTACCACGCGCTGACATCGACCCACGACGCCGAGGTCATCCGGGTGGCCACCACCGAGATGGCCCTGGGCCTCCTGGCATTGGGCCTCGACCCGGACAAGGCCGTGCTCTTCCGCCAATCGGATCGCCCCGAGCACATCGAGCTGATGTGGCTCCTGGCGTCGGTCACCCCCATGGGCTGGGTCGAGCGCACGCCCTCGTTCAAGGAGAAGCGGCGGGCCCAGCCCGACGACGTCAACCTCGCGCTCTTCAACTATCCGGTCCTGCAGGCCGCGGACATCGCCATCTACAAGGCCGACTACGTGCCCGTAGGCAAGGACCAGGCCGCGCACCTCGAGCTGGCGCGCGAGATCGTCCGGGCCTACAACGCTCGCTACGGCGAGACCTTTCCCGAACCCCAGGCCGTCTTCAGCGATGCGCCCATCGTCAAGGGCACCGACGGCCAGAGCAAGATGTCGAAGTCGCTGGGAAACGTCATCGAGATCTTCGCCGATGAGGAGACGATCGCGAAGCAGGTGATGTCGATGGTCACCGATACGCAGCGCCAGCGCCTGTCGGATCCCGGCCGGCCGGAGGTCTGCAACGTGTGCCAGCTGCACAAGATCTTCAGCCCCCTCGACTACGAAGACATCTGGGAGGGTGAGCGCAGCGCGACCACCGGCTGCGTGGCCACCAAGCGGCTGCTCGTGGAACGCATGCTGAGCTACTTCGCCGAGGCGCGCGAGCGCTATGCCCAGCTCAAGGCCCGGCCGGCCATCGTGGAAGAGGTCCTCGCCGCGGGCGCGGACGCCCTTGCGCCCAGGGCCGCCGAAACGCTGGCCGAGTGCCACGAGCGCATGGGCCTGGCGCCCCGCCGCTGACGCCGCGGAGCGTGCTCGGCGCGGTCTGGCGCCCGACGACGCAGAGTAGACTCGGCGCATGATGTCCCGGCTCATCGAGCGCGAGGGGCGCTGGATCCGCGCGCTCCTGATCCTGGCCACGCTCACCGTGGGCCTCGTCTTCATCGGCCTCGCCGCGGACGTCATCGTCTACTTCAGCGACATCATCCTCATCGTGGTGATGGCGTGGGTCTTCGCCTTCGTGCTCAATCCCGTGGTCGACGGCTTCGGCCGCCTCGCGCCCAAGGTGCCCCGCATCGTGCCCGTGGTCGTGGTCTACGGCCTGCTCTTCATCGTGCTCGCCGGGCTGGGCCTCGTCATCGCCACCCAGCTGGCCAACTCCATCATCGACTTCACCGACGAGCTGCCCACGCTGCAGGACCGGGTCCCCGAGATCGTGGCCCCCTGGCAGGAACGGCTGGAGAACCTCGGGCTGCAGGTCGACCTCGTGGTCGTGCTCGACCAGGGGCTGCAGGAGCTGGCCCGATCGTCGGGCCAGTTCGTGGGTCCGCTGCAGGACGTGGCCTTCGCCAGCCTCGGCGTGCTGGGCAACCTCGTCTTCATGATCTTCCTCTCGCTCTTCATCGTGGTCGACAAGGAGAACCTGCTCGGCTTCGTCAACCGCGTCACGCCGCCGCAGTACGCCACCGAGATGCGGCTGTTCCAGACGAGCGTGGCCTCGTCCTTCGGCGGCTTCATGCGGGGGCAAGCCATCCAGGCCCTGGTGCTGGGCTCGGTGGCGGCGGTCGGGAGCCTGCTCCTGGACATCGAATACATGCCCCTCACGACCGCGCTCGTGGCCTTCTTCCAGTTCATCCCCTTCTTCGGGCCCTTCATCTCGTGGGCGCCCCCGGTGGTGGCGGCGGTCCTGACCCAGCCCGATGCCATCATCCCGATCCTGCTCATCATGGGCGCCGGCTGGTTCGTGACCATGAACTTCATCCAGCCGCGCGTGATGTCGAGCGCGGTGGGCATCCACCCGGTGGTGGTCCTGCTGAGCGTGCTCATCGGCCTGCGCCTGCAAGGGGTCGTGGGGGCCATCTTCGCCATCCCCGTGGCCGCCGTCATCAGCGCCTTCTTCTTCCACTACCTCAACCGCAGCCAGGGCGGTCCACGTGACGTCGCCAGCCGGGCAGCACGCCGACTGCAGGAGCGCGAGGGCCGCCCGGTCCGGGTACCGACTCCGCCCGTGGTCGGTACGCCACCCGCTGGCGACGCCGCTGACCGCCCATCTCCTCCCAAGGCAGACGAACACAAGGAGCGCACGTGACCGACGAACAGGAGCGAACAGCCGGCGAAGAGGAGGCCCCGCCTTCGAGGCGCACCAGGGCGGGAGCACCGGTCGACGCGCTCACCGGGTCGTACGACGATCACACCCAGCTGGCCGCGCACGGCCGCTACATCCCGACGGCCCGGGCCACACCGCGCGAGGCCAAGCCGCTCTCGGAGTGGCGGACCCGGCCGCGCATCCTCGTGACCAACGACGACGGCATCGAGTCACGCGGCCTGCTGGTCCTCAAGCAGGCCCTCGAGCCGGTGGGCGACGTGTACGTCATGGCGCCGGCCACGAACCAGTCGGCGGTCGGCCATTCGATGACCTTCATGCGCCCGCTGCGGGTGCGTGAGCGCAAGCTCGATGACGGCTCCACGGGCTGGTCGGTGGACGGCTCTCCCACGGACGCGGTGAGCGTGGCCTTCCTGGGCTACTTCGGCATCAGCTTCGACCTCGTGGCCTCAGGCATCAACTACGGCTCCAACCTCGGCGACGACATCACCTACTCGGGCACGGTGGGCGCGGCCATGGAGGCCGTCATCTCGGGCTGCCCAGCCTTCGCCATGAGCCAGGAGTGGAGCGACGAACCCGACTTCGAGCTGGCCGGGCGGGTCTCGGCCATGGTCGCGCGCAACGTGCTCGAGCACGGCCTCGGTGAAGGCGAGCTGCTCAACGTCAACATCCCGGCCGTGGCCGCCAGCGACCCCGCCGAGATCGACCTCACCCGCATGGGCAAGCGCGTCTACCAGGACCGACTGCTCGAGCGGCTCGATCCTCGCGGCGTGCCGTACTACTGGTTCGGCGGACCGCCCCCCACCGGCGTGTCCAAGCCGGGTACCGACTTCCACGCCGTGTCCGCGGGCAAGGTCGCCATCACGCCCATCCAGCTCGACCTCACGGCCGCGCGGCTACTGGAGCGCATCCACGGCTGGCGCTGGGAGCTCGATGAGGAGCCCGACGGCAGGACCTGAGCCGAGGGCTAGCGCTGGTTCTTGCGGTCAGCGAGGACGGCCGCGGCTGCGTTGCGCCCGGGCAGCCCGCTGACCCCGCCGCCGGGGTGAGCACCGGCGCCCGCGAGGTAGAGGCCCTTGACGGGCATCCGGTGGCGGGCGTAGCCGAGGAGCGGCCGCCAGGCGAACCACTGGTCCAGCCCCGGCTCGAGGTGGAGCGGGTGGCCGCCGCTAGTGCCGAGCTCGGCCGCGATGTCCGCGGGCGTCAGCACCTGCCGTTCGACCACGAGCGCCCTGATGCCGGGCGCGGCGCTCTCGAGGGTCTCGATGACCCGGTCTCCGAGCGCCTCACGCTGGTCGTCCCAGCTGCCCTCGCGCAAGGCGTAGGGCGCCGATTGCACGAGCACGCTCATGACGTGCTTGACGCCACCTGCGGCCGCGCCGTCGACGAGCAGCGGGTCCACGAGGCTGGGGATCGTGGCCTCCAGCCAGGGGGCCTCGCTGACTCGCCCGTACTTGGGCGCATCCGACGCCTGGTCGAGGTAGCGCATGGTGGGTGCGACGACGAGCCGACCGCGGAGCCGGCTGGCACCGTCGTCTCCCTCGAGCCCATCGAACGTGGGCAGGTCGGCCAGGGCCAAGTTGACCTTGGCCGTGACGCCCTTGTCCCGGAAGTTGTCGACCTCCCAGCCCAGCTCCGGGCCGAGGGTCTCGGGGTCGGTCAGCACCTGCAGCGTGGTCCGTGGGTCGAGGCCGCTGACCACGACTGGTGCATCCAGCTCGGTGCCGTCGGCGAGGGCCACGCCCCCGATGCGCTCGTGGTCATCTCGGAAGGCCACGACCCGGGCACCGGTGCGGATCTCGACGCCGGCGGAGCGGGCCGCGTCGGCCAGGGCCGCCGCGAGGGCGCCCGGGCCACCCCGAGCGTAGACCGTCTCGCCGGCGGCGCCACCGGTGTTGCCCGCGGAATCGGTGAGCATGACCGCGGAAGTCCCGCCGTGGTGGGGGCCCATGGCGGTGTAGCGAAGCCCGCGCGTGGCCAGCAGCGCCCGCAGTGCATCGGACTCGAGGTTGTCCTCGAGGTAGTCGGCGATGGCCGTGGGCAGCATGCGCGTGAACTCGCGTGCGTGGCGGGCCTCGAGGCGACGATAGCGCCAGCCGAACTTGAGCCCGCTCGCGAGCACGTCCGGGCTGGCCGACTTCGTGTCCGGCGGCGTCATCAGCAGCAGCCGCCAGAGCGTCGAGGCCAGCGCCCGGACCTCGGCGTCGAAGGCTACCCACGCCGCTGCATCCACGGTGGACACGGCCGCGAGGTCGGCCGCGGTTCGGGCTGGGTCGTTCCACAGGGTGATGGGCGAGCCGCCACCCCCCACCGAGGTCGCCAGCGCGGCCGGCTGCACCAGCCGCAGGCCGTGCTTCGTGAGCGCCAGCTCACGGGCGATGGCCGGCGCCAAGCGGCCGACGGTGTGGGCCAGCGTGGGCACGTGGGCGGACGGGGCGATCTCGGAGGTACCGATGGCACCACCGAGGGTGTCGCGCCCCTCGAGGAGCAGGGTGCGCATGCCGCCACGACCGAGGTAGGCGGCCGCGACAAGGCCGTTGTGGCCGCCGCCGACGACGATGGCATCCCAGGGCTGCGTGGTCATGCCACACCCTCCGTCCGCTTCATCTGCTCCAGCACCTTCATGGCCGCGATGCGGCCGTTGGCGCCCATGATCCCGCCGCCCGGGTGCGTGGAGGAGCCGGCCAGCCAGAGGTTGGGCACGGGCGTCTCGAAGCGGCTCCAGCCCGGCACGGGCCGATTGAAGAAGAGCTGCTCGAGCGTGAGCTCGCCCTGGAAGATGTTGCCCTCGCTGAGACCGACATCACGCTCCATGTCCAGCGGGGTCACCACCTGGCGGTGGAGGATGATGTCGCGGATGTTCGGTGCGCGCTCGGCGATGACGTCGATGACGGCGTCCCCGAACGCCTCGCGCTGATCGTCCCAGGTGCCCTGGTCGGGTGCCAGGTGGTAGGGCGCCCAGTGCACGAAGCAGCTCATGACGTGCTTGCCCGGCGGGGCCATCGTGGGATCGACCAGCGTGGGGATGATCATGTCGATATAGGGCTTGCGGCTGAAGCGGCCGGCCTTGGCGTCGTCGTAGGCCGATTCCATGTACTCGACCGAGGGGCTGAAGCTGATGGCGCCGCGAAGGTGCTCGCCGGGTCCGGGCAGGGAGATGAAGGAGGGCAACCCGTCGAGCGCGAGGTTGACCTTGCCGCTCGAGCCGCGGAAGCGGAAGCGGCGGATGTCGGCCTCGAACTCGGAGGGCAGCGTGCCCTCGGGCACGACGTCGAGGAAGGTGCGTCTGGCGTCAAGCGTGGAGAGCACGTGCTTAGCCTCGATCTCCTCGCCACTCTCGAGCACCACGCCGCTGGCCCGTCCGTCCTTGACGAGGAGCTGGGCCACGGGTGCCTCGGTGCGGATCTCGGTGCCCAGCGCGCGAGCCGCCGAGGCGATGGCCGCAGCCACCCCACCGGTGCCGCCCTTGGGGATCCCCCAGGCGCGGAAGGCGCCGTCGATCTCACCCATGTAGTGATGCAGCAGCACGTAGGCCGTGCCCGGCGACATCACGCCAAGATTGGTGCCGATGATGCCGCTGGCGCTCATGGTGCCCTTCAGGGGAGCCGTCTCGAACCAGCGGTCGAGGAACTGGGCCGCACTCATCGTCATCAGCTGCACGAACGTCAGCTGCTGCTTTCGCGGGAGGGCACTGAAGTCCTTGACCAGCGAGCCGAGATCGGCCGCGTCGCGCGGGTCGGGCCGGCGTGGGTCCGTCGGGGTCATGGACAGGATGGGCTTGATGAAGCGGGCCATCTGCGCCATCAGCTGGCCGTACTCCTCGTAGGCCTCGGCGTCGCTGATGGACCAGCGACGCAGCTCACGCATGGTGTGCGCGTGATCGTCCGTGCGCCAGAGGTGGTCGCCGTCGGTCGGCGTGAAGGTCCCGTCGAGGGGCAGGATGTGCAGGCCGTGCCTGGGTAGCTGCAGGTCGCGGATGATCTCAGGACGCAGCAGGCTGACCACGTACGAGAGCACGCTGAAACGGAAGCCGGGGAAGACCTCCATCGTGAGGGTGGCGCCGCCAAGGAGCTCCCGCCGCTCGAGCACGAGCGTCTTGAGGCCCGCCTTCGAGAGGTAGGCGCCGCTGATGAGGCCATTGTGGCCGCCACCGATGACGACCGCGTCGTAGCGTCCTGTCACGTTCTCCTCGCTCGGCGCGTCTCCCCGGCCTGGCGGTCGGATCCCCCACGCGCCCTCGACGACGGGTGCCGTCGCCGGACTCGGCCTCATGCTACCCAACTCGCCATGGTGCGGGTCGGCCGCATCGACGTAGACGCGTGGGCATAGACTCTGGGCATGTCAGTCGGATCTGCCTTTGACGAGCGCGCCCTCGAGCTGAACGTCCGGCGACAGTGGCGTGCCTGGTCGGGGGTGTTCAGCTCGAGCGCGTACGCGCCGCACATCGACATCGAGTACAACGCGCTGCGCAACGCAGCCGCGCTCATCGATGTCTCACCGCTCTTCAAGTACCGCCTTTCCGGCCCTGATGCCGAACGCCTCGTCGACCGGGTCATCACCCGTTCGGCAGCGGCCGTCAAGCCCGGCCGGGTCATCTACACGCCGTGGTGCGACAGCGACGGCCGCGTCATCGACGACGGCACGGTCATGCGCATGGACGACGGCTCGTGGTTCTGGACCGCGGCCGAGGGCCAGTACCGCTGGCTCATGCTCAACGCCCGCGGGCTCGAGGTCGAGATCGAGGACGTCACCGACGACCTCGCGGCGCTGGCCCTGCAGGGACCGCTATCGCGCGAGGTGATGCAGTCAGCGGCCCAGGCCGACCTGTCCGACCTGCGCTACTTCGGGCGGCGCGCCCTGGAGATCGCGGGCATCGCGGTCGACGTCAGCCGCACCGGGTACACCGGTGACCTCGGCTACGAGCTCTGGATCCCGCGCGATGGCGCGCTGGCCGTGTGGGATGCGTTGATGGAGACGGGCACGGCCTACGCGGTCCGTCCGGCGGGCATCCTTGCGCTCGACGTGGTGCGCGTCGAGGCCGGGCTCATCATGGCCGGCGTCGACTACACGTCGGTCCACCACGCCTTGACCTGGGAGCAGAGCTACTCGCCCGGCGAGCTGGGCCTCGGCGGCCTCGTCAAGCTCGACAAGGAGGCGCCCTTCGTCGGCCAGGCCGCGTTGAAGCGAGAGGCGGAGGCCGGTGGCCCACCGCGGCGGCTGGTCGGGCTCGACCTCGACTGGGCCGACCTGGAGCGTCTGTACGCGGCCCAGGGCCTGTCCCCTGCCCTCTCGGCCAACGCCTGGCGCGACGAGATCCCGATCTACGACTTCGGCGAGCAGGTGGGCCGGGCCACGAGCGGCTCATGGAGCCTCGTGCTCAAGAAGAACCTGGCCATCGGCACCGTGGCGACGAACTCCGCGGAGGTCGGCACCGAGCTCGAGATGGAGTGGTCCGTCGAGGGCCGTCGCGGCAGCATCGGCGCCGAGGTCGTGGAGCTGCCCTTCTTCGACCCGCCTCGCAAGCGCGAGTAGCGCTCGCGGGAGGCGCTCACGCCCGCGTTCGCGCTCGCCGGGCCGGCGGAAGCCCCGGCGCGGCCGGCCCCAGGACGTCGAGCGGCACGACGTCGGAGCCTTGCGGCGTGAAGGCCCCTTCTACGGCGAGCCGCTCGAGACGAGCGACGGAACGAAGCGGGGATCGACAGCGTAGACCTCGCGGATACGTTCGGGGCTAAGCACCTCGGCCGGCGCCCCATCGGCCATCAGGCGACCCTCGTCGAGCAGCACCAGGCGCGGGAAGAAGTGCGCCGCAAGCGGCAGGTCGTGGAGCACCGCGAGGACCGTCAGCCCGTCGTCGGCCAGCCCTTCGATGAGCTGCAGCACCTCCACCTGGTGCCGCAGGTCGAGGTGCACCGTGGGCTCGTCGAGCACGATCAGCCGGCCGCCCTGGGCCACGGCCATGGCCACCAGCACGAGCTGACGCTCGCCCATGGAGAGCTGGCGTGCGTCGCGGCCACGCAGTCGTCCGATGCCCACGCGCTCGATGGCCTCGTCAGCGGCGGCCCGGTCGTCGTCGGTCTGGCCCGTGAAGGGATTCTCGTGGGGGATGCGGCCCAGGCGGACGACGTCCTCGACCGGCATCGAGAAGGGCAGCTCGACCTGGCTGGGCACGACCGAGATGGTGCGCGCAAGGGTCGATCGCTCGATCTCGGCCAGCGGGACCCCATCGAGGCGAACCTGACCCGCGGTCGGCTCGACCAGACCCGTGAGGCAGCGCAGCAGGCTCGACTTGCCGGCGCCGTTGGGCCCGACGAGACAGACGCGCTCACCGGGCTCGATGTGCAGGTCGACACCCGTGAGCACCTGCGCCTCGCGGTAGCGCAGCTCAAGCCCGTCGATATCGACCCGCAGGCCCGGACCGCTCACAGCTGGTACGCCGCCCGATAGCGGCGCAGCAGGTAGACGAAGACGGGCGCGCCGATGGCGGCGGTGATGATGCCCACCGGCAGCTCGCCCATGAGGCGCGCGCCCAGGTCGGCGGTGACGAGGAAGGCGCCGCCCCAGATGGCCGAGAGCGGCAGCACCAGGCGGGCATTGGGCCCGACCACCAGGCGCACGATGTGCGGGATGACCAGGCCCACGAAGCCGATGAGCCCGGCCAGGGCCACGGCCGCAGCCGTCACCAGCGAGGCCAGGGCCAACAGGATGGCCCGCTCGCGGCGTACGTCGACACCGAGGTGGAGGGCGGTGTCCTCGCCCAGCAGGAGGCCGTTGAGCGCGCGCGAGCGCGCGAGGATGAGGAACGTGCCCACGGCCACCACCGGCAGTCCCAGCGCGAGGCTCTGCCAGTCCGCGCCGCTGAGGCTGCCCAGCAGGTAGTAGAAGATCTGGCGCAGCTGTGCGCCGGAGAGGTACATCGCCAGCGACAGGCCGGCCGCCAGCATCGAGCCCACCGCATAGCCGGTCAGCAGGATCGACGTCATGGTCGCGCGCCCGCCGCCGCCGGCGACCCGATAGACGATGGAGATCGCCAGCAGAGCCCCGACGAAGGCCAGGATGTTGGTCAGGCCCAGGCCCAGCCAGGCGAGCTGGATGGGCAGCAGCACGCCGATGGCAGCGCCGAGCGCTGCGCCGCTGGCGGTACCGAGCACGTAGGGGTCGGCCAGCGGGTTGCGCAGGAGACCCTGGTAGGTCACCCCCGCCACCGACAGTCCGAGCCCGACCACGAGCGCGGTCAGCACGCGCGGCAGGCGCAGGGTGACCACGATGGTCTCCGAGCTGGCCGCCCACGTCTGGTCGACCGGCCAACCCGCCCGGTGCAGCAGGATGGCCACGGTCTCAGCCAGCGGGACGGCCACGGTGCCCATGGCCACGCCGGCCACGATGGCCACGGCCAGCAGCAGCAAGCCGGCGAGACCGAGCAGGACGGGACGCCGCCGCAGGGCCTCGAGTGGAACGCGCTGGACCTGCGCGGCTCCCTGCGCAAGGTCCTGGCTGGTCATGGTCAGGCCGCTTCGCAGATGGGCGGGTCTGGCGGGAAGTCGGTCAGCTCGAGCGTGGGATGGATGGCGCGAGCGAGGGAGGCCAGGCCCTGGGCCAGCCGCGGGCCCGGCCGCGTGATGGGCACGTCATCCACGGGGCGGACGTCGCCGTTGACCACCGCGGTCATGCCCTCCCAGCCGGCACGCGCGGCGACGTCGTCGGGACAGGTGCCGTAGTTGGCGTCACCTAGCACGATGACCTCAGGGTCGGCCACGACCAGCGCCTCGAGCGGGATGGACCACAGCGCGGCGTCGCCGGTCGTGATGGGCTCGCCACCGGCTCGCACGATCATGTCGGCGAGGAAGGAGTCGGGAGCCGGAGCGTAGATCTCAGGCTCGGCTCCCAGCTCGTAGAAGACGGTGGGGGTCGTGCCCGCGGCGGACGCCTCGGCCTCGATGGCCTCCATCTGCGCCCGCATCTGGGCGGTCATCGAGCGCGCCTCCTCAGGGGCGCCGACGGCGGTGCCGATGAGCTCGATGTCGGACATCACCGTGTCCACGTCGGGGGCATAGAGCACGATCACGCGATAGCCCAGGCCACGCATCCGGGCGATGTCGTCGGGCGGCGTGAAGAAGTTGCCGGCGGCGAAGACGAGGTCCGGCTCGAGCGCCACGACCTGCTCCATGATGACGCCGGTGTAGGTGGCCACGTCAGCGAGGTCGACGGCCTCGGCAGGATAGTCGTCGAAGTCGGTGGCGCCGACGAGGCGGTCACCAGCGCCGAGGGCGAAGATCGTCTCGGTCGTCGAAGGCGCCAGGCTGATGATGCGTTCGGGGATGGCCTCGACCGTCACCTCGGTGCCCTCGGAGTCGACGACCGTCACGGGAAAGGCATCGTCCGCGGACACCGCTGGCAAGGTCCCGACCGCGAGCAGCGCCGCGCCCACGAGCGCAACAAGAAAGCCCCTGGCTGGTCTGCCGAGGGCTCCTCCGATGGTTCGCGTGTCCATGTGCTACCCCTTTCACTCGAAGGGCTGACGCACGATCGCGGGGCACGGCGGCCGGACTGACAGCGCAGAGGCTGATCACCGTAGCGGGACTGTGTCGGACCTTCCCCGACTTCGCGTACCCCGGATCTTGCTGTTTGGTTGTGTCCAGCGAGTGTACAGCCGCAGCGCGGCGCCCGACTCGACCAAGTGGCAGCAGGAACAGGGATAAGTGGCAGGTGTGTGGCGCTCGTCACCATGTCACCGACCGCCTCGGCCGCCGGAACGACCGCCGGAGGAAGGGCTGTCCATGCGAGGACACGACCATGCGAGGATCCACCACATCGCCCCGATGGCGCTCGCGAGTGCGCTGGCCGTGGTTGCGCTCCCGGGCGCGAGCGCTCACGGGAGCGTGGCCGGCGATCCAGCCGCGCTGCCCGGGTGCGCAGAGCTCGAAGGCGCAGCGTCGGAGAGCGGCGAGGTCACTTCACCCTGGGAGGCCGTGCTCGACGATGAGGGCGCCGTGACGGGTCACCGCCTGACGCTGCGTCACGAGGGCGTCGAGCACCGCTTGCGGACCGGTCGGCGCGGCTTTGCGGTGCACGTGGGCCCGGACCGCCTGCTCATCGGCCAGCGTGGTGCCGGCGACACCCGGTTGGACATGATCGATACGTCGCGGGTGTGCCGGCTGTGGACCAGGCGGGCTGCGCGGCTGCTGCATCCGGGACCTGGCGCGGCGGCCGGCACGCTGCGCCTCACGGCCCACGCAGGTGGCTCCGGGCGGTATCTGGGCACCCACGTGCTCGATCCCGAGAGCGGCGAGACCCAAGCCGTCGTCGAGGAGCCGTGCCTCGAGAACTGCCACCCCAACGACGGGGACATCAGCGCCGCGGCCCTCAGCGCCGCGGTGGCCGTGCGGCCCACGCCCAACTTCGGCGCCGGTGGCTGGCCCGAGGACGAGCGTCTGACCTACCGCTGGAAGTCCGGAGCGGTGCCGCCGTCGTGGGCCAAGCGACCACTGAAGGCCGGCGCGCTCGACGCCTCGCGGTCCTCGAGCGCCCGCAGCCCGGAGTTCGCCTACGACGACGGTGCCGCCAACGCCGTGGCCTACAGCGGCACACTGGCCGGCTTCTGTGGCAGCGCGGCCATCGCCTGTGCGGGCCGGGCGATGCCCAGCTGGTGGGGTGTGTGGATCCGAGCACACGGCACCGACTTCTCCTGGGGCACGCTGCGCTGGTGCCAGAAGACGTCCTCGTCAGCCGGCTGTTTCGACCTCCGTCGGGTGATGCTCCACGAGCTGGGCCACATCGCCGGGCTCGACCACCCCTCCAGCGCCGGTTTCAGGCTGGCCGCACCTGACTCGGTGATGCAAGCCATCACGCCCATGCGCCCGCACGCGGGCGCCAGCCGGCACGCCTTCGGTCGCTGCGACGTAGCCACGCTGCAGGAGCTGTACGACACGCCGGATAACAAGACCAGCGTCTCCACCTGCAACGACGTGGCCACGAAGGTGTCGCTCAGCGCCAGCAGGTGGACGGTCGCCAGGGGTGGTTCGGTGAAGCTGGTGGCCACCCTGGAGGTCGCTGACCAGAGCGCCTACCGCAAGCTCGCGGCCAACCCGCTCAATGGACGGTCGGTGAAGCTCAAGTACCGGCGCGCCGGCAGCGACGACGCGTGGAAGACGGTGTGGATGCGGTCCACCTACCGGCAGGGCCGCTACGAGGCCACGCTCACACCGTCGGCCACGTGGGAGCTCAAGGCGGTCTTCAGCAGGCCGGATGATGAAGGGCTGCGCTACAGCCGCTCGCAGAGCAAGAAGGTGAAGGTGACCGGGTGATGGACCATCGAAGCGCAGCCATCGTGGTCGTGCTCTGCGCGCTGCTGGCGAGCGCCACCACGAACGCGGCGGAGGCGCCGGACCAGGAGGTCGCGTGGCTCTCAGGCACCTTCGGGACGGTCGTCGGCGGGGACCAAGAGAACCCCGCCACGGCCGCGCCCGACGCTCGGCCGCTCGACACGTGGATGCGATCGGCGCCGCTCGAGTTCGGCGCCCAGCCTCCACTCTCCGAAGGCGACTCGGTCACGTTCGAGGCCACGTCGCTGGAGGACGACCAGACCATCGAGCTCGCGCTCGCCGAACAGCGCTGGGTCACGGCCCCGGACGCGCCCGGCCTCCATCGGGTGGTGGCCACGATCATGCGGCCAACCCTGGAACCCACACGACACGCCTGGCTGCTGGACGTCCCGGATCGACCCGGGAGCTGGGAGGTCCTGCTCGAACGACCGGCCATCGAAGGCTCCCTCGTGGGCATCACCGGAGGATCGGTCTCCGGCCTCCGCGGCCGCGGCTGCCTCACGGGCTTCTGTCAGGAGGTGGGCTATCGCCCCCCGGTGGACGTGCTGGAGCCCCTGGCCGTGCGCGTGGGCGAACCGCTGGCGCTCGAGCTCAGCGACGGCTCGGCCGTCGTCGGCTGGGAGGGTCGCCTCGAGCCTCAGTCGGGAACGGCCTCGGAGACACGCCTCGCCGAGGCGGCCTTCGACAAGCCGGTGGCCGGTCCGGCCCTCGTGGGCCTGGAGCCGGACGTGGCGGGCGAGTGGCTGCTCGAGGTGCGCGTGGACTACGACCGCGAACGAGGGTGGCAGTGGTACCTGTTCCGGCTCGTGGCCGAATAGCTCCCGTGCGGGAGCGGGTCGGGATCGCGGGCGCGCTACGCGCCGGCGGTCTCGGCCGGCTCTTCGGCCTCCGGGAACAGCGAGGTCTGGCGCTCTTCGGGCAGCATCACGCCCAGGATCTCCTGCATCGCGGCGATGTGGGCACAGGTCTTCCAGGACTCGAAGTAGTGGCAATTGCACTGCCAGCCGTCGGCCTCGAGCGTCAGGTGATGCGAGGCGTTATCGCCCGCGAACGTGACCGCCAGGCGCTCCACCGTGATGCGGTCGCGTTCCCGCGCGTAACGATGGGCCTTCTCGATCTTGCCGATGACGCTCGAGTGCATCGATCCCCAACCTCCTGCTCGCCACGGTCCGCCTCGGCGAGTTGCTCATCCGGCGCCGCGCCAGGCTTGAGGCAGCCTGCTTGACCGGCGTCGATCCCTGATACCTAGACTAGCGACTCCGCCAAGAGGCGGCAGGGGCCGAAGGTCTACTCGGACCCGGCCTCATCGGCCAGCGCGAGCTGTCGCTTGATGTGCTCGATGGCCACGATGGGCGTGGGGTCGACCGCATACATGAAGGCCGTGTAGACACTCACGTGGTCGCCCAGGACGACCCCCGAGAGGGCGTGTCCCAGCCGGCCCGCACCGCTCGTCTCGACCGACTGCTGCCAGATCAGGCCGGTGTCGAGGACATCGGCGACGAGCTGCGCCCGCAGTGCGTTCCTGGGGTGCTCCAGCTCGCTGCGCAGCAGGACCACCGCAAGGTGGTCGCGCAGGGACTCCGGCTGCTCGAGACCGACGACCGTGTTGTGGGTCGCCTCAGGCAGCTCGTCGTAGACCGCGGCGGCCTTGCTGTTCTCGTTGAGCTGGGTCTTCCAGCGCCGAGCCACCGGAGCCAGGAACCCCGCCCCGCTGATGACCACGAAGCGATCGACCAGCGACCAGGCCAGCTGCTTGGCCAGGTTGTCGGCGGTGGGCACGCCAGGCGCATAGCGTGCGGCCGCCTCTCGTCCGGAGTCAGCCGCGGCCGCGATCTCGGCCTCGTCGAGCTCGAGCACGCCGGCGCGCTCGAGGACGCCGGCCACGATCCCCAGCGACCATCCCAGGGACGCGCGCGGCGAGCCCACATCGGGGAATGCGGCCAGCGGCAGCGAGGCCGCCTCGGCCACGCGTCTGATGGCCCCGCCCGTGCTCACGCAGACCACCGGGCAGCGTCGTGTGAGCGCCGTCTCCAGCTGGCGCAGGGTCTCCTCGGTATCGCCGGACTTGGAGCTGGCGATGACCAGTGTCTCGGGGCCGACCCAGGCAGGCAGCTCATAGCCACGCAGCACCTCGAGGGGCACGCTGATGCGATCGGCCCAGATGGCCTTGGCCAGGTCGCCGCCGATGGCCGATCCGCCCATCCCCAGCAGGGCCACCGATCGCGGCGGATCCCACGGCAGCTCCAGCGAACGGGAGATGGCCCAGCCCTCGGCCACCTGGTCTGGCAGGCCAGCCACGAGGCCGAGCATGCCCTCGCCATCCGCGCGTCCCATGGCCGCGAGGTCATCGAGGATGTTGGCGCCGCCCTGCAGCGTCATCGGGGCGCCTCCTTCTAGCCGTTGACCATCATGTCGCCCTCGGCCAGCAAGGCATCCCGGAGGGCCTCGCTCGTGGCTTCGGTGTAGACCCGCACCAGGGGCTCGGTGCCGCTGAAGCGGACCAGCAGCCACGAGCCGTCATCGACCCAGAACTTGAAGCCGTCGCCGGTGTCGAGCGGGACCACGCGGTCGACCGGCCGGCCGCCGAGCGTCTCGGGCGCATGGTCACCGAGCTCGGCCAGCAGGCGCGCCTTGAGCGCGGGATAGGAGGCTCGGTCGGTGTGCACATCGGTGCGCAGGTAGTACGACGGACCCGCGATCCCATGTAGGTGGGCCACCGCTTGGGACACGGTCTCGCGCCCGGCTTCACGCTCACGGATGAAGAGGTCCAGCAACAGGAGGTCGGCGTAGATGCCATCGCGCTCTGGCAGGTGCATCTTGAAGCCGTAGCCGCCGGACTCCTCACCTCCCATCATCGCGCCCGTCTCGATCATCCTGGGCCCGACGTACTTGAAGCCGACGGGCGTCTCGTGCACGTCGACGTCGTAGATCTCGCCGAGGCGGAAGGCCATCGAGGTCTCGTTGACGGTGGTGACCAGCGGGTCGCGCTCGCCGAGGTGCTCGAGCAGGTAGTAGGCCAGCAGGCCGTAGCACTGGAGCTGGTGGATGAAGACGCCGTTCTCGTCGACGGCACCAGCTCGGTCGGCGTCACCGTCGAGCAGCAGGCCCAGGTCGTAGCCACCCTCGCGGACCCGCTCGAGGGCCTCGTCGACGTGTGGCCTGATGGGCTCAGGGTTGACGCCGCCGAACCAGGGGTTGCGTTCGCTGTGGATCTCGTCGACCACGATCCTGCCACCGGCCAGCAGGCGGCTCGTCCAGCCCGATCCCGAGCCGTAGAGCGGGTCGACGAGCACGCGCATGTCAGCGGCCCTGAGCTTGTCGAGATCGAGCGATCGGCGCACGAAGCGCTCATAGCCCGCGAAGGGGTCGAGGTATTCGATCCGTCCCGCCGCCTCGGCCTCATCCCAGGGCATGCGCGGCGGCGTACCCTCGGCGTTGGCCGCGATGGACCGCTCGACCGCAGCGAGGATGCCGGGATGTGCGGCAGCGCCGGTAGGTGACTTGATCTTGAAGCCGTTGTCGATCCAAGGGTTGTGTGAGGCGGTGATGACGATGGCGCAGGCGGCGCCACGTTCGACCACTTCGTACGAGGTCACCTGCGTGGGGATGGCCTCGGAGGCGAAGAACACGGGGATGTCGTGCGCCAGGATGACCTCGGCCGCGGCCACCGCGAAGTACTCGCTGGCGAAGCGCCGGTCGTAGCCGACGACCACGCCCTTGGCCCCGGTGCCCTCACTGATGACCCACTCGGCCACGCCCTGGGCGCAGCGACGCACGTTGTCGTAGGTGTATTCCTCACCGATGCGGGCGCGCCAGCCATCGGTCCCGAAGACGATGGGCGGCGCCGCGGGCGGTGTTTCGGACACGGGCGCTGGCCCTCCTCTCGCCTCTCCTCACCGCTGCCCCGGATGCGCGGGGCAGCACGAGTCCGAATGGTACCCCGAGCCGGGACTAGACTTGCGCACGAGTCATCGGACAGGAAGGGAACACGTGGCGGGCGATAGCGACAAGGCGAGGGCGGTGGGCCCGGCGGGCCCGGGTCAGGCGGCGGCACCGATCTTCGTCATCGGATCCCCGCGCTCGGGTACGACGCTGGTGCGGCTCATCCTCGACTCGCACCCGAACATCTCCTGCGGCGAGGAGACGCACTTCCTGCGCGACCTCGAATCGGTCGTCGGGCGCAACTGGGACCTCGTGGCCACCTACGGGCTTCCGCGCGAATGGTGGATCGAGCACCTGCGGGGCCTCTACGAGGCCTTCCAGGCGGAAGTGCTGGCCCGGAATGGCAAGGTCCGCTGGGCCGAGAAGGATCCCACCTACACCCTGCGTCTGCCGTTCATCGAGGAGCTCTTTCCGACCGCCCTCTACGTACACCTGCTGCGCGACGGCCACGACGTGGTGGCCAGCTTCCGCGACCGCTGGGGCTACCGGTCGGCGGCCCGGGCGGCACGCTCCGAATGGGCCCGCTACGTCGATGCTGCTCGCGCGCTGGGTCGGCGCCTGCCCGACGACCGCTTCCTGGAGCTGCGCTACGAGGCGTTAGTGGCCGATCCGGACACGCAGGGGCGACGGCTCTTCGATTTCCTCGGCGAGCCCTGGGATCCGAGCGTGCTCGAGTTCGACCCCAGCGAGCACACCGCCACCGACCGCTACCGATGGTTCAGCGCCCGGCAACGTGCGGCCGGCGGCGAGGACTCGACCATCTACCGGTCACGTGTCGGCACCGGGGGCGCCTCGCTCGACCCGGTCCTGCGCACGATCCTGCGGCGGCGCCACGGCGGACTGCTGCGCGAGCTGGGCTACGGGACATGAGACCGGTACGCGTCGGTTTCCTCCACATCGGCCGCGAGCGCAGTGGCCTGCGTCGCTACGGCGCGATCCTCGCCGAGGCGGCCGCAAGGCGCCCGGATGTCGAGGTCGTCGAGAGCGACGTCGGCGATCGCGGCGCCCCCATGTCGGACCTGCGGCAGGCGTGCCGCCGCCTGCGCGAGGTCGACGTCGTCCACATCCAGTGGAAGGTGGCCGACTGGAACCCGCGCCTGGGCGGCCTCCCGCGCCTGGAGGTGGCCCTGCGCTCGATGGGCCGCCCCACCGTCTTCACCTTGCACGATGTCTACGCGCCCGAGAACCGCTGGCAGCGCACGATCACGCCCGAGGCCCTGGGCCTGCGCCGTCTCGGCATCGCCGCCTCGAGCATCGTGGTCCACTCGCAGGAGGAGCGACGACGCCTGGCCGGACGGGTGCCCGATGCCAAGGTCGAGGTCGTGCCCCACTTCGTGGAGCAGCGTGCGGCGCTCCCGGATCGAGCCGCGTCACGGGCCTCGCTCGACGTGACCGACAGGCGCGTCATCACGCTGCTGGGCCACATGATCAAGCGCCGCGGCCACAAGCTCGTCATCGAGGCCCTGAGCGAGCTGCCCGAGGACGTCATCGCGCTCTTCGTGGGCGCTCCCCTGCGCGGTCGTGAGTACATGGTCGAACAGTTCAAGGCCTACGCCCTCGAGCTGGGTGTGGCCGACCGCACCCGCTTCATGGGCTTCGTGCCCGAAGAGGAGCTGGAGCGCGTGCTGGCCGCCACCGACGTGGCCCTGGCGCCCTATCGCTCGATGTCCGCCTCCGGAGCGCTGGCCACGCTCATCTCGGCCGGCCGGCCCATCGTGACCTCCGACCTGCCCCAGTTTCGCGAGCTGGCCGCGATGGCACCGGGAGCCTTCCACTCCTTCGCACCCTACCGGTCGGAGCAGCTGGCCCCAGCCATCGAGACCGCGCTGGCAGCGGCAACGGAGGAGCCCGACCCCCACGTCGAGGCGCTCGCTCGCCGCCTGTCGACGGCCCGCGTGGTCGACCGCTATGTGGAGCTCTACCGGGCGGCCGTGAGCCGCCGCTGAGGCCTAGAGCAGGTCGCTGTCCTCGTCCTTGAGCTGGTTGACGACCTTCTTGACGTCCTGTGCGGCGTCGGCCGAGATGACCAGCAGCGCCTCGGGCGTGTCGACCACGATGACGCCCTCCAGCCCCACCGTGGCCACGGTGCGCCCACCAGCGGCGTGGACGAGCACGTCACGCCCGTCGATGTCGATGACGCGGGCATCGCCTTCGATCGAGATGACGGCGCCGCCGTCGGTCGCCCGCTGATCGCGCAGCGCCGACCACGAACCGAGGTCACTCCAACCCACCGAGATGGGCACCACTGCGACCTTGGCTTCGAGCGAAGCGGGCTCAAGCAAGGCGTAGTCGATGGAGGTAGCGCGCAGGTCCGCGTACGTCGCTTCGAGGGCCACGCCGGGCCAGCCAGCGTCACCGCTCGGCACGTTGGCGCTGCACCAGTCGCGGATGGGATCGCTGATGTCTGCCGAGTAGGCTTCGAGGCCGGCGATGGCCGCGGAGCGCTGCCACACGAAGATGCCAGCGTTCCAGAAGGCCGAACGCGAGGCGATGAGCTCGCGAGCGCGCTCGGGCGTCGGCTTCTCCTCGAAGCGTTCGACGCCAAAGGTCGGCCGGCCGCCGTGCTCAGCGGGTTCGCCCGAAGCGCGGACGTAGCCGTAGCCCGTGGACGGCTCGGTGGGCTCGACGCCGAGCGTCACGAGGTCGCCCTCGGCGGCACGCTCGGCCGCAGCCGCGAGCGCATCGCGGAAGCCCACTTCATCCTGCACGGCCTGGTCCGCCGGCAGGACGACCATGATCTCGTCGGCGGGGCGGTCGATGGCGTGGGCCATGAGCGCGACCGCGGCCGCGGTGTTGCGCCCGAAAGGCTCGCCGATGATGTTGGCGGCCGGCACCTGGGGCGCGACCTCCCGGACCAGCGGCGCATAGCGCGCGTCGGTGACGATGTAGACGTCATCGGGCGCGATGAGCGGCGCGAGCCGGGCGACGCCGGCCCCGAGCAGGGTGCGGTCACCCTCGAGGAGCGGCAGGAAGGGCTTGGGGCGTCGGGAGCGGCTGAGCGGCCAGAGGCGCGTTCCACCGCCGCCGGCCATGATGACGGCGTACATACCGACGATTGTGCATGAGGCGGGCTATCATCCGCCGAGACCCCGGGGACAAGAGGCAGAGACCACGAGCGTGACTGACAGCGTGACAGAGGAACCGATGACCGCCGAGCCCACAGCGGAGGCGCCGCCCACCGAGTCGGCCGAGGCGTCCGCCGGCCACGCCGTCGACGATCGGCCTCCGCGTGGGCTGAACCCCAGCGTCCCGCCGGACGCGAACCCCGAGCCTCTGCCCATCGGTATCCGCGATATGTGGCGCATCGCGCGCAAGACCTACCGGGCCGAGCGACGCTACTACCTCAAGCTCGACCGCCATCGGCCCATGACCTCGAAGCGCCTGGCGAGCTCGGTCTTCCCGTCGTTGAAGCGCTCGATCTTCATCATCGGCGCGGCCCGCTCGGGCACGACCTTCCTGGGCGACTGCATCGGCCGCCTGCCGGAGGTGACGTACCACCACGAGCCGCCCGCGACCAAGGCTGCGGGCCGCTACGTCTACGAAGGCCTCTGGGGCTACCGCCGCTCGCGCGAGTTCTACCGGCTCGTCTACCGCTGGCTGGTGCGCGTGGAGCGCGATGGCGACCTGCGCTTCGCCGAGAAGACACCGACCAACATCTTCCTCGTCCCCTTCCTCGCGAAAGCCTTCCCCGACTCCCAGTTCATCCACATCATCCGCGACGGCCGTGACGCCTCGAGCTCACACATGCACAAGCCCTGGCTGCGCGCGGAGGACGCCTGGTCCGGCGAGCGCGAGCCCGGCGGCTACCTCCACGGCCCCTGGCCCAGCTTCTGGGTCGAGAAGGACCGAAGGGACGAGTTCCTTCGCACGAGCGACGCCCGCCGCATGGCCTGGGCCTGGCGGCAGTACACCGAGGCCGGCTTGCGTGACGGTCCGGCGCTGGGCCCGGAGCGCTATCACGAGCTGCGCTACGAAGACCTCGTGCGTGAGCCGGTCGACGAGGCGGAGAGGATCCTCGACTTCCTCGGTGTCGACCGGCGGAAGTCGCGCGACGCCTTCACCAGCGCCGCCATGCGCGCCGACGATTCCTCGGTCGGCACCTGGCGCAACACGTTCTACCCGTCCGAGATGGCTGAGATCGATGCCGAGGCAGGCGACCTGCTGCGGCAGCTCGGCTACGACGACTGACGAACCCGGCAGCGTCGAGCGATGGGCACTGAGCTCGGGGAGCTTGGCTTCCTCCACCTCGGGCGGCCCGAGAGCGGCGTGCGTCGCTACGGGCAGCTCATCGCCGACGAGGCGCGCACCCGTGATGGCCTGCACGTCACCGAGGTCGAAGCCGGTCGCGTGGACGAGTCATCCGAACAGCTCGCGCGGGTGGCGGCAGGCCTGGCTGGCACCGACGTCGTGCTGATGCAGTGGAACCGCCGGGGCTGGGGCAAGAACGGTCGCGCACTGCCGCGGCTGATGCGCTTCCGCCGGACCTACAAGGGCGCGTTGGTCGTGACCCTGCACGACATCTTCGACCGCGAAGGCTTCCGCGCCCGCTACCTCGACCCAGATGTGTGGGGCCTGCGCCAGCTGGGGCGGACCGCCGACATCATCGTGGTCCACTCGCAGATCGAGGTCGAGCGCATGCGCGGCATCGTGCCGGTCGAGAAGCTGCGCGTCATCCCCCACTTCGTGGAGTCACGGGAGCTGCCCATGTCGCCGGCGGAAGCGCGCGCGAAGCTGGGCATCGGCGAGCGCAAGCTGGTCACGCTGCTGGGCTTCGTCTACGGCCGCAAGGGCCATCGCTACGCCTTCCAGGCCGTGCCCTACATGCCGGACGACGCCATGATGGTCTACGCCGGCGGTCCCATCGAGGGCCGCACGTTCGTCTATGACTTCGCCCTACGCAAGGCCAGGAAGCTCGGCCTCGGCGACCGCTTTCGCATCACCGGCTACCTCTCCGAAGAGGAGATGGGGACGTGGATGGCGGCCACGCACCTGGCCATCCTGCCCTTCACCGACCTCTCCGCCTCGGGCTCGATGTCGTCGTGGATCTCGTCAGGCAAGCCGATGTTGGTGTCGGACCTGCCAGGCACGCGCGAGTACGCTCGGCGCGTACCGGGGGCCTTGAACTTCTTCGGTCCCGCCGGAGAGCCGTGGCCGTTGGGCTCCGCCATCAGCGAGTTGCTGGCCAAGCCGCTGCTGGACCCCGACCCCGGGGTGCGCAAGCTGGCCGAGGAGCTGAGCATGTCGAAGACCGTCGATCGCTACCTGGAGGTCGCGCGGGAGGCGTTGGCCGGCCGCTGAACCGGTGGTAGCGCCGTCATCGATGCGGCGCGCGTGTCGACCGAGCCGTGAGACGGCGCGTGATGGGTGGTCGGCGCGTGGTGGGTGGCCGGCGCGTGGGGGTGGCCGAGGCGTGGGTGGCGGCCGGCGCGTGGTGAGCGCGTGAGTGGGCGGCCGGTGCGTGGCAGGCACGCTTGCCAGCGCGTGAGAGGACACGCGGTGGCCGCGCGACCCCAGCGGGGACGAGCTCGACCGATTCGCAGCGCAGGTGCATCGGCTCGTCGCGCACAGGGCTGAGATCGTCAGTCCGGGCCTCACCGAGGCTGAGAGTCGACGATCCGGCGACAGGCGTGTCGAGTCCGACCCGAGCGGGGTCATGCCACCCGGGCCGGAGCCCGACCCAAGCGGGGTCATGCCGTCGTCGTGGTGCCACCGGGATGCGGCCGCAATACAAGGCCGGGGTTCGGCCGGGCGACGGTCACAAGGCGGGATCGATCCGGTGCTCGGTGTCGCGCCGCCAGGCCGCGGTCGTTCAGATGCCGGCGTCGTCCTTGAGCAGTCCAGCCTTGTCGGTGCGCTCCCAGGGCAGGTCCAGATCCTCGCGACCGAAGTGGCCATACGCCGCGGTCTCGCGGTAGATCGGCCGCCACAGGTCGAGCGCCCTGATGATGCCGCCAGGACGCAGGTCGAAGTGACGCTCGATGAGCTGCTGGATCCGGGCATCCTCGATGACACCGGTGCCGAAGGAGTCGACCGAGATGCTCACCGGCTCGGGGATGCCGATGCCGTAGGCCAGCTCGACCTCGAAGCGATCGGCGAGGCCGGCGGCCACCACGTTCTTGGCCACCCAGCGCGCGGCATAGGCCGCCGAGCGGTCGACCTTCGTGGGGTCCTTGCCGGAGAAGGCCCCGCCGCCGTGGCGGGCATAGCCCCCGTAGGTGTCGACGATGATCTTGCGGCCGGTGAGGCCGGCATCGCCCATGGGCCCGCCGATGACGAAGCGGCCGGTGGGGTTGACGTGCATGATCGGGTCGCTCGGCCGCAGCTCCGGCTCGATGACCGGCAGGATGACCGCCTCGACGACGTCCTCGCGCAGTCGCTCGGTGCGAACATCGGGGTCGTGCTGCGTCGAGACCACGACGGTGCCGACCCGGGACGGCACGCCGTTCTCGTACTCCACGGTCACCTGGGTCTTGCCGTCGGGCCGCAGGTAGTGCAGCTGGTTGCTCTTGCGGACCTCCGCGAGCCGACGTGACATCCGGTGGGCCAGCGCGATGGGCAGGGGCATGAGCTCAGGAGTCTCGCGGCAGGCGAAGCCGAACATCATGCCCTGGTCGCCGGCGCCGAGCTCCGCGCCGTCCACACCCATGGCGATGTCGCTCGACTGCTCCTTGACCGAGACGATCGTGCCGCAGGTCTCGTAGTCGAAACCGAGCTCCGACCGCGTGTAGCCGATGTCCCGGACCGTGTCGCGCACGATCGATTGCATCTCGACATAGCCACCGGTCGTGACCTCACCGAGGACCATCACCAGCCCGGTGGTGGTCGCCGTCTCGACCGCCGCGCGCGGCTCGGGGTGCCCTTCGGCCCTCGCGTTCTCGATGATGGCGTCGAGGATGGCGTCCGAGATCTGGTCGCACATCTTGTCGGGATGGCCTTCGGTGACCGATTCCGAGGTGAAGAGGTACGTGCCGGAACCGGTGTTGCTCGACATGAGACAGTGCTCTCCTGCGGTGGGGTCGGCGGAAGCGTAGCACGCGCCCAGACCGCCAACGTGCGGCGTACTCGTGACCTCCGGCCCATGCCCGATGACCGCCGTTTAGGGCCTCATGGCCGTGCCGGGACCAGACGCGGCGAGGCAGGCTCGGGGAGATGGCTGACCTCCCTGCCTCCATCGACCCGAAGCTCGCCGCGGAGCTGCTCGCCGACTGGGGGTTCCTCGCCGATCCCGACCTGCCTGACCGCCCGGGTCCGGCCTTCCTGCTCGTGGCCATCCGGGCCCGGCCGACCTTCAAGCACTACGACCCTGAGCTGGTCGAGTACTGGATCACCGGCTCCCGCGGCTTCGGGGTGCGAGAGACCCTGACCTACGCCAGCCGGCTGCCCCGCGAGACGGCGTTCTCCTGGGGCCGCATCTCGGTCATCGACCGCAAGGGCG